>NZ_JBITMC010000029.1:0-55048 GCF_044465805.1 Micromonospora sp. NPDC049497 | reverse complement strand
GCGTCGACAACCTCGCCGACTGGATCGCCACCCGCGGCTACATCTCCTGACCCACACCAGAAAGGGCCGGCCCCCACAAGGGGCCGGCCCTTTCGTCATGCAGGGATGTCAGCCGACGGGCAGGGGCGGGCCGTCGCCGGCCAGGCGGTAGGAGGCCTCCCCGACGGGCTCCACCAGGCCGTCGGTCACCAGCCCCGCCAGTGCCCGGGACCGTTGCACGTCGTCTGCCCACACCTGGTCGAGGCGCTGCCGGGGGACCGGGTTCACGGCCTCCCGGAGGACGCCGAGCAGCAGTCCGCGTACCTGGCGGTCGGTGCCGGCGTACCGCTGGGGGCGGCGGGTCGGTCCGGTGGGCGCGGCCTGTCCGGACGCCCGCCAGGCGCAGACCGACTCGACCGGGCAGATGCCGCAGCGTGGTGCGCGGGCGGTGCAGACGATGGCACCGAGTTCCATGAAGGCCGCACTGGCCAGTGCGGCGGCGGCCGGCTCGACCGGGAGCAGTTCCTCGGCGGCGACCAGGTCGGCAGGGCGGGTGGTGGGACCGGCGTCGGACTCGCCGGCGACCGCCCGGCAGACCACCCGACGTACGTTCGTGTCGACCACGGGGTGCCGCTGGCCGTACGCGAAGGCGGCCACCGCGCGCGCGGTGTACGTGCCGACGCCGGGGAGCGCCAGCAACTGGTCCAGCCGGTCGGGTACCTGCCCGCCGTGCCGCTCGACGATCGCCACCGCGCACTCGCGCAGGCGTACCGCCCGGCGGGGGTAACCCAGCCGTCCCCACATCCGGATCGCCTCGGCCGGGGTGTCGGCGGCCACCGCGGCCGGGTCGGGCCAGCGGGCCAGCCACGCCTGCCAGGCCGGTAGCACCCGGACGACCGGGGTCTGCTGGAGCATCACCTCGCTGACGAGGATGGCCCAGGGGCTCACCCCGGGTTCCCGCCAGGGCAGGTCGCGCGCGTTCTCCTCGTACCACCGGCTGACCAGGGTGGCGAAAGTCGGTTCAGTCATCGCATCGCCGATGATGTCACGCCGTACCGTCCCGCTGTCTGGGCGACCCGGGCGGGGCGGGGCCGCACCGGCCGGCGGGTCGGGGAGAATGCCCGAATGAACGAGCTCGCGATCACCGTCATCGGCCGGGACCGGCCCGGCATCGTGGCCGACGTCGCCGAGGTGCTCGCCCGGCTCGGCGCGAACCTCACCGACAGCACCATGACGCGGCTGCGGGGGCACTTCGCGATGACCCTGATCTGCGTGGGTCCGGGGGCCCCCGAGGTCGAGGCCGCGCTGGCACCGCTGGCCGCGGACGGCCAACTGCTGGCCACCGTACGCGCGGTCACCCCGGACGGTGAGACGACGCCGGCGGGGGAGCCGTACGTGATGGCGGTGCACGGCGCCGACCGGATGGGCATCGTCGCCGCGATGACCCGGGTGCTGGCCGACGCGGGTGGCAACGTGACGGACCTGAGCACCCGGCTGGCCGGCTCCCTGTACGTCGTGGTGGCCGAGGTGGAGCTGCCGTCCGGCACGGCCGACGCGCTCGCCGGCAGGCTGGCGACGACCGCCGCCGACCTGGGCGTCGAGGTGACACTGCGCCCCGCCGACCCGGATCTGCTGTGACCGGGGACGAGTGCGTGCCGGACGCCGAGGCGTACGCCGGCCTCGGCGGCTGGACCCCGGAGGCGCTGGGCGTGCCGGGAGAGGTGCGGGCGGTGGTCTCCGCGCCCGCACCGGTGCTGAGCCGCGCCGGCGGGGAGGTGGACCCGACCGCCGAGGAGACCGTACGCCTGGCGGCGGACCTGGTCGCCACCATGCGGGTGTCGCCCGGCTGTGTGGGTCTGGCCGCGCCGCAGATCGGTGTGGGCGCACAGGTCTTCGCTGTCGACGTGACCGGCCACCCGAAGGCGGTCACGGTGCACGGCACGTTCGTGCTGTGCAACGCCCGGGTGGTCGAGGCGTCGCGCTGGAAGGCGGGCCGGGAGGGATGCATGTCGGTGCCCGACCTGACCGGTGACGTGAAACGTGCCAGCCGGCTGGTGGTGGAGGGCGCGCTGCCGGGAACCGGGGAGGCGGTCCGGCTGGTCACCGACGGATTCGAGGCGCGGGCTCTCCAGCACGAGATCGACCACTGCGCCGGCCTGCTCTTCCTCGACCGGGTGGCCGGGGCGCACGCCGTCTACCAGCGCAAGGTCTACCTCTGAGCGTCGCTCCGTCGGTGCCGAACTGTCGAGTGTGGAGAGTGTGACGAGGTGCGGTGTCGATGGTTCGGCGCGTCGCGGCGGCGTGCCGTGCGGCGCGCGGCTACGGTGGGGGCATCATGCGTCTGACGGTCGGCCCCCTTGCACCCGCCGTGTACTGGCGGCGACGCGCCGTCGTACTGGGAGCGGCGCTTCTCTTCCTCATCGTCCTGCTCAACTCCTGCATGGGATCGGGCCGGAACACCGGCACGTCCGGTGACGCGCAGCCCACGTCGAATGCGGCGACGCCGGGCGCCACGCCGCAGGCGACGGGGGCTCCACTGACGCCGCAGACCGGCGCGCCGTCGTCCGGCGGGTCGGCCGGGCCGGCGGATCCGGCACCGTCGACGGGTGGACCGGCTGGCAGCGAAGCTCCGCCGGCCGCGCCGGTGGCACCTGTCGTGGACGACGGCACCTGCACGGACACCGAGATCACGGTCACCGCGACGGCGCTGCCGGCCTCGGTGGTCCGGGGCGCGACGGTCGACCTGCAACTGAAGATCAGGAACCGGTCCGAGCGTACGTGCAGCCGGGACGTCGGGGCCGCCGTGCAGGAGTTGTTCGTCAAGTCGGGCGCGGAGACGATCTGGTCCTCCGACAAGTGCGGCAGTGGCACCAGCGCCGGCTCCGACGTGCAGTCCTTCACGCCCGGCCTCGAGCGCTCCTACCAGCTCGGCTGGAACGGACGGGAGAGCACGCGGTGCGCCGACGGCGTGGCCGCCGGGCCGAACCCGCCGCCCGGGACGTACCAGGTCTTCGCGCGGGTGGGCACCAGGCTCAGCGAGCCGGTGAAGATCACCATCACCGGCTGACCCGCGGCCGCTGGAGCGGGCGCGACCCCGACAGGCGGGGCACCGTCAGACGTAACGCTCCAGGATGGACGCCTCGGCGAGCCGGGACAGCCCCTCCCGTACGCCCCGGGCCCGGGCGTCGCCGACGCCCTCGACGGCCTGGAGGTCCTCGACGGTGGCGCCGAGCAGCCGCTGGAGGCTGCCGAAGTGCACAACCAGCCGGTCCACCACGGCCACCGGCAGCCGGGGCACCTTGGCCAGCAGCCGGAAGCCCCGGGGGCTCACCGCCGCGTCGAGCGCGTCGGAGGCGGCCGGGTAGCCGATGGCCTTGGCGACGGACACCAGGTCGATCAGCTCGGTGGCGCCGAGCAGGTCCAGCTCGACCAGCGCCTCGTCGAGGGTGCGGGACTTGCGGCCGCTCGGGAGGTAGTCCCGGATGACGAGGGTGCGGTCGGCGTCGACGCCGGCCATCAGCTCGTCGAGCTGGAGCGCCAGCAGGCGGCCGTCGGTGCCCAGCTCCACCACGTAGCCGGCGATCTCGTCGGCGATCCGCCGGACCATCTCCAGGCGCTGCACCACCGCGACGGCGTCGCGGACGGTGACCAGGTCCTCGATCTCCAGCGCGGACAGCGTGCCGGACACCTCGTCGAGCCGCAGCTTGTAGCGCTCCAGCGTGGCGAGGGCCTGGTTGGCGCGGGACAGGATGGCCGCCGAGTCGTCCAGGACGTGCCGCTGGCCGTTGACGTAGAGGCTGATGATCCGCATCGACTGGCTGACCGAGATGACCGGGTAGCCGGTCTGCCGGGCGACCCGCTCGGCGGTGCGGTGCCGGGTGCCGGACTCCTCGGTGGGGATGCTCGGGTCGGGCATCAGGTGCACGGCGGCCCGGACGATCCGGGTGCCGTCACTGGAGAGGACCACGGCCCCATCCATCTTGCACAGCTCACGGACGCGGGTGGCGGAGAACTCCACGTCGAGCGGGAAGCCGCCGGTGCAGAGCCCCTCGACGACCTTGTCGTAGCCGAGGACGATCAGTGCGCCCGTCCGGCCGCGCAGGATGCGCTCCAGGCCGTCGCGCAGGGCGGTGCCGGGAGCCATCAGTGCCAGGTTGGCCCGCAGCGGGTCACCCGCCCCGCCGGCGGTGCCCCCGGTGACGGTCACGCTGATCGTGCGGGCGGGCGAGCCCACGGCGCCGGTGCGGGCGTGGGGCGTCGCGCCGGCAGGCTTGGTGGTATCGCGGTCGATCGGCACGTCGACAGTCTACGGACTGCCGTGCGGTGGGTGCTGTCGCGGTTACTGTGATGTGTCACGATGCCGGCTCCCGCCTCGACCGCGGCCCCTGACCGGCCTGTCCGGTATCGCCCGTGCGGTCCCCGTCGGACGGCCACGGACGGTCACTCCGCCGATGCGCGGGCGACGGCCTGGAGCGCCGCGCGCACGTCCGTGACCTCGATCACCCGTATCTGCCCCGGGCCCGCCCCGGTGCTCTCCGGCCCGCAGCCGGGCGGCACGAGGGCCAGCCGGAAGCCCAGCCGGGCGGCCTCGGCCAGCCGCCGCGGCACCGCGCCGACCCGGCGCACCTCGCCGGTGAGCCCCACCTCGCCGATGGCCACCAGGTGCGGCGCGATGGCCAGGTTGAGCCCGCCGGAGGCGACCGCCAGGGCGACGGCCAGGTCGGCCGCCGGCTCCACCACCCGGATGCCACCCACGGTCGCCGCGAAGACCTCCCGGTCGTGCAGGGTGAGCCGTTCGGTGCGCCGTTGCAGCACCGCGAGCACCATCGCCAGGCGGGCCGAGTCGAGGCCGGACACCGTACGCCGGGGCGAGCCGGCGACCGTGGCGCCGATCAGCGCCTGGACCTCGGTGACCAGTGCCCGTCGCCCCTCCATCGCGACCGTCACGCAGGTGCCCGGCACCGGCTCCGAGTAGCGGGTGAGGAACAGCCCGGACGGGTCGGCGAGGCTGCTGATGCCGCCCTCGTGCATCTCGAAGCAGCCGACCTCGTCGGCGGCGCCGAACCGGTTCTTGACGCCGCGGACCATCCGCAGCGAGGAGTGTTTGTCGCCCTCGAAGTGCAGGACCACGTCGACCAGGTGCTCCAGGACCCGGGGACCGGCGACCTGGCCGTCCTTGGTGACGTGGCCGACCAGCACGGTGGCGACGCCGCGCTCCTTGGCGACCGCGACCAGGGCTGCGGTCACCGCGCGGACCTGGGTCACACCGCCTGGCACGCCCTCGGTGCCGGTGGTCGAGATCGTCTGCACCGAGTCGAGCACCAGCAGGCCGGGCTTCACCGCGTCGAGGTGGCCGAGCACGGCCGCGAGGTCGCTCTCGGCGGCCAGGTAGAGCTGGTCGTGCAGGGTGCCCATCCGTTCCGCGCGCAGCCGGACCTGGCTGACCGACTCCTCCCCGCTGACCACCAGCGAGGGGCTGCCGGCCCCGGCCGCCCACTGCTGTGCCACGTCGAGGAGCAGGGTGGACTTGCCCACCCCCGGCTCGCCGGCGAGCAGCACCACCGCGCCGGGGACCAGACCGCCGCCGAGCACCCGGTCGAGCTCGCTGACGCCGGTGGGGCGGGCCCGGGCGGGGGCGGCGCTGATGGTGGCGATCGGGCGGGCCGGCTCGGCCGGCATCCGGGAGCTGACCACCCGGCCGGAGACGGTCGGGCCGGTCACCGTGCACTCGACCACCGAGCCCCATTCGCCGCACTCCGGGCAGCGCCCCACCCACTTGGGCGGCTGGTGGCCGCAGGCGTCGCACTCGTAGGCCGGACGGGGCTCGCGCGCGGCGGCACGGCCGCGCCCGGCGCCCGCGCGCGGGGAGGTCGATCGGGAGGTGGTCACACCCGGACGTTAGCCCCCACGTACGACGAGAACACCGCCGGCGTGGTGGTCACCACGCCGGCGGTGCCGGGTCGTACGGAATGGGGTGGCGTCAGTGGCCGCCGCCCTCGCCTTCCTGCCCGCCGCCCTCGTAGCCGCCCTCGCGCTCGATGATCGGCGACGGGGGAGCGGCCGGGGTGAGCGGCACGGCGACCGGCGCCGGGCCGGTGACGGTGACGCCGTTGCCGAAGTCGAAGGTCACGAAGACGTTCTGGCCGGAGCGCAGGGACTCGTTCAACCCGATCAGCTGGAACGTCTGCTGGCCCTCGGTGTTGAGCTGCACGTAGCTCAGCGGCGGGATCTCGATGCGCGCGGGCTGCCCGGCCGGCGCGGCCGGGGCCTCGGTGGCCGACGGCGTGGCGCTCGGGCTGGCCGTCGGCGACCCCGACGGCGACGCGCTGGCCGCGGCGGTCTCGGACGGGCTGTCCGACGGCGACTGGTTGGGCGACGCCGATCCGACGGCCGAGGCGGCCGGAGCGCCACCGGCGATGACGATCTCGCGGGCGCTGTCGGTGGTCACGGTCACGGTGACCGGCTTCTCCGAGTCGTTGTAGATCACGGCGTTCAGGGTGGCGTTGGCGCCCGCCTTGTAACCGTCGACGCCCGGGAACTCGACCAGCAGGCCACGGACGGCGTACTCGCCGTTGGCCGCGGACAGGTTCACACCCTGGACCGACGGCTCCTTGTTGGCGGTCTCGGCGACCTGGCCGGCGCCGCACCCGGACAGCAGCAGCCCGATGGTCGCCGCCGTCCCGGACAGCAGCAGGGCCGCCCGCCGGGAACCCCTGATCGAGCGCGTCACGTCGGTCCTCCTCGTCACGATCCCACCCGGTCGTACGCCGGGCCCCGTGGCCCTGCCCGCGCAGACCGCGCTCCAGGGTAGTTGGGCCTGATCCACCGGCGCACGCCGACCCGGGGATGCCACCCGCCGGTGTGGCCGTCAGACCACCCGACCGCTCGTGACCAGCAGGACGACGTCGATCAGGGCCACCAGGATGACGGCCCGGAAGGCGGCCACCTGGCGGGCACCGGCCCGGGCGGTGGCTCGTCCGGCGTACCAGCTCACCGGCGGCACCACGACGGCGGTCGCGACCGCGGCGAGACCGACGCCCGACGGCGGCCCCGGCGGCCCGAGGACCAGGGTGGCGGTCGCCGCGAGCAGCAGCACGCCGGCCGCCACCCGGCTGCCGGCCGGCCCGAGCCGGTGCGGCAGCCCGCGCACCCCGGTCCGGGCGTCGTCGGCCAGGTCGGGCAGCACGTTGGCGAAGTGCGCGCCCGCACCGAGGAGGGCACCGGCGCCGACCAGCCAGGCGGGCGGGGTCGGCGCCCCCGGCAGGGCCAGCACGATGAAGGCCGGCAGGGCTCCGAAGGAGACCGCGTACGGCAGGACCGAGAACGGTGTGGACTTCAGCGGCCAGTCGTAGAGCAGCGCGGACACCAGCGCGAGGGTGACCCAGAACGCCGCCACGGGGTTGGTGGTGAGGGCCAGCACCGGGGTGGCCGACGCGGCCACCGCCGCCGCGACGGCCGTGCCGCGCCGCCCGACCGCACCGGTGACGACCGGTTTGTCGGTACGCCCCACCGCGGCGTCCCGGTCGGCGTCGAGCGCGTCGTTGGTCCAGCCGACGGCGAGCTGGCTCGCGGCGACGGTCAGCATCACCGCGCCGATGCCGGCCGTCCCGTGCCCGACTCCCCACGCGAGCAGCCCCGAGACGGCGGTGACCGCGGCGGCCGGCTCCGGGTGGCTCGCCCTGAGCAGCCCCAGCGTCCTCGTCTTGAGCTGCCCTAGCACCGTTGACGACATGAGGAAAGTCTGGTCGTTGGGGGTCAGTCGTGTCACGCTCGGATCCATGCGAGACGCGGGCCGTACCCTGCCGCGCAACGATCCGCGCCAGTACGACGACCTGGCCGGCGAGTGGTGGCGTCCGGACGGCGTGTTCGCGATGCTGCACTGGTTGGCGGAGGCCCGCGCGGCCCTGGTGCCACCGGCGGCGCGTCCCGACGCCCTCCTGGTCGACCTCGGCTGCGGTGCCGGCCTGCTCGCCCCCCATCTGGCCGGCAAGGGCTACCGGCACGTGGGGGTGGACCTGACCCGGTCGGCCCTGCGCCAGGCCGCCGCGCACGGCGTCACCGTCGTCAACGGAGACGCCACCGCGGTCCCGCTCACGGACGGCTGCGCCGACGTGGTGGCGGCCGGCGAGCTGCTGGAGCACGTGCCCGACTGGCGGCTCGCGGTGGCCGAGGCGTGTCGCCTGCTCCGCCCCGGCGGCCTGCTCGTCCTGGACACCCTCAACGACACCGCGCTGAGCCGGCTGCTGGCCGTGCGCATCGCCGAGCGGCTGCCCACGGTGCCGCGGGGCATCCACGATCCACGGTTGTTCGTGGACGCTCGCGCGCTCGTCGCGGAGGCCCGGCGGCACGGCGTCGACCTGCGACTGCGCGGCATCCGGCCCGGGGTGGGCGGCCTGCTCGCCTGGCTGGTCCGTCGGGCACGCGGCGCGGAGGGTGGGACGGGCGGCCGGGCTCCCCGGATCGTGCCGACCTGGTCGACCGCGGTGCTCTACCAGGGTCTGGGGGTCCGAAGGGGATAGCCGGGTCGGCCCGGGGGTATGGGTACGCGGAAGAGGGGGTTGGATGACGCTGCACGCGCTGGAGGCGGCCCGCCGGTTGGCGCCGCGCCTCGCCGCCCGGGCCGCCGGGCATGACCGGGACGGCTCCTTTCCGGTGGAGGACTTCCACGACCTGCGGGCGGCCGGGCTGTTCGGCCTGATGGTCCCTCGGGAGCTGGGTGGGGCGGGCGCGACCTTCGCCGGGTACGCGGCGGTCGCCACCGAGCTGGCCCGGGGAAACGGCGCGACCGCGCTGGTGTTCAACATGCACGCCTCGGTCACCGGCGCCCTCGGCGCGGTCACCGAGGAACTGGCCGATGCGCTCGGTGTGCCCGACGAGGCGCTGGCCGCCCGGGACCGGCTGCTCCGTGCGGCGGCCGAGGGCTCCTGGTACGCGGTCGCGATGAGCGAGCGCGGCGCGGGTGCCCGGCTCTCCCGGCTCAGCACGGTCTACGAGCCGGTCGAGGGCGGCTGGCGCATCAAGGGCAGCAAGACGTTCTGCTCCGGCGCGGGGCACGCCGACGGCTACCTGGTGGCCGCCCGCAGTGCCGACGATCCGTCGGTGGTGTCCCAGTTCCTGGTGCCGGCCGGGTCGGAGGGCCTGACCGTCGAACCCACCTGGGACTCGCTCGGCATGCGTGCGACCTCCTCGCACGACCTGCACCTGGACGTCGCCGTGCCGGCCGACCGGCTGCTCGGAGGCGTGGAGGGGCTGGCCCTGGTGGTGGCGCAGTTGATGCCGCACTGGCTGGTGGCGAGTTACGCCGCCGTCTACGTCGGGGTGGCGCGAGCGGCGGTCGACGCTGCCGCCGAGCACCTCAACGCCCGTGACCTCGCCGGCCTCCCGGCCGTCCGGGCCCGCCTGGGCCGCGCCGACGCGGCGGTCGCCGCTGCCGAGCTGGTGGTCGCCGAGGCGGCCCGACGGGTCGACGAGGCGCCGGGCGACGCGGAGACGAACCGCTGGGTGTGGCGGGCCAAGCTGCTCGCCGGCACCACGGCGGCGGAGGTGGCGGCGTCCATGCTGGAAGCGGCGGGCACGTCGGCGACGCGGCGCGGCCATCCGCTGGAGCGGCTCTACCGGGACGCGCGCTGCGGCTCGCTGCACCCGGCGACCTCCGACGTCTGCGCCGACTGGCTGGGCATCGCGGTTCTCGGCGGCGACCCGGACCGCGACGGATCGGCTCCCCGATGGTGAGGCCCCCGGCGACGGGTGGAGAGAGGCGGGCGACGTGGCCGTACCGGTGATCGCGGGGATGGGGACGGCGCACCCGCCGTCCGCCCGACAGGACGAACTGTGGGAGGGCTTCTTCTCGAAGCACTTCTCCGGCACCACCCGCGCGTTGGCCCAGCGGATCTTCGCCAACTCCGGCGTCACCCGCCGCCAGGCGGCCGTCAATCCCCTCCTGGAGGACGTGTCCGACTGGCCGACCGAGCGGCGGATGCGCCGCTACCAGGTGGAGGCGCTCCCGCTGGGCAAGGAGGCGGTGGGCCGGGCGCTCACCGCGGCCGGGCTGGCCGCCGGCGACATCGGGCTGTTCGTGGTGTGCTCCTGCACCGGGTACGCCACCCCCGGGCTGGACATCCTGCTCGCCCGTGACCTGGGCATGGCCCCGGACACGCAGCGCATGTTCGTCGGCCACATGGGCTGCTACGCCGCCCTGCCGGGGCTGGGCGCGGCGAGCGACTTCGTGACCGCCCGGGGTCGGCCCGCGCTGCTGCTCTGCGCGGAGCTGACCAGCCTGCACATCCAACCGTCCAGCGCGCGGGTCGACACGCAGCAGATCGTCTCCCACGCCCTCTTCTCCGACGCCGCCGTCGCCGCCGTGGTCGTGCCGGGCGGCCGGGGGTACGCGCTCCGCGAGGTCACCTCGGTCACTGACACGTCCACGGCCGACCACATGACCTGGGACGTCACCGACACCGGCTTCCGGATGGGCCTGTCGCCGAAGGTGCCGCAGGTGCTCTCCAGTCACGTCCGCGGGTTGGTGGAGGACCTGTTGGCCCGGCACGGCGGCTCGGTGCCCGACGTGGACGGTTGGGCGGTGCACCCCGGCGGGCCGCGCATCCTGAACGTCGTGGAACGGGAGCTGGCCCTGCCGCCGGAGGGGTTGGCGGCGTCCCGGGCCACCCTGGACGAGCACGGGAACTGCTCGTCGCCCACGGTGCTGCTGATCCTCGACCGTCTGCTCCGGGACCCCGCACCGCCGCGGCGGGTGGTGATGCTGGCGTTCGGGCCCGGGCTGACGCTCTACGCCGCACTGCTCGACCGGCAGGACTGAGCGGGCGGGTTCCGCCACCGCCCGGTTACCCTCGGCGCATGGACGCGGTGGACCGGCCGGTGGACGGGCCGCGCGCGCCCGTAGCCGGTACGCGGGCGGGCGCGGTCGTGCTCACCGTCGCCACCCTGGTCGTGCTGGTCACCGGCGGCTGGTGGTGGCGGGTGAACGAGCCGACCACCGGCCGGGTGGTGGGGACGGACCGACCGGCCGCGAGCGACCCCGTCACGGTCGACGCCGACTCCGGCATCGCCTACCGGACCGATCCGGACACCGGCCGGGTGACCTACGTCGTGCCGCCGGACACCGACGGCACTGCGCTGGGCAACTTCCCCGACACGGTGTGGAGGGAACGGTCGGAGCTGGCCCCGGACGACGGGATCGTCCGGCAGGCCCGGGCCGACGAGGGCGAACGCCATCTGCTCCAGTTCCGCTGCACCGGTCCCGGTGAGCTGCTCGTGCTGGTGGACGGCGCGCGCGCGGCCGATCCGTTCACCGCCGGGTGCAACGGATCGACCACGTCGACCGAGGTGACCGGGGCGGGCGGGCCGTTCCAGGTCTCGCTGTCCACCGTGGGCGCCGAGCCGCTCACGGTGGAGGCGCAGCTCGTCCTCCTGCCCTGAGCGCCCACCGTCGCGGCGTCGGGCGGCATCCGGCCGGCGGTTCAGCCGGCCAGGCGGCTCAGGTCGGCGCGGTAGTCCTCGGCGGAGCGGATCTCGGGCACCACCTTCACCACCAGACCGTCCCGGTCGACCAGGACCGCCGTGGCGACGCCCGGTCGGGCCGGGAGCTGGAGGAAGCCACGCAGGCCACCGGCGGGGTCGGCGAGGGCCCGCACGTCCGCCCGGGTCGGTGGCGCCGGGACGCGTACGGCGGGGTCGGTGTCGACGGTCACGACGGTGACGCCGTCCGGGGCGGTGGTGGCGGCGTCGGCCAACTCCTTCGCGCAGGCGCACCCGTCGACGAGGACGATGAGCGCGGGGAGCAGGCCGCGCAGCGGCACCGGGGAGCGTGTGGCGTCGACCAGGTCGAGGGCGGGCAGTGGTCGGCCGGTCAGGTTGGCCGGCGGCGCGTACGGAGCGGCGTTCGGTGGTGCGGCGCCGGTGCGGGCCGAGCGGGGCCAGGTGACGGCGATCAGCCCGCCGATCGTGGTCAGCAGCGCCACCAGCAGGATCAGCACGGGCAGGGCCAGCGGGGAGCGGGCCCACACCGGGCGCGTCGGCCCCCACCGCGAAGCCGCCGGTCGGATGGCTGCCTGTGTCCGTGCGCGCAGCTCGCGACGGATCTCCTCGGCCTCGGCGGCCAGCGCCGAGGCGTCGTCGGGCACGACCACCCGCCCCCACTCGGGAGGCAGGTCCGGCAGGCCCGGGCCGTCTGCGTCGGGTTTGCCCATCGGACCCCCAGGACCGTCTCGGTGAGCGGACAGCGGCTCCCTCCAGCGTCCCGCACGGGGCCTCCTCCCGCTACACCTGGGCGCGTTCCCGTGCCGCGGGATACCATGGGGTGAGCGCATTGCCCTTGATCTCGACGTCCGGTCTCACTCGTACCGGGACGTCACCCGCACGTCACAGAGCGTGTTCGAACCTTCGGTTTGGCTGCCTGTCAAGCTGAAGAAATACCTCTCACAGGGCCCCTGAGCTGCGCCAACGGTCAGGACAGCGGTGAGACATCGGTGCCTGAGCGTGTTACTCTAGACACAGCGAAAGGGGTTTCGAACCTATGGTTTTCAGTGTCGGCGAGACCGTTGTTTACCCCCACCACGGGGCCGCACTCATCGAGGCAATCGAGACTCGGGTCATCAAGGGCGAGCCCAGGGAGTACCTCGTCCTGAGGGTCGCGCAGGGTGACCTGACCGTCCGGGTGCCCGCTGAGAACGCCGAGATCGTGGGTGTGCGTGAGGTGGTCGGCGAAGAGGGCCTCGGCAAGGTCTTCGACGTCCTCCGGGCTCCGCACACCGAGGAGCCGACCAACTGGTCGCGGCGTTACAAGGCGAATCTGGAGAAGCTGGCCTCCGGTAACCCGCTGAAGGTGGCCGAGGTCGTCCGCGACCTGTGGCGTCGGGAGCGGGAGCGGGGCCTGTCCGCGGGCGAGAAGCGCATGCTCGCCAAGGCCCGTGACATTCTCGTCGGCGAGGTCGCGCTGGCGGAGAAGAGCACCAAGGACGAGGCGGAGACGCTGCTCGACAAGGTCCTCACCGAGGCCTGATCCACAGCATCGTCGTACCCGATTCGTAGCGAACAAACCCGAGGACCGCGACGTGACCGCGCAGCTCAATCCGCGCGGTGACGTCGCGGTCCTCGTGCCTGCGGCGGGTGCCGGCGTACGACTCGGTCCCGGCCGTCCCAAGGCGCTGCGGCTGCTGGCCGGCGAGCCGCTGCTCGTGCACGCGGTCCGCCGGCTCGCCGCCGCCGCCTCGGTGCACACGATCGTGGTGGCCGCACCGGCCGCCGAGCTGGACGCCGTACGCGAGCTGCTGGCGCCGGTCGCCCCGGTGACGGTGGTTGCCGGCGGCGCGGAGCGTCAGGCGTCCGTCGCCGCCGCCCTCGACGCGGTGCCCGAGGGCCCCGACATCGTCCTCGTGCACGACGCCGCCCGTGCCCTGACCCCGCCCGACCTCGTCGAGGCGGTCGCCGCGGCGGTGCGTGCCGGCCACGACGCCGTGATCCCGGTGCTGCCGGTGGTCGACACCGTCAAGGAGGTCGACGCCGACGAGGTGGTCCTCGGCACCGTCGACCGGTCCGCACTGCGGGCGGTGCAGACACCGCAGGGCTTCCGGCGTGCCGTGCTCACCACCGCGCACGCCGCCGCGTCCGATCCGCTCACCGACGACGCCGGCCTGGTCGAGAAGCTGGGCGTCGCCGTGCGCTGTGTCCCCGGCTCGGAGTACGCGCTCAAGGTCACCCGCCCGTTCGACCTTGCGCTGGCCGAGCACCTGCTGGCCGTCGGCGCGTGACGCGTACCCTCTGGTCGTGATCGTTCCCCGGGTGGCCATCGGCACCGACGTGCACGCCTTCGAAGCCGGCCGGCCGTGCCAGGTGGCCGGCCTGCACTGGCCGGACCAGGACGGGCTGGCCGGGCACTCGGACGCCGACGTGGCCGCGCACGCCGCCTGCAACGCCCTACTCTCCGCCGCCGGTCTCGGCGACCTGGGGGCGAACTTCGGGGTGGGGCAGCCGGAGTGGGCCGGCGCCTCCGGCGTGGCTCTGCTCGCCGAGACCGCCCGCCGGGTGCGCGCCGCCGGCTACGCGATCGGCAACGTGTCGGTCCAGGTCGTCGGCAACCGACCGAAGATCGGTCCGCGCCGGGAGGAGGCCCAGCGGGTGCTCTCCGACGCGGTCGGGGCTCCGGTGACCGTCTCCGCCGCCACCACCGACGGCCTCGGCTTCACCGGCCGGGGCGAGGGCCTGGCCGGCATCGCGGTGGCCCTGGTGTACGACGCCCCGGCCGCCTAGGCTCGCCGCGATGTCCAGTGACCCCACCTCCGACCGGTCCGCCGCCGACGGCTACGTCGAGCGGGCCGTCCTCCTCGCCGAGCTGGGCCGGTACGACGAGGCCGCGGCCGAGCTGGGCTACGCGGTCGCCCTCGAACCGGGCAACGCGCAGGCCCTGACCGTGCTGTCCCGGGTGCACCTCGCGGCCGGACGCCCGGCGGAGGCCCTGAGCGCGGCCGACGCCGCGGTCGCCGCGGCGCCCCAGGAGGTCTCGCCGCTGGTCGCGCGCGCGCTGGCCCTCGCCGACCAGGAGGAGTACGCCGAGGCGGCCCGTACCGCCGAGCGGATCCTGGCCCTCGGGCCGGACGACGCGTACGCCCAGCGGAGCGCCGCGGCGATCCTGGCCGGCTCACGCAACGGCCAGCCGGCGCTGAATGCGGCCTGGCGCGGGGTGGAGCTGGCCCCCGAGGAACCGCAGGCGCACCTGGTGCTGGGCCTGGTGGCGGCGAACATGCAGCTGTTCGACCTGGCCGAGCGGGCCTACCGGGAGGCGCTGCGCCTGGACCCGCAGCTGGCCGAGGCGCGGCACGACATCGGTGTGCTGCGGCTGGAGCAGCGGCGCTGGAGCGAGGCGCTGGAACACCTCGCCGAGGCCGCCGCGATGAGCCCGGGCCGCGTCGACTCCGGCCGGACCATCTCGGCCGGCGTGCGCCAGTTCGTGATCTACGGAGCCGGCTGGTCCCTGATCACCACCGTGCTGATCGCCTGTCTCGCGCCGGGCAGCCCGGGGCTGTCGCGGTTCGCCGCGTTCATCGCGGCGCTCGGCGGGGCGCTGGTGGTGTGGCGGCAGGCCGCGAGGCTGCCCGGCCTGGCCCGTACGGTGCTGCCGGGCCTGCTCCGCTCCGACCGCAGCCTGGCCCTGGCGGTGTACGCGGCGGCCGCCGCACCGGCGTTCGTCCTGCTCTACGCGCTGGTCGGCACCCCGTGGCCGCTGGTCCTGGCGATCGTCGCCGCCGCCCTGGCCGAGATCACCGTCTTCACCCGCCGCCTCGCCTGAGCCGCTCCGGTCAGGGGCGGCGGGCCCAGGTCCAGGCGTACGCGTCGTCCTCGCACGAGGTGGCCGCGTCGCACAGGTCCAGCGGGCGGAACGTGTCCACCATGACGGCCAGTTCGTCGAAGAAGTCGACCCCGATGGACCGCTCGGCCGCGCCCGGCTGGGGGCCGTGCGTGAACCCGGACGGGTGCAGCGAGATCGAGCCCTGCTCGATGCCGGAGCCGCGCCGCGCCTCGTAGTTGCCGCCGGTGTAGAAGAGCATCTCGTCGGAGTCGACGTTGTGGTGGTTGTACGGCACCGGGATGGCGTCCGGGTGGTAGTCCACCTTGCGCGGCACGAACGAGCAGATCACGAAGTTCGGGCCCTGGAAGGTCTGGTGCACGGGCGGCGGCTGGTGGATCCGGCCGGTGATCGGCTCGAAGTCGTGGATGGAGAACGCCCAGGGGTACATGTGCCCGTCCCAGCCGACCACGTCGAACGGGTGGTTGGCGTAGACGTACCTCGTCCAGCCGCGCCGGTGCCGGACGAGCACCTCGACATCGGTCCCGTCGACCAGCAGTGGCGCGTCCGGTCCCCGGACGTCCCGCTCGCAGTACGGAGCGTGTTCCAGGAACTGTCCGCGTACGGAGAGGTAGCGCTTGGGTGGCCCGATGTGCCCGTTCGCCTCGATGGCCAGGAGCCGTACGGGGGAGTCGCCGGTCGGGACGAGCCGGTGGATCGTCGACGTCGGGATGACCACGTAGTCGCCGGCCACCGCGTCGAGCACGCCGAACGTGGACTCGACCCGCAGGGTGCCCGACTCGACGTACAGGCAGTGGTCGCCGGTGGCGTCCCGGAAGAGGGGGGACGGCCGGTCGGCCACCACGTACGCGATGCGGACGTCGTCGTTGGCGAGCAGGTGACGCCGGCCGAGGACGGGGTCGGCACCGCTGGCGTCGAGCTTGTGGGTGCGCAGGTGGCGGGGCTTGAGCGGCAGGTTCGGCGTGCGGGTGACGGCCGGCGGGGTGAACTCCTCGGCGGCGACGATCGCGGTCGGCGCGTACCGGTGGTAAAGGAGGGAGGAGTCGGACGAGAAGCCCTCCTGGCCCATCAGCTCCTCGGCGTAGAGGCTGCCGTCGGGCTGGCGGAACTGGGTGTGGCGTTTGCGCGGAACCTCGCCGACGCTGCGGTAGTACGGCATTCTCGCCTCCCGGGGTCGTCCCCTACGTCAACCGGATGGCGTCCGATATTCGGACGCTGTTGTCCGTTCCTTGTAGCGTCCCGTACATTCTTGTCTCGTGTCAACGCAGGTGCCCGCACTGTTCCACGGCCTGGTCGACGACGCCGCCGTCTTCCCGCCCGGCAGCTCGCCGCTGCCCGAGGCCGTCGTCGCGCACCGCGCCCACCGCGCCTCCTGGTACACCGACCTGGTCGGTCCGCTGCTGGTTCCCGCCTCCGCCGTCCTCGCCGGTGACCTGGGCGAGCTGGTCGACCCCGGCTCCGTCGTCGGCCTGATCGGCGACACCGGCGTCGGGGGGCTACCCGCCGCGCTGTCCCAGCTCGCCGAGGACGGGATCGTCGTCCGGCAGGTCGAGGTGGCGGTCGCCAAGCGCGGGGAGGACCCGCAGGCCGGCCTGACCCACCTGCTGGCGTTCGCCCGGTCGTGGCACCTCGACGTCTACGCCGAGATCCCGCTGACCTTCGGGCTGCTGGGCGCGCTGGACACGGTGGCCGAGGCGCGGGCCGCCGGGCTGCCGGTCGCCGCGAAGTTCCGGACCGGCGGGCTGGCCGCCGAGCTCTTCCCGACGCCGGCGGAGCTGGCCGCCGTGATCTGCGCCTGCCGCGACCGCGCGCTGTCCTTCAAGCTCACCGCCGGCCTGCACCACGCGGTGCGCCACCTGGACCCGGTGACCGGCTTCACCCACCACGGCTTCGCCAACGTGCTCGCTGCCGCGATCGCCGCGGCCGAGGGCGCCGGGGTGCCGCGCGTCGCCGAGCTGCTCACCGCCACCGACCCGCGACCGCTGCTCCAGGCCGTCGAGGGGTGGGCCGACACGACGCGTCCGCTGTGGGTGGGCTTCGGCTCGTGCAGCATCCTGGAACCACTGACCGATCTGATCCGGCTTGGGCTGGTGAACGGGGGCTTCGAGGCATGAGTTGGGTGCGGGGTGTCGACGGTTCGGCGTACGGGGTGGCCAACCTGCCGTACGGGGTGTTCCGCCGGCCGGCGGAGGAGCCCCGGGTCGGCGTACGCGTCTCCGACTTCGTGCTGGACCTCGGCGGCGCGGAGGCCGCCGGGCTGGTCCTCGCCGCCGGGGCGCTCGGCCGGCCCTCGCTCAACGACTTCATGGCCCTCGGCCGGCCGCAGTGGACGGCGGTCCGGCAGCGGGTGACCGAACTGCTCACCGACGACGCCCACCGGGCCGACGTGGAGCCGCTGCTGGTGCCGCTGGAGCAGGTGGAGCTGCTGCTGCCGTTCGAGGTGGCGGACTACGTCGACTTCTACTCCTCCGAGCACCACGCGTCCAACGTCGGCCAGATCTTCCGGCCGGGCCAGCCGCCGCTGCTGCCCAACTGGAAGCACCTGCCGATCGGCTACCACGGCCGCGCCGGCACCGTCGTGGTCTCCGGCACGCCGGTGGTGCGTCCGACCGGCCAGCGGGCCACCCCGCAGGGCCCGGTCTCCGGCCCGTCGGTACGCCTCGACATCGAGGCCGAGGTCGGCTTCGTGGTCGGTGTGCCCAGCCCGCTGGGCAGCCGCGTCTCCGTCGACGACTTCGCCGACCACGTCTTCGGCGTGGTGCTCGTCAACGACTGGTCCGCCCGGGACATCCAGGCCTGGGAGTACCAGCCGCTCGGCCCGTTCCTGGGCAAGTCCTTCGCCACGTCGGTCTCCGCCTGGGTGACCCCGCTCGACGCCCTGGGCGCCGCGTTCGTGCCGGCACCGGACCAGGACCCGCCGGTCGCCGACTACCTGTCCGACGTGCCCCACCTGGGGCTGGACCTGTCCCTCGCGGTGGAGTGGAACGGCGAGCGGGTCGCCGAGCCGCCCTTCGCCACCATGTACTGGACGCCCGCCCAGCAACTGGCCCACCTCACCGTCAACGGCGCCTCGCTGCGCACCGGCGACCTGTACGCCTCCGGCACCGTCTCCGGCCCGGAGCGGGGGCAGGTGGGCTCCTTCCTGGAACTCACCTGGGGCGGCACCGAGCCGGTGAAGCTCTCCGACGGCGCCACCCGCACGTTCCTCTCCGACGGCGACACCGTCACCATCACCGCCACCGCGCCCGGCCCGGACGGCACCACCATCGCCCTCGGCGAGGTCACGGGCACGATCCTGCCGGCCCGCTGACCCGGTCGCACAGGAGGTCCGACCCCGGAGCACCGTTGCCCCGTTGATCGTCCGGATTCCGTCGCCATGCCGCGCCGGGACCGGGACGGCCCCCGTCCGGTTCCCGGTCCCGGCTCCGGCTGGCGTCCCGTCGGACAGGAGGGTGACGATGAACGATCTCGCGGGCGCTATCTGGCGCACCAGCAGCCGCTCGAACGACCAGGGTCTCTGCGTGGAGGTGGCCGACAACCTGGTCGGCGTCCTCGGCGTGGTGGCCGTACGCGACTCCAAGGACCAGGCCGGTCCCACGCTCGCGGTGAGCCCGCCGGGGTGGGACGCGTTCGTCCGGGCGATCCGGGGCGGTCAGTTCCGGCCCTGACCGCGCCGCCGGTCGTGGTGCGTACGGGGTTCCCGGGCGTGGAATTTCCGCTCCGGGGACCCCGCACCGCGCTCACCCGGCGTACCGTCGATGCCACGGGAGGTGGCATGTCGACGGTGACCGCAACGGAACTCATCGAGGCGCACGCCGCCGACCTGTGGCGTCTGCTGACCGAACTGGGCCTGCGCTCCGGCCGGCCCGGTGCCGCCGGTCCGGTGGAGGTGCTCACCACCGGCCGGTTCGGGCCGGGCACCGCCTGGCGGGAGACCCGCTCCCAGTCCGACGGCTCACCGCTGGTCGAGGAGTTCGTGGTGATCGAGACGGAGCCGCCCCACCGGCTGGTGCTCAGCTCGCCCGGCGCCGGCGTCGACTACCGGATCACCTGGACGCTGCGCCCGGTGGAGCGGCGCGGCCGTGGCTGCACCGCCGTGACCGTCACGCAGGAGGCGGTGCCCGTCGCGCCGTACGGCCGGGTGGTGGCGTTCCTGCTCGGCGGGCTCGCCGCCCGCGCGGGGGAGGGGGCGCTCCGTCGGGACCTCGCCGACCTCGCCGCCGCCGCCCGCCGCCGCACCACCGAGGCGGCCTGACCGCCGACCACCTGACCGGTGCCCGTCGTACGGCGCTGGGTAGGGTGCCGGACGGAGGTGCGCATGGGGTTCCCGAAGGGCCGGCGCCGGGTCGTCCTGACCGTCGCCGTGCTGCTCGCCGCCGTCGTGGCCGGGGCCGTGGTCTGGCGGGTACTCGCACCCGCCGAGGTGAGCACCCCCGCCCGCGGCGCCTACCCGCCGGTGCCCTCGCCGGCGCCCGGCGTGGTCGCCCGGCTGCCGGTCGCCCCGCTGATCGTCGACGGTCGTCTGCGGGTGTACGCGGGGAACCGCCAGGTCTACGCCGACCGGCCGGTGAACAACCGCTACCGCACCACCCCGTACTGGTCGTACCGCCGCTGGCCGGCGACGCTGGAGGGGGTGGTGGCCACCGCGACGACCGTGGTGAGCCGTTGGTCGGACGGGCGGCTGGTGGGCCTGGACGGTCGTACCGGCCGGGTGTCCTGGTCCGTCGACGGCCCGGAACCGGTCGGCGATCCGGCGGTTCGACGCACGCGCGCGACGACCGTGTGGGAACCGCGCGGCCTGTTCGTCACCGAGCCGGCCGGTGGTCGGCCGGTGGTCGTGTCCGCCGGGCGGGGCCGGGTGGTCGCCGTCGACCCGGCCGGCGGCCGGGAACTCTGGCGGACCGACGTCGACGCCGGATGCCGCGACGCGATCGGCACCACGTCGACCGGCCGGCTGGTCACGGTGGACGGCTGCGCCGGTCCCGCCGTCGTGGAGTTCACCGACGCCGCCACCGGTACGGTGGGTGCCCGCTGGCGTCCGCCGGGGGCCGCCGACGAGCTGGTGGTGACCCTGCTGGGGTGCCGGTCCGGCCGTTCCGGCTGCGCCGGCCTGCGTACCGCCGGGCCGGAGGACGACACGGGTCAGGGCTGGCTGCTCGGCGAGGCCGCACCCGTCGCCGCGCCCACCCTGGACCCGGCCGGCGCGGAGCTGGCCGGAGAGGTCGCGGTCGCCGTGACCGACGGCGCATTGGTGGGGCGCTCGGCGCGGACCGGTGCCGAGCTGTGGCGGCGAAGTGGCCTGGGCCAGGCCCGGGTGGTTGCCGTCCAGCCCGGCCGGGTGCACGTGCTGACCCCGGCGAACGACCTGCTGACCGTGGATCCCGCCACCGGAACGCAGCGGTCGTGGTTCGTGTTGAACATCGGGTCCGACGGGGTCGGCTGGGCACCCGGCGCGGTGCACGCGGCGGACGGTTTCGTCGCGGTGGAGCGGCTCCGGAAGCCGGTCGATCCGGAGGGGGACGACCGGCTCTACTTCTACAACTCGGAGCCGGTGATCCTCGCGGCGACGTGAAAGCGCTGCCTGTTGGATAAAAAGGACATAAGTTACTTATAGCCACGCGGTGCTACGTGTGCGCGCCCGGGCCGGTCCGCTAGGGGATGGCGGACCGGCCCGGTCACCACGTCCGGTTCGGGCGGGGTCAGGCGAGCGCCGCCTCGGCGGCGGCCAGGAAGGCGTCGTTCTCGGCCGGGGTGCCGATGGTCACCCGGACGCCGTCACCCGGGAACGGCCGTACGATCACGCCCCGCGACTCGCACGCCTTGCCGAAGTCCACCGCCCGGTCGCCGAGCGGCAGCCAGACGAAGTTCGCCTGGCTGGTGGGCACGTTCGGGACGAGCTTCCGCAGCGCCTCGGTGACCCGGTCGCGCTCGGCGACGACCAGGGCGCACCGCCGCTGGACCTCGTCGGCCTGTGCGAGCGCCGCCAACGCGCCGGCCTGGGCGGCCATGCTGGTGGAGAAGGGCGTGACGACCTTGCGTACCGCCCCGGCGACCGCCGGCTGGGCGGCCAGGAAGCCGATCCGCAGGCCGGCCAGGCCCCACGCCTTGGACAGCGTCCGCAGCACGGCCACGTTGGGCCGGTCGAGGTAGGTCAGGCCGTCAGGCACCTCGGGGTCGGTGACGAACTCCCGGTACGCCTCGTCGATGACCACCAGCACGTCGTCGGGGACCGCGTCGAGGAAGCGGTCCAGCTCGGCCCGGCGTACCGCCGTGCCGGTCGGGTTGTTCGGGTTGCAGACCAGGATCATCCGCGTCCGGTCGGTCACCGCCGCGGCCATGGCGTCCAGGTCGTGACCGTGCCCGGCGTCGTTCGGGACCCGCACGCTGGTCGCGCCGCTGGTCGCCGCGATGATCGGGTACGCCTCGAACGAGCGCCACGAGTAGAGCAGTTCGTCGCCGGGCAGGCAGGTGGCCCGGACCAGGTGCTCGGCCAGCGCCACCGATCCGCAGCCGGTGGCGACCTGCTCGACGCCCACCCCGTACCGCTCGGCCAGGGCCTCGCGCAGTGCCACCACGCCCATGTCCGGGTAGCGGTGCACCCCGGCGGCGGCCTCGGCGACCGCCTCCACCACGCCGGGCAGCGGGCCGTACGGCACCTCGTTGCTGGCCAGCTTGATCGCCTCGGACAGGCCCAGCTCGCGCGCCAGGTCGGCGGGGCTGCGCCCGGGTACGTAGTTGGGCAGCGCGTCGAGGTCGGCGCGGGTGAGACGCAGCGCCGGCTGGTGACGTCCGGTGTCGGTCATGGGGTGTCTCCCGGGGGTTCGGAGCGGTCCTTCGGGGTGGTGCGGGGGGTACGGCGGTCCTGGACCACCACGGTCTGCGCCCGCTTGTCGTGCAGGGCCTGGCGCATCGGGTGGTCGAAGAGCGGGGACAGCGCGTCGAGGAGTTGCAGGACGAAGCCGAGGCAGAAGCAGGGCCAGAGCAGGGTGGGCAGGCCGAGGGTGTTCCACCGGCGCAGCGCGCGGCCGAAGCCGAGCGGCTCGTCGGCGGCGACCGGCACCGCCCGGATGCCCACCAGCCGCTTGCCGAGGGTCTGCCCGCCGGACGCCATGGACGGCACCTCGTACGCCAGCCACAGCGCGGCGGCGATCAGCAGGATGACGATGAGCAGTGAATCGGCCTGCTGGCCGGGCTGGGGCAGCGGGTCGGTCGTCGTCTCCCGGGCCTCCACGCGGCGCCACCACTCCGCGAAGGTCGGTTCGAGCTCCCGTGCCAGTCGCCAGACGAACCAGCCGTTGACGACGGCGTTGAGCGCGAAGACGATCGCGAAGTCGATCAGGCGGGCGACCAGCCGGGCACCGTACCCGGCCAGCGGCAGCCCGTGCGGCCGGGGCTCCGGCGGTCGGCCCGGCCACGCTCCGGCCGGCCATCCCGGCGGCGGCCCGTAGCCCGGGTGGGACTGCCCGGGGTGGGACTGCCCGGGGTGGGGCTGCCCGGGGTGGGGGTGCGGTCCGCCCGTCGGGCCCCCGACCTGGCCCGGTCCGGTCGGTGGGCCGGGCGGTGCGGGGGGTGCCGACCCGGGAGCCCCCGGAGCCGGCCGGGACGGTGCCGGTGGGGGCGGGGACGCCGGTGCCGGCGGCTCGACCGGCGGCGGGCCGTCGGGCGGGGTGGCGTCCAGGGGGATCGGCGCGCCGATCCAGCCCTCGCCGTCCCAGTACCGCCGGGTGTCGCGGTCGACCGGGTCCACGTACCAACCGGGTGCGATGCTCACGTCGCCGCCTCGCTGTGCTCGTTCACGCAGCAACCTTAACGACGGCGCCGCCCCGGGATGCCGAGGCCGCGATGGCGACAACTTCGGGGAAGATGCTGGCTGCGGCGCGGGGGAGGGAGCATCTTCCCCGAAGTTGTCGACGGAGCCGCCGGCGGTACGGGGTGCGGCGGCGGGTCAGAGGTTGCCGCGCTTCTCCTGCTCACGCTCGATGGCCTCGAAGAGCGCCTTGAAGTTGCCCTTGCCGAAGCCCAGCGAGCCGTGCCGCTCGATCAGCTCGAAGAAGACCGTCGGGCGGTCCTGCACCGGCTTGGTGAAGATCTGGAGCAGGTAGCCGTCCTCGTCCCGGTCGACCAGGATCTTGCGGGACTTCAGCTCCTCGATCGGCACCCGCACCTCGCCGATGCGGGCGCGCAGCTCGGGGTCGTCGTAGTACGAGTCCGGGGTCTCCAGGAACTCGACGCCGGCCGCGCGCATCGCGTCGACGCTGGCGAGGATGTCGTTGGTGGCCACGGCGATGTGCTGGGCGCCCGGGCCCTGGTAGAACTCCAGGTACTCGTCGATCTGCGACTTCTTGCGCGCGATCGCCGGCTCGTTGAGCGGGAACTTCACCTTGCGGGTGCCGCTCGCGACGACCTTGCTCATCAGCGCCGAGTAGTCGGTGGCGATGTCGTCGCCGATGAACTCGGCCATGTTCGAGAAGCCCATGACCTTCTTGTAGAAGTCGACCCACTCGTCCATGCGGCCCAGCTCGACGTTGCCGACGACGTGGTCGACCGCCTGGAAGAAGCGCTTCGGCTGGAGGCCGGCGTCGATCATCGGCTGCCGGTCCACGATCGGCCTGCGGGCCACGAAGCCGGGCAGGAACGGGCCGGTGTAGCGGGACCGGTCGACCAGCGTGTGCCGGGTGTCGCCGTACGCGGCGATGGCGGCCATCCGGACGGTGCCGTGCTCGTCGCTGACGTCGTGCGGCTCGACCAGGCCGGTCGCGCCCTGCGCGGTGGCGTGGGCGTACGCGGCGTTGACGTCCGGTACCTCCAGGGCGATGTCGGAGACACCGTCGCTGTGCTTCGTGACGTGCTCGGCGCCGGGGGCGTCCGGGCGGACCGCGCCGGTCAGCACGAACCGGGCCGAACCGCTGGTCAGCACGTACTGGGCGTGGTCGCGGTAACCCTGCTCGGGGCCCCGGTACGCCACACAGGTCATGCCGAACGCGGTGGAGTAGTAGTGCGCGGCCTGCTTGGCGTTGCCCACCAGGAAGTGCACGTGGTCGAGGCCCTTGACCGGGAACGGGTCGTGGCTGATGTCGTGGTCGACGGCTCCGACGAGCCGGTCGACGTCGACGTCCTCGGTCGACTGGGGTCGGTCGATCGCCTGGGTCATGGTGGCCTCCCTCGCGTACCGGCCGGCCTCGTGGGCCGCCGTTTCCGGTGCTTCTTCCGCGAATATCGCCGGACCGGCACGCACTGGGCAACTGTCACCGTTATCGCTGGTCAGGTTGCACAAGGCGTAGGGTCTAACCCCATGAACACTGGTCAGGATGTACAGCTCGACGCGCTGGACGCGCGGCTGATCGAACTCCTCGCCGAGGAACCCCGGATCGGGGTGCTGGAGTGCTCGCGGCGGCTCGGGGTGGCCCGCGGCACGGTGCAGGCCCGCCTGGACAAGCTCCTCGACCGGGGCGTCGTGGGTGGGTTCGGGCCGGAGGTGTCGCCCGCCGCCATCGGGTTCACCGTGACCAGCTTCGTGACGCTGGAGATCAGCCAGCGGCACGGCCACGACCCGGTCACCCGCCACCTGGCGGCGATCCCCGAGGTGCTGGAGGCGCACACGATCACCGGCTCCAGCGACCTGCTCTGC
The DNA here is from genome assembly GCF_044465805.1 of Micromonospora sp. NPDC049497. Taxonomy (NCBI): domain Bacteria; kingdom Bacillati; phylum Actinomycetota; class Actinomycetes; order Micromonosporales; family Micromonosporaceae; genus Micromonospora; species Micromonospora sp. NPDC049497. Next base: position 30,122 of record NZ_JBITMC010000029.1, on the reverse strand, counting down.
CGGATCGTGGCCCGCTCCAACACCGACCTCCAGCGGGTGATCGACCAGATCGTCTCGTACGAGGGGATCCGGCGGGCGTCGACGATCATCGCCCTGGCCGAGCAGATCCCGTACCGGGTGCTTCCGCTGGTGCGCTCCGCCGCGCGGTAAGGAAGGGCCCCCGCTTAACGCCTGCGGTAGAGGAAGGGTCCCTTCCTAACACCTCAGCCGCCGGCGAGGGCGTCGCCGAGCGGGGTACGCCGGTAGAGGACGGTCCGGCCGGCGCGGGTGCCGGCGACCAGCCCGGCGGTGCGCAGCACGGCGAGGTGGTCGCCGACCGCGCCCAGGCTCATGTCGAGCTGAACGACCAGCTGGCTGGTGGTGGCCGGCACGGCCAGTGCCCGCAGCACCGCCGCCCGGCCCCGCCCGACCAGTCGGTCCAGCGCGTCCTCCGGGCGGCCCAGGTCCGGTGGCCCGAGGAGTTCCGCGATCCCCGAGGCGCGGTAGACGATCGCGAACGGCCAGGGTGGGTCGACGTAGTTGATCATGTTGCCGAAGACGGTGGGGATGAAGAGGAGCCCCTGGCCGTCCAGCGAACACGTGCGCGCGTCGGAGTCGCCCACCTCGATCGCCCCGAGGTCGCCGTCCGCCACCCACCGCAGCCGTGGGTCCAGGTCCGCGACGGCGGCGCCCCAGCCGTACGCGAGCAGCCGGCCGGCCCGGTGCAGCAGGTCCCGCTCCAGGATGGCCCGCAGCCGGGGCCAGTCCGGCTCGACCAGCGTCGTCCAGGCCGCCTCGATCGCGTCGGCCAGCAGGTCCACCACGTCCGCGGAGTCGAAGATCCGGCGGGCGTACGCCGGGGGCGCCCGGTGGCCGGCGAGGTTGCGGCGCAGCTCGTCGCGGGCCTGCGCCAGCGGGGTCGCCCGCACCACGGCCACCTCGTCGGCGAAGGTGCGACCGGTGCCGGCCGGCGGGGGCTGGATGAAGTCCGCGTTGTAGCCGCCCCGGCGCAGCAGGGCCAGGAAGGCCCCGACCGCCGGCTGCTCCCGGCGCAGCCGCTCGTACGCCGGACGGGCCCGGGCCACCCAGGGCGCCAGGGCGGGCGCGGAGCGCTGACCGGCGCACAGCCGCAGCGCCGACACCGCCTCGCCCAGCGGGGACACCGCGTACCGGCTGGCCGCGATGTCGGCCGGGGTCACCTCGATCCGCACGCTCTACCTTTCGTCGGTCACCGAAAGGATAGAGACGACGGCCGGCGGCCGGCACGCTGACCCGGTGACCACCACCAGCACCGTCGGGACCCCGGGCGTCAACGACCGTCCCGCCACCTTCCGGGACGTCTTCGCCGTCCGGGAGTTCCGGGTCCTCTTCGCGAGCTTCGGCGTCTTCCTCATCGGCGAGACGGTCAAGATGCTCGCCCTGTCGGTGCTGGTCTACGAGCGCACCGGGTCGGGGCTGCTCGCCGCCCTCGCGTACGTCACGGGGTTCCTGCCGCACGCGTTCGGCGGGGTGTTCCTGCTGGCCTACGCCGACCGGTGGCCGCCCCGGGCGCTGATCGTCGGGTACGACCTGGTGCGGCTGGCCGCGGTGGCGGTGCTCGCCTCCGGCGTGCTCGCCCCGGGGGCCATGCTCGGGCTGGTCGCCGTCGTCGGCCTTTTCGGCCCGGTGAGCAGCGCCGCCCGCTCCGCACTGCTGCCCGAGATCCTGCACGGCGACGCGTACGTGCTGGGGCGCTCGCTGCTCACCATGGCCTCCGGTGGCACCCAGGTCGCCGGGTTCGCGGTCGGCGGGCTCCTGCTGGGGTTGGTCGGCCCGTACGGCGCGCTCTGGCTGACCGCCGCCACCTGCGCCCTCTCCGCGCTGCTCGTCCGCGTCGGGCTGACCGCCCGCTCCGCCCGCGTCCGTGCCGACGCGACGACCGGCCGCGGGGGTGTGATCCGGGAGACGTGGCGTGTCAACGGAGAACTCCTCGCCGACCGGCGGATCCGGGGACTGCTGCTGGCCAAGTGGCTGCCCGGCTCGCTGCTGGTCGGAGCCGAGGGGGTCGCCGTGCCGTACGCCGCCGGGCTGGCGCCGGGGGCCGGTGCCGGAGTGCTGCTGATGGCCGGTGCGTCGGGGATGCTCGTCGGGGACCTGCTGGTGGGGCGTTTCGTGGCTCCGGCCCGCCGGGAGCGGTGGACGCCGTGGCTGGCGGTGCTGCTCGGCGTACCGATCCTGGTCTTCGCGGCCCGGCCCGGCCTGTGGCCGGCGGCGGCCCTGTTCGTGGTGTCCTTCGCCGGGTTCGCCTACCAGCTCGGCCTGGCCCGGCGGTTCCTCGACGCGGTGCCAGAGGCCCGGCGGGGACAGGCGTTCGGGCTGGTCGGCACCGGCATGATGGCCGTCCAGGGTGGGGCGGCGGCGGGTGCCGGCGCGCTCACCGAGGTGCTCGCACCGGGCGTCGTGATGGCCCTGTCCGGCGCCGCCTCGCTCGTCTGCACACTCGCGCTGTGGCGGGTGCTGTCCCCCCGAAGTGGAGATTGATCGGCCGACACGCGCCAGCGGCACCCTCGCCGACCGCCGGGGGTGGCTACCGTGTCCGGGTGAACGAGAGCCGCCTCGGTGTGCGTGGCTGGCTTCTGCTCGGGTTGGCCACTGTGGTGGTGCTCGCCGCCACGGGCGTGTGGAACCCGTTCCCCCGGATGTGGGACTGGGTGAACCGCAGCCGGCCAATCTCCGCCGACGTCGTCTGGCAGCAGCGCATCGGCGGCACCCCGCGCAGCGTGACCATCGCCGGCGACACCGTCGTGGTCGAGCAGCGCACCCGCGTCGAGGCGCGCGGCCTGGCCACCGGCAGCAAGCTCTGGGAGCGCAAGGCCGACTGGTCCGCGGTCGCCGGGGCCGACCGGGACGCCGTCGTCGTCGTGGGCAAGCTCCTGGTCAAGGGGTACGAGGTGCTCGACCCCACCACCGGCGCGACCCGGCGGCGCAACGGGGACGCGCTGGCCGTGTGGACGTACCGCAACCTGCTGCTGGACGCCCGCTGCGTCGACGCCACCGACTGCACGATCAGCGCCTGGGACCCGCGCGGCACGGCTCCGTTGTGGACCGCCTTCGTCCCCGGCGTCCGCAGCGGGCTCCTCGGCGACAACCCCGGCCTACTCGACACCCGCCGCCTCGACGCGCTGCGCATCGACGAGGAGGTGGCCGGTCCGGAACCGGTGCCGGGCCTGCTCGGCTTCCCGATCGACGGCCGGGTGCACGTGCTGGACACCGCCACCGGCCGGGTGCTCGCCGACGTCGAACCGGGCCGGGAGGAGCGGCTGTCGGTGGTCGGGGGCCGGCTGCTGCGGATCACCGCGCGGTCCGAGGACGGAACCTGCTACTTCGCCATCTCGGCCCGCGACCCGGCCACCGGTCAGGAGACGTGGCAGCGGGCCGGCGTCAACCTGCGTACCGCCGACAGCGCCGGCTGCGCGCAGCGGGAGGACCCGCAGGGTGCGCGGAGCGTGCTCCTCGGCGTCGCCCCGGACGGCCGCGAGGCGGTCCTCGACGGGTACGACGGGCGGCTGCTCCTGGTCGCGGCCCCCGGTGAGCGGGTGCTCGCCGTGGACGACCGGTACGCGCTGGTCCGGTCGGCCGACAAGGGCTCGGTGAGCGGACGGGACCTGGGCGGCGGGCGGATCCTCTGGAGCCGCGCGACCGGCGCGAAGGCGGGCGCGGCGCTCACCCCGTACGCGGCCGTGATCGCCGACGAGAAGCCGTCCCGGCTGTTCGCGCTGAACCCGCGTACCGGTGCCGAGCTGGCCGTCCTCCGGACCTCCGCGAACGCCCTCGCGGTCGGCCCGAACGGGATGATCATCGGGGAGGGGCGGGAGATCGGCTACGTGCGCTTCGGCGGCGCGGCCGGCGTACCGCCCGGCTCCGGCGGCGACCCCGCGCCCGGCCCGGCGGGCACCGGCGGTGTCCCGGCGCCCGAGGACAGCTGCGGCCCGAAGCGGGAGCAGTGCCCCGACCCCGACCCGGGCAAGGACGGCTGAGCCGGCCGACCCGCCGCCGGCCGTCGGGTGAGAGCGGCGTCCCAGGACGCACCCGGCGGGTGGGACTGATCGACCGTCCTGCCCTAGGCTTTCCGCTCATGAGCAGTGCCGCCGCGTTCTCGTATGCTCCCTTGCTGCCGACCGGTCCGGACCAGACGGAGTATCGCCTGGTCACCGACGAGGGCGTCGACGTCGTCAACGGTCCGGGGGGCCGCCGGTTCCTCACCGTGGAGCCGGCCGCGCTCACCGCGCTGACCGCCGAGGCGATGCACGACATCGCCCACTTCCTGCGCCCCGCGCACCTCGCGCAGCTCCGGTCGATCATCGACGACCCGGCGGCCTCGCCGAACGACCGTTTCGTGGCGCTCGACCTGCTGCGCAACGCCAACATCGCGGCCGGTGGCGTGCTGCCGATGTGCCAGGACACCGGCACCGCGATCGTGATGGGCAAGCGGGGCCGGCACGTGCTCACCGACGGCAGCGACGCCGAGGCCATCTCGCGCGGCGTCTACCAGGCGTACACGAAGCTGAACCTGCGCTACTCGCAGCTCGCCCCGCTGACGATGTGGGACGAGCGGAACACCGGCAGTAATCTGCCCGCCCAGGTCGAGCTGTACGCCGAGGACCCGGAGGGGCACCCCGACGCGTACAAGTTCCTCTTCATGGCCAAGGGCGGCGGCTCGGCCAACAAGTCGTACCTCTACCAGGAGACGAAGGCGCTGCTGAACCCGACGCGGATGATGCAGTTCCTGGAGGAGAAGCTGCGGCTGATCGGCACCTCGGCCTGCCCGCCCTACCACCTGGCGATCGTCATCGGCGGCACCTCCGCCGAGTACGCGCTGAAGACCGCCAAGTACGCCAGCGCCAAGTACCTGGACGCCCTCCCGACCGAGGGCTCGATGACCGCGCACGGCTTCCGCGATCTGGAGCTGGAGGCGGAGGTGCTGGAGCTGACCCGCAACTTCGGCATCGGCGCGCAGTTCGGCGGCCGGTACTTCTGCCACGACGTCCGGGTGGTGCGGCTGCCCCGGCACGGCGCGTCCTGCCCGGTGGCGATCGCCGTCTCCTGCTCCGCGGACCGGCAGGCGGTCGCGAAGATCACCCCGTCGGGTGTGTGGCTGGAGCGGCTCGAAACCGACCCGGCCCGCTTCCTGCCGGATGTCACCGACGAGACGCTGGACGCCGAGACGGTGGTCCGGGTCGACCTCAACCGGCCGATGGACGAGATCCGGGCCGAGCTGTCGAAGTACCCGGTGAAGACCCGGCTGTCGTTGAGCGGCCCGCTGGTCGTCGCCCGGGACATCGCCCACGCCAAGATCGCCGAGCGGCTCGACGCGGGTGAGGCGATGCCGCAGTACCTGCGCGACCACGCCGTCTACTACGCCGGCCCGGCGAAGACCCCCGAGGGGTACGCCTCCGGCTCGTTCGGCCCGACCACCGCCGGCCGGATGGACGCCTACGTGGAGAAGTTCCAGGCGGCCGGCGGCTCGAAGGTGATGCTGGCCAAGGGCAACCGGTCGGCGCAGGTCACCCGCTCCTGCCAGCAGCACGGCGGCTTCTACCTCGGCTCGATCGGCGGCCCGGCGGCCCGGCTCGCCCAGGACTGCATCAAGCACGTCGAGGTGCTCGAGTACGCGGAGCTGGGCATGGAGGCGGTCTGGAAGATCGAGGTGGAGGACTTTCCGGCCTTCATCGTGGTCGACGACAAGGGCAACGACTTCTTCGCCGAGGTCACCAAGCCGGTCCTGACGGTGGGCCGCCGCTGACGTTCGAGCCTGGACTCGGCGATCATCTGCACGTCGCCGCCGGGCGCGGCAGGATGGTACGCGTGACGACTCCAGAGGCAGCGGGTTACCGGATCGAACGCGACTCGATGGGCGAGGTGGAGGTGCCCGCCGAGGCGTTGTGGCGTGCGCAGACCCAGCGCGCGGTGCAGAACTTCCCGATCTCCGGCCGGGGCATCGAGCCGGCCCAGATCCGGGCCCTGGCGCAGATCAAGGGGGCCGCCGCCGAGGTCAACGGTGAGCTGGGCGTGATCGACGCCAACGTCGCCGCTGCCATCGCCGCCGCCGCCGCCCACGTGGCCGACGGCGGGTACGACGACCAGTTCCCCGTGGACGTCTTCCAGACCGGGTCCGGCACCTCGTCGAACATGAACACCAACGAGGTCATCGCCACCCTGGCCACCCGGGAGCTGGGCCGGGACGTGCACCCGAACGACGACGTCAACGCCTCCCAGTCCAGCAACGACGTCTTCCCGTCATCCATCCACCTGGCCGCCACCGAGGCGGTCGCGCGGGACCTGCTGCCGGCGTTGTCGCACCTCGCGCAGGCGTTGGAGGACAAGGCGGTCGAGTTCGCGACCGTGGTCAAGGCCGGCCGTACCCACCTGATGGACGCCACGCCTGTGACCATGGGGCAGGAGTTCGGCGGGTACGCCGCGCAGGTCCGCTACGGCATCGAGCGGCTCGACGCGGCGCTGCCGCGGCTGGCCGAGCTGCCGCTCGGCGGCACCGCCGTGGGCACCGGCATCAACACCCCGCTGGGCTTCGCCGCCCGGGTCGTCGAGCGGCTCCGGGACTCGACCGGGCTGCCGTTGACCGAGGCGCGTAACCACTTCGAGGCGCAGGGCGCCCGGGACGCGCTGGTGGAGACCTCCGGCCAGCTCCGTACGGTCGCTGTCGGCCTCTACAAGATCGCCAACGACATCCGCTGGATGGGTTCCGGCCCCCGTGCCGGCCTGCGTGAGCTGCGCATCCCGGACCTCCAGCCCGGCTCGTCGATCATGCCCGGCAAGGTGAACCCGGTGGTCGCCGAGGCGATGCGGCAGGTCTGCGCCCAGGTAGTCGGCAACGACGCGACGGTGGCGTTCGCCGGCTCGCAGGGCGACTTCGAGCTGAACGTCATGCTCCCCGTGATGGGCCGCAACCTGTTGGAGTCGATCCGGCTGCTCGCCGCGTCGAGCCGGCTCTTCGCCGACCGCCTGGTGGTCGGCCTGGTCGCGGACGCCGAGGTCTGTCTGGCGTACGCGGAGGGCTCGCCGTCGATCGTCACCCCGCTCAACCGTCACCTCGGGTACGACGAGGCCGCCTCGATCGCGAAGGAGGCCCTCGCGAAGCAGATCTCCATCAAGGAGGTCGTGCTGGCCCGGGGTCACGTGGCCTCCGGCAAGCTCACCGAGGTGCAGTTGGAGGAGGCGCTGGACCTGCTCCGCATGACCCACCCCTAGAGGCCCAGGCGAGGAAGCGGGCGAAGAGCGCGGCCGGGTCCGGCCCGTCCTGCGGGTGCAGCCGGCACAGGTCGGCGGTGGCCTCGTGCAGCACTGTGCAGAGGTAGATGCTGAGCGCGATCCGGTCGTGGGCGTACTCGGCGACGAGGGCGAGCCGCGCCGTGGCACACGGCCAGGGTGCGGCGCAGACCCGGCAGAGCCAGAGCGGGCGCAACGGTAGGTGCGGGCGGGCGGCGGGGCCGGCGGGGCTGGTCACCAGCGTTCGCCGTTGGCGGGTGCAGGGAGGCTGGCCGGCTCGGTCGGCACGGCCGCGTACCGGTCGGGGCAGGTGCGCCAGCGCAGGCCGCACGAGCAGTCCGCGCGCATCCGGCGCCAGACCCGGTCGTGCCGGGGTGCGAGGGTACCGGTCGCTGATTGCGGGGCGTCCGGGACATGCGGAAGGTCCAGGTCCGCCAGTTGGGTGGGGACACGGCGCAGCCTCCTGTCGAGCTGAATCATTTGCGTCATCGCCCCGGCGGTGGACCGCCCGGCCGGGGAGCGGGCGGTCCACCGTGACGCCGCGCCCGGGGGACGAGCGGCGAGCGTCGCGCTTCACAGTCTGGTGAGGACACCGCTACGGTCGGAAGGGTTCGTCCGCGCTGTCCGAGTTCCACTGCGGCGGGGCGGGTCGCCGGTGGCGTCGCGCTGGAGTCGATCAACCGGTTCCTGGGGGGTGGCTGGACATGGCGAGTGGGCAGATGACCGCAGCGGCGTTCCTGGTGGCGGAGCTGCGCCGGGGGCGGATTCGTCGCGGCTGGAGCCAGGAGGAACTGGCCAAGGCGGTCAACTACTCACCGTCGATGGTCAGCGCGGTGGAACTCGGCCAGCAGCCGCCCACCGGCAAGTACCTGGAACTGGTCGACAAGGCCCTGGACACGGGTGGCCTCTACACCCGGATGCTCACCGACCTGGTCAGCCTGGACCGAGCCCAGCCCTGGCTGCGTGGCTGGCAGGCGATCCTGGCGGACTCGTGGGCTCTACGCTGGTTCGACCCGCTGCACGTTCCAGGTCTGCTGCAGACCGAGGCGTATGCGCGGGCGGTCTTCGAGTCTGATCCACTGCTCGATCCCGAGGAAGTCGAGCGGCGGCTCACTGACCGGTTGGACAGTCAAGCGGTGCTCTATGCCGAGCGTCCACCCAGGCTCGTGGGGGTTATGGACGAGGCGGTACTACGGCGGACCGTGGGCGGTCGCAAGGTCATGTGCGATCAGGTGTCGCATCTCGCTCGCCTCGCCATCGAGCACCCGCACGTCCGGATCCAGGTCGTGTCGTTCGCGGCGGAGGAGTATCCGGGCCTGAACGGCCCGTTCATCCTCGCCAGCATGGCCGGTGGCGTGGAACTCGCTTTCCTCGGGGGCCAGATCGGAGGGCAGGAGCTGGACCGACCGGATGATCTCATGCGACTGCAACGGACCTGGGAGGCTACTCTCGCCGTGGCCCTGCCCCCACAGGAGTCGATCGAGCGGCTGAGGGAATTGGCGGAATCATGGAGTTGACTGGCGCTTGGTGGCGCAAGAGCCGTCGGAGTGGGTCCAACGACCAGTGCGTCGAGGTGGCGACGAATCTCTCCGGGGTGGTCGGGGTGCGGGACAGCAAGGACCCGGCGGGGCCGGTGCTGGGCGTCGACCCGTACTCCTGGCGGATCTTCGTGGCGGCGCCGCCGCAGCGGCCGTGACGGCCGCGCCCGGAGCGGACGCCCTGGCTCACTGAGCCATTGACGACATCAGCTCGACAGGGCGCGAGCGGTCAGGTGCGGGCGGCGGCCTTGCGGGCGCGGTAGGCGGTCACGGCGGCGCGGTTGCCGCAGGTGGTGTCGCAGAAGCGGCGGGAGCGGTTCTTCGACAGGTCGACCAGGACGTTGTCGCAGTCGGGGTGGTCGCAGATCCGCAGCCGTCCCAGCTCCTCGCTGCGGACCAGGTCGGCCAGCGCCATCGCGGCCTCGACGGCGATCCGGGTGGCGAGCGGAGCGTCGCGTGGCACGGCGTGGAAGTGGTACGGCTCGTCGTCGTGCGTGATGAGCTGCGGCAGGGCCTGGTTCTCACGGAGCAGCCCGTTGACGATGGCGACGATCTCGTCGGTGTCGGCGTGCCAGACGCGGCGCAGGCGGGGGCGCAGTTGCCGGACCGCCGCGAGCTCGGCCTGGGTGTGTTCGTGCCGTCCGGTGTACGCGTGCGCGACGAAGAACTCGTCCAGGGCGGCGACGTCGGGCAGCCCCTCGACGTCCCCGCCGTCGGTGTTGACGAGCGCGGCGGCACTGATCAGCGCGCACTCGGTGTCATGGGCAAAAAGCAACTTGACTCCTGTCATCGCCCGGCCGTAGCGTCATCGGCGTAACTCTAGTTTGCCCATGACTTCCGGCCACGCCAAGGAGAGATCGATGCGCCAACCCTCCGTCGGCGGTGCCGGCCTCGCCCTGGCCGTGCTGTCCGCGCTCACCTTCGGGACGTCCGGCACGTTCGCCCGCTCGCTCATCGACGCCGGTTGGTCGGCCGAGGCCCTGGTGATCGCCCGGGTGGGTCTCGCCGCCCTGGTGGTGGCGGTGCCGGCGGTCCTTGCCCTGCGCGGCCGGTGGGGGGTCCTGCGCGACAACCTCACGACGGTCGGCGTCTTCGGGCTGCTCGGCGTCGCGCTGGCGCAGGTGTGCTTCTTCAACGCGGTGCGATACCTGCCGGTCGGTCTCGCGCTGCTGCTGGAGTACCTGGGGATCATCGTCGTGGTCGGCTGGATGTGGCTGGTCCACGGCCAGCGCCCGCAGCGCCTGACGCTGGCCGGCTCGGCGGCGGCCCTGGCCGGTCTGGTGCTCGTGCTCGACCTCGCCGGCGCCGAACGCCTCGACCCGATCGGGGTCCTGTGGGGGCTTGGCGCGGCGGTCGGGCTGGCTGGGTACTACGTCCTCGCCGGGCGGGTCGACCCCCGCCTTCCCTCGGTGGTGCTGGCCGCCGGAGGCATGGGCGTCGGCGCGGCCCTCCTGCTGGTGCTCGGCGTGGTGGGACTGCTGCCGCTGCGGGCCACCTTCGGCGTGGTGGAGTTCGCCGGGGAGCAGACCGACTGGTGGGTGCCGGTCGCGGGTCTGGTGCTGGTGGCAGCGGTTGTCGCGTACCTGGCCGGGATCGCCGGTGCCCGCATCCTCGGCGCCCGCCTGGCGTCGTTCGTCGGCCTGACCGAGTTGATGTTCGCCGTCCTCATCGCCTGGCTGGTGCTGGACGAGGTGCTGACCGTGCAGCAGCTCGGCGGCGGTGCGCTCATCGTCGCCGGGGTGGCGCTGGTCCGGCTCGACGAGTTGCGTGAGCCCGCCCCGGCACCCGAGCCGGCACCGGAACCGGCGCTGACCGGCGACCGGTGACCGGGGGAGCGGTCGGGGTGCTGACCACGGTCGTCTTCGACGCCGACGAGACGCTGCTCGACCTGCGCCCGGCGGTGACCGGCGGGCTGCTGGCCGTACTCGATCAGATGCGGCGGCTGACCCCGGCGGCGGCCGGGGTGTCCCTCGCGGACCTGGAATCGGACTGGCACACCGTCTTCGGCGCACGGACGTCCGCGCCCGTCGTGGAGATCCGGCGAGCCGCGCTGGCCCGGTCCCTGGCCCGCGCCGGGCTCGACGACCACCTCGACGACCTCGCGGCGTTCTTCTTCGCGCGGCGGTTCGCGCTGACCCGGCCCTACCCGGACGTGCCGCCGGCCCTCGCCGCGCTGCGGCGGCGGTGGACGCTGGGCTACGCCACCAACGGCAACAGTCGCGCCGAACGCTGCGGGCTCGCCGACGAGTTCGCCTTCGAGGTCTACGCACACGACGGCGGCCTGCCGAAGAAACCCGACCCGGCGTTCTACGCGGCGGTGGTCGAGGCCGCCGGAGCGCCGGCCAGGCAGATCGCGTACGTCGGCGACTCACTCGTCCACGACGTGCTCGGGCCGCAGCGCGCCGGGCTGCGCGGCGTCTGGCTGAACCGTCACGGCCTGCCCCGCCCGCCGGACGTGCGGCCGGACGCCGAGGTGAGCACCCTGGCCGACCTGCCCGATGCGCTGCTCGAACTGCAGGAGCAAGCCGAATTTACGAATGCAACCGGATAGGTGTCTGGCGGAAACCATTTCAGCCTGTTCTGATGACAGCCACGTCCCTCAAGGAGAGGATCCGATGTGGTGAGCAAGCGCTTCACCGCCGGTGCCGTCGCCACCGCGACTGCCCTGGCACTCACGGTAACCGGCCTGACCATGCCGGCCGGCGCCGCGCCGTCCAGCAGCCAGACCTTCACGGTGGTCGCCGAGAAGGGGATCTCGGCAGAGGCCGCCATCGCGGCGATCCGAGCGGCCGGCGGTACCGTCGTGTCCCGCAACGACAGCGTGGGTACGTTCCAGGTGCGCAGCGACCGGGCGGACTTCGCCAGCCGCGCGGCCGCCGCTGACGCCCTGCTCGGCGCGGCTCAGCAGAGGGCCATCGGCCAGGCGCCGAAGATCGACCGCGTCGAGCAGGAGAACCTGCTGGCCGCCGCGAGGACCAAGGGCGCGGGCAGCGCCGCGCCGACGGCGGCGACCGGCATGGACCCGCTGGACGAGAAGCTGTGGGGCTTGCGGATGATCGGCGCCGACCGGGCGCGGCAGACCGAGCCGGGCGACCGAGGTGTGACCGTCGGCGTCCTCGACACCGGCGTCGACGCCAGCAACCCCGACCTCGCCGCCAACTTCAGCTGGTCGCTGTCGCGCAACTTCGCCCCGGACATGACCGACATCGACGGCCCGTGCGAGGTCGCGGGTTGCCTCGACCCGGTCGGCACCGACGACGGCGGCCACGGCACGCACGTCGCCGGCACCATCGGCGCGGCCGCGAACGGGTTCGGCCTCTCCGGTGTCGCTCCGAACGTGACCCTGGTCGAGCTGAAGGGCGGCCAGGACTCCGGCTACTTCTTCCTGAACCCGGTCGTCAACGCCCTGACGCACGCCGCCGACGCCGGCCTCGACGTGGTCAACATGTCGTTCTACGTCGACCCGTGGCTCTACAACTGCACCGCCAACCCGGCCGACTCGCCGGAGGCGCAGGCCGAACAGCGCGTCATCATCGAGGCGATGACCCGCGCGCTGAACTACGCCCACGACAAGGGCGTGACGCTCGTCGGTGCCCTCGGCAACAACCACGAGGACCTCGGCAAGCCGCGGACCGACTACTCCAGCCCGGACTACGGCGCCGACCCGTACGCCCGGCCGATCGACAACTCCAGCTGCTGGGACCTGCCGGCGGAGGGCCCGCACGTGATCGGTGTGTCGGCGCTCGGCCCGTCGGGCAAGAAGTCCGACTTCTCCAACTACGGCCTCGAGCAGATCTCGGTGGCGGCACCCGGTGGCTGGTTCCGTGACGGCTACGGCACCTCGTCGTACCGGACCGACGCGAACATGATCCTCTCCGCGTACCCGCTCAAGGTGCTGCAGGAGGAGGGCTCGGTCGACGCCCGCGGCAATGTGGTCCCCAGCGCCAGGGACTTCGTCTTCAAGGACTGCACCAAGGGCGGATCCTGCGGGTACTACACCTACCTGCAGGGCACCTCGATGGCCTCGCCGCACGCCGCCGGCGTCGCTTCGCTGATCGTCAGCGCGTTCGGCAAGACCGACCCGGTCAAGGGCGGTCTGCGCCTGGCCCCCGACCAGGTCGAGAAGCACCTCTACGTGACCGCGACCGAGCGGGCCTGCCCCGAGCCGCGCCTGCAGTCGTACGCCAACGAGGGCCGCTCGGCGGAGTTCGACGCCCTCTGCGAGGGCGACAGCACGTTCAACGGCTTCTACGGGCACGGCATCATCGACGCGCACGCCGCGGTGACCACACCCATGTGACAGGCCGGTACCACCTCGCGGGGCCCGGACGACCTCCCGTCGTCCGGGCCCCGCCCTGTCCCCGCCCTGTCCCCGCCCTGTCCGCGGCCACTCCCCGGCGCCCCGGCGACGCGCGCTGCGCGCGGCGGCGCATCGACCCTGCAAGATCCACTCGACGTTATTGATGTCGGGTTGTCCGGAGGCGTCAACACCGCGACATCAATGAAGGCGAGTCGATCACCTGGCGCGGTCACCGGCGCCAGCCGCGGGACGACAGAGCCGCCCGCACCTCGCGGAGCACGCCGGGGAAGTCCCGGTGCAGGCGGCGGCTCGTCACGTGCAGCACCAACCAGCCGGCGGCGACGAGCCCATTCAGGCGTGCCCGGTCGACGTGCAGCCGGTCGGCGTCAGCGTGCCACTGCCCGTCGTACTCGACGGCGACCCGGTGCTCCGGCCAGGCCAGGTCGGGATGCACCACCAGGCCGGACGGCAGGCACACCGGATGCTGGGTGACCGGCCTGGGCAGCCCGGCCAGCACCAGCCGCAACCGCAGGTGCGACTCCGGCGGGGACTGCGCACCGGCGTCCGCCAGGCCGAACAGCCACGCTGCGCGCCGCCCGCCGGGCCGTCCCGCGTACCGCTCGGCGGTCGCCGCCAACGCGGCGGGAGTGGTGAGGCCCTGGCCGAGCAGCGCGTCGATGACGCCGATCGCCCGGACGGGATCCACCCAGACCGCCGTCTCCCACGCCGCCTGCTCCGGGCTCGTCCGGGCCAGGACCGGAGCCTGCGCCCACCGGTACGGGGCTCCCGACACCGGGATCCCGCCGGGTGCCGGGTCTCGGGCCGGGGAGCGGTCCCGCCCGGGCACTGCTGCCCGCTGCGCCGGTCCGGCCGTCGTCCGTCCCGACCGCCGGTTCGGTGGACCGACGACATCGGCCGTCGGTCGCCCCGGTGCCCCGGCGACCGGTGACCCGCCGCTCGGCCGTCCCGGTGGCCGGGTGTTCGGCCGTGTCGATGGTCCGTCACCCGGCCGTTCCGGTGGCCCGACGACCACCGGGGCCGGTGGGCGGGTCGGCCGTGACGTGGCTGCGGGGTCGGGCGGGCCGGTGACGTGCAGGCGGATCCCCTTCTGTGCACCGAGCCGGCCAGGGCCGGGCACCAGCACGTGGACCTCGTCGGTGAAGCTCGCGGCGTGCTCGACGCCGTGCAGGTAGGCCGCCGACGGGCCGGCGATCCACACACCGTTCGGCAGGCGCAGCGTGGCGGCCTGGCAGGCGAGTGCGTGGTCCCGTTCGAGGCGGGCGTCGGCGTACACGTCGTGGCGCAGCCGCACCCACGCGGAGCTGCGCAACTGGTGCTCGGTGAGGAGGTAGCGGCCCACCGCGTCGGAGCCGCGGAAGACCTGCCAGGCCAGCGCGGCCGGCCGGTGTGGTCGAGGTGGCATGTCCGCAGCCTGCGCCGCCGACACGGTCGCCCGACACCCCTGTGGACAACCGTCCTGGTCCGCCCGGACGCCCCCTGTGGACAACCGCCTCGGACCCGTCGGGGTGTGGTATGCGTCGATCACCGCCGGGGGGCGGGGCCGGGCGGGGATGGCGGGCCAGGGCGCGGGTCAGCGGAGGGCGGTGGCGATGGCCTCGGCGGCGGCGGTGACCTGCGCCCCGACCGTGGTGACGTCCAGCGGTGCCAGCGCCACCACGCCGACGCTGGCCTCCAGGCCGGGCACGCCGAGGACGGGAGCGGCCACCCCGTACGCCCCGGGTTGCAACTCGCCGGCGGTGCTCACCGGGCCGGCGGCGCCGGACCGGCCGGCGAGGATGGCCTGACCGGCGGCGCCGCGTTCGAGCGGGTGCCGGGCGCCCGTCCGGTACGCCACGTGGAACGACGTCCAGCTCGGCTCGACCACGGCCAGGGCCACACCCTCGCCGCCCTCGACGACGGTGAGGTGGGCGGTGGCCCCGGCCTGCTCGGCGAGGCGGCGCAGCGCGGGCAGCGCGCCCTCGGCGAGCAGCGGTTGGGCCCGCCGGGCCAGGTGCAGGACGCCGGCGCCGAGGCGCAGCCGGCCCTCCGGGTCGCGGCGCAGCATGCCGTGGCCGGTCAGCGGGCCGACCAGCCGATAGACCGCCGCGCGACCGATGCCCAGCCGGTTGGCCGCCTCGGTGACGGTCAGCCCGCCCGGCGCGTCGGCCACCAGGTGCAGCAGCCGCAGACCCCGGTCCAGCGTCTGCGCGGTCTCGCCACCGACGGTGGAGACGGCCGGATCCGTGCCGGCCGGGGAGGCGCCGGTGCCGCCCGGACCGGCCACGCCGCCGGCCCGGCTCGTCGGGTCGCTGCCGCGTCGGGCCGTGGTGTCCACGCCAGCAGCGTACGACCCGGCTCCGGCCGACCCGGACAAGCGCCGACGGCTACCCTTGTACGGTGACGCTACGCCTCTATGACACCGCCACCCGATCGGTGCGGGACTTCGTCCCCCGGGAAGCCGGCAAGGTGGGCGTCTACCTGTGTGGTCTCACGCTCCAGGCTCCGCCGCACATCGGTCACCTTCGCTCGGGCGTCAACTACGACGTGTTACGACGCTGGCTGCTGGTGAGCGGCTTCGAGGTCACGTTCATCCGCAACCTGACCGACATCGACGACAAGATCCTCGTCAAGGCCGGAGAGCAGGGCAGGCCGTTCTGGTCGATCGCGTACGCGAACGAGCTGAAGCTGGCCGAGGCGTACCGGGCGCTGAACGTGCTGCCGCCGACGTACGAGCCGCGCGCCACCGGGCACATCCCGGAGATGCACGAGCTGATCGCCAAGCTGATCGCCGACGGCCACGCCTACCCGGCGACCGACTCCTCGGGCGACGTCTACTTCGACGTGCGGTCCTGGCCGGCGTACGGGTCGCTGTCGAACCAGTCGCCCGACGACATGCAGTCCGCCGAGGACGCCCCGGAACGGGGCAAGCGCGACCCGCGCGACTTCGCGCTGTGGAAGGGCGCCAAGCCGTCCGAGCCGGCCGACGCGTACTGGCCTTCGCCGTGGGGTCGGGGCCGCCCCGGCTGGCACATCGAGTGCTCGGCGATGTGCTGGCGCTACCTGGGCGCGGAGTTCGACATCCACGGCGGCGGGCTGGACCTGACCTTCCCGCACCACGAGAACGAACTGGCCCAGTCGCACGCCGCCGGGCTGCCGTTCGCCCGCTTCTGGGTGCACCACGGTCTGCTCAACATCGGCGGCGCGAAGATGGGCAAGTCCGCCGGCAACGCGCTCGACCTGACGTACGTCGACTCGCTGGGCGTACGCCCGGTGGATCTGCGGTACTACTACGCCGCCGCGCACTACCGGTCGGTGATCGACTACTCGGAGGACGCGCTGCGCGAGGCGGCCGTCGCGTACCGGCGGATCGAGGGCTTCGTGCAGCGTGCGACCGAACGGGTCGGCGCGGGCCAGCTCGGCGCGCTGCCGGCGGCGTTCACCGCCGCGATGGACGACGACCTGAACACCTCGGCGGCGCTCGCCGTGCTCCACGAGGTGGTGCGGGACGGCAACACGGCCCTGGCCGCCGGTGACGATGTGACCGTCCGCACGGCGCTCGGCGCTGCCCGCGCGATGCTGGATATCCTCGGGGTGGACCCCCTCGACCCGGCGTGGACCGGTGGTGGCCGTGCGGACGACCTGCGCGGCGTGGTGGACTCCCTGATCGCGCTGGCCCTGGAGCAGCGCGCGCAGGCGCGCGGCCGGAAGGACTGGGCCGCCGCGGACGCCGTACGCGACCAGCTCAAGCAGGCCGGTGTGGTGGTCGAGGACACCGCCCAGGGCCCCCGTTGGACTATTGGAGAGCAGGACTGATGGCCGGCAACTCGCAGCGCCGTGGCCGACGGCTGACGCCGAAGGCGGGCGCCCCCAAGGGCTCCGGCGGCAAGAACAAGGACTCCCTCGCCG
Organism: Micromonospora sp. NPDC049497; assembly: GCF_044465805.1. Lineage (NCBI taxonomy): Bacteria > Bacillati > Actinomycetota > Actinomycetes > Micromonosporales > Micromonosporaceae > Micromonospora > Micromonospora sp. NPDC049497. The sequence goes on along the minus strand of NZ_JBITMC010000029.1, from coordinate 13,136 downwards.
GCCGGGGCAAGACCCTGCCCGCCGACGAGCGGCCCTGGCACAAGGCGTACTCGGGCACCGAGAAGCTGCCCCAGCGCACCGCCTGGAAGCAGGAGAAGGAGCGCCGGGCGGCGGTCGAGGAGGGGCGGGCCCCGAAGATCGGCCAGCCCGGCAGCAAGGACACCACCTGGGGCAAGGGCGGTGGCCGGGGCACGCCGAGCACCGGCGGTCGCGGCGCGGCGGGCCGGGGCGGCAAGCCGACCGGTCGTGGTGGGCCCCGGGTCGCACCGGGCCGCCGGTCCAACCCGTCCAAGGACAGCCCGGAGCTGTTGGTGGGCCGTAACCCGGTGCTGGAGTCGCTGCGCGCCCAGGTGCCGGCGACCGCGCTCTACACCGCGCAGGGTATCGACTCCGACGACCGGATCAACGAGATCATCCGCACGGCCGCGGACCGGGGCATCGCCATCCTGGAGATCAGCCGCGCCGAACTGGACCGGATGACCGGGGGCGTGCTGCACCAGGGCGTCGGCCTCCAGGTGCCCCCGTTCGCGTACGAGCCGTTCGAGGACCTCGTCGCGGCTGCCCTGGAGCAGCCCGCCCCGCTGCTGGTGGCGCTGGACGGGGTGACCGACCCGCGCAACCTCGGTGCGGTGATCCGGTCCGCCGCCGCCTTCGGCGCGCAGGGTGTCTTCGTACCCGAGCGGCGTGCCGCCGGGATCACCGCGACCGCCTGGCGGACCAGCGCCGGCGCGGCCGCACGCGTCCCGGTCGCCCAGGTGACCAACCTGACCCGGTCGCTGAAGGCGTGCCAGGACGCCGGGTTCGTGGTGGTGGGGCTGGACGCCGACGGTGACACCGACCTCTACGACCTGGAGGCCGCGGTCGGCCCGTTGGTCGTCGTCGTCGGCTCCGAGGGCCGCGGGCTGTCCCGGCTGGTCGGCGAGACCTGCGACCTGACCGTCAGCATCCCGATGATCTCCGACGTCGAGTCGCTCAACGCGAGTGTCGCCGCCGCCGTGACCCTGGCCGAGGTGTCGCGCCGCCGGGCCGCCGAGGCCTGACCCACGGCACAGAAACGAAAAGGGGCGGTCCGCCGAAGCGGACCGCCCCTTTCGTTTCGTACGTCAGATGCGGTCGCCGGTGGCCGCGTTGAACACGTGGCTGCGGCCCTCGCGCGGCTTGACGAACACGGTGTCACCCATGGTCGGCATGGTGCGGCGGTCGGTACGGACCACGAAGCGCTCGTTGTGGCCCTCGAGCGCGGCGTGGCCGTAGACGTTGGCGTCCGAGCCCAGGTCCTCGACCAGCTCGACGACGACCGGCATGCCGCCCTCGGTCGGGCTGACCAGGTCGCAGTCCTCGGGGCGGAAGCCGACGGTCACCTTGTTCTCGCCGCCCTCGGCGCGAGCCGCCTCGACCTGCTCCCGGGTGAGCGGGATGTGCAGGTCGGCGAACGCGGCACCACGCTCGTTGAGCGGAACCGTCTTGATGTTCATGGCGGGCGAGCCCATGAAGCCGGCGACGAAGACGTTGGCCGGGGTGTCGTAGAGCGCCCGCGGGGTGTCGACCTGCTGGAGGACGCCGTCGAGCATGACGGCCACCCGGTGACCCATGGTCATGGCCTCGACCTGGTCGTGGGTGACGTAGACCGTCGTGACGCCCAGCTTGGCCTGGAGGGAGGCGATCTGCGTACGGGTCTGCACGCGGAGCTTCGCGTCGAGGTTCGACAGCGGCTCGTCCATGAGGAAGACCTGCGGCTCGCGGACGATCGCGCGGCCCATGGCGACACGCTGGCGCTGACCACCGGAGAGGGCCTTCGGCTTGCGGCTGAGGTACTCCTCCAGCTGGAGCAGCGCCGCCGCCTCCTTGACCCGCCGGTCGATCTCGCTCTTCGAGGTCTTGCGCAGCTTGAGCGCGAACGCCATGTTCTCGTACACCGTCATGTGCGGGTAGAGAGCGTAGTTCTGGAAGACCATCGCGATGTCGCGAGCCTTCGGCGGGAGGTGGGTGACGTCCCGGTCGTCGATGTAGATCGAGCCCTCGTCGACGTCCTCGAGGCCCGCGAGCATGCGCAGGCTGGTGGACTTGCCGCAGCCGGACGGGCCGACCAGGACGAGGAACTCGCCGTCGCCGATCTCCAGGTCGAGCTGGTTGACGGCGGGGCGCTCGGTGCCCGGGTAGATCCGGGACGCCTTGCTGTACGTGACCGTAGCCATGGGGGGATGCTTCCTTTCACCGGCAGGAACGTGCCGGACGATCCGAGTGAAGGAGCGGCCGACCCGTTACCGGATCGGCCCACGGGCGCCCCCGGCGGGCCGGGATGTCATCCGTGTCACTGAACCGTAAACGCCTTCGCGCGTACTGCCAAGACGGGAACCTGTGGATGGGATGGACGGCATACACATACCGGTCAGGCGGGCACGGCGAGGCATCAATCGACGTATCACCCACCGCCGCGCCGGTCGGGTTGTCGACGTTTCCCATGCTCGGGACGCCTGCCGCGAGGGAAATCCGGACGTCAGTCGCTATGCTGACGTCGGCACGCACGCCCCTGTAGCTCAGCTGGCCAGAGCACTCGCCTTGTAAGCGAGATGTCGCCGGTTCGATCCCGGCCGGGGGCTCCAATTCCGCCTTGCGTTTCGGGGCCGTGGGCGCCACGAGAGCGCCCACCGCATCGCGTCGAGGTTCGCGCCGGCTCAGTACGGCTGGCCGCACACCTTCCAGGCGCCATCCTCCTTCACCAGCGGGAACACGTGCTGGTCGGTGAACCCGCTGTCCAGCACCAGGGCCATGCTCACCGTCGCCGACGTGCGGCCGTTGTAGCTCGACACGTTGACGCCGTTGACCTCATGGCTCCGGACCTTCGGCTGCCTGGCGACGCCCTCGACGAAAGCGTCCCTCGTGAACCTGCCGCGCGTGTCGCTGCACAACTGCCCGTACGCCTTGGCCGCATCGCCGGCCTCCAGGTCGCTCACGAACGACTCGGCGGCCTGCCGTGCCGGATCCGTCGCGCCCTTGACTCCCTTGAACAGGAAGAAGCCGCCGACGCCGGCGCCACCGCAGCACAGCACGACGACCACGCCGACAACGATCAACACGGTCCGTAGCGTCCGCCGCTTCGGCGGTGGGGGCACCTCGTACGGGTGGGTCATAGGTAGCGACGGTAGGGGATGCGAGAAACTTTCGGTGCCCCGAGCGCTGCGATGCCCTGCCGACGATCCACGCGGGACTCTGACCGGGAGCTGTGGACAAGAGCTTTCAGCCGCCGGCCTGCGCCCCGGCCAGGCAGGACGTTCGAACGACGTTGCCGCCCTCCGGGACGTCTGGGATACCGTGAGGTCGGTAGCGCTTCCGCGTGACCAGTCCATCGACTTCATGAGGGCAAGAACATGGATGCCTCGAAGGATGCGCGATGGCGCACGAGTATCCGCAGCAGTTCCAACGGCGGTGCCTGCGTCGAGGTCGCCGACAACCTGCCCGGCGTCGTCCTCGTCCGCGACACCAAGGACCGCGACGGCGGCACCCTCACCTTTACCCCGACCGCCTGGCGAGCCTTCGTCGCCGAGGTCGCCGACCGGGCCTGATCCGTCCCCACGTGAGCCGCGCCGTCGAGGAGAGCAACCGGGCGATGCTGCGCGCCCGGGACGCCATGGACCGGGCGTACGCCGAGCCACTGGACATCCCCGCGCTGTCCCGGATCGCGCACGTCTCCCCGGCGCACTTCATCCGGACCTTCCGCGCCACCTTCGGGGAGACCCCGCACCGCTACCTCCAGCGCCGCCGGGTGGAGCGGGCCATGTACCTGCTGCTGCACACCGACCGGGACGTCACCGACGTCTGCTACGCCGTCGGGTTCGGCAGCCTGGGCACGTTCAGCCGCACCTTCCGGCAGATCGTGGGGGAGTCCCCGTCGGAGTACCGACGGCGGAAGGCTCCGGCCGCCGCCGTGCCGAGTTGCTTCACGAAGGCGTGGACGAGACCGAGCAGTTTTGGATAAGCAGCAGGTCAGGGTGGGCGACTAGCGTTTCCGGCATGACGATGAACGCGATTTCCCGCTCCCAGATCTACGTCCTCGACCAGGACGAGGCGCTCGACTTCTACGTCGGCAAGCTCGGCATGGAGGTCAACACCGACCAGGATCTCGGCTTCATGCGCTGGCTGACGGTCAACCTGCCCGGTGACACGGAGCGCGAGATCCTGCTGGAGAAGCCGGGCCCGCCGGCCCTCGACCCGGCCACCGCCGAGCAGGTCCGTGAGTTGCTCACCAAAGGCGCGCTGGGCGGCTACCTCTTCATGACCACGGACGACGCCCACAAGACGTACGAGGACCTCGTCGCGAAGGGTGTGGAGATCACCGACGAGCCGATGGAGCGCCCGTACGGGATCGACTTCGGGATCCGGGACCCGTTCGGCAACAAGATCCGCATCGGCCAGATGTTCCCGCGTCAGTGACGGTGCCGACCCGACTGCTGCTCCTGGCCCGGCACGGCGAGCAGGAGCAGCCGTCCGGTGCCGAGACCACGGAGTCGGGGCTCTCCGAACGGGGTCGCCGGCAGGCGGCGCTGCTCGGCGAGCGCCTGTCCCGGGTGCCGCTGGACGCCGTCCACCACGGTCCGCTCCGCCGCGCCGTCGAGACCGCCGAGCTGGTCGCGGGGTCGCTGCCCGGAGTGCCGGTGTACGCCACCGAGCTGGCCGGTGACCACCTGCCGCACGACACGGATCCGGCCGCCGTGCCGCCCGCGTACGCCCGGTTTCTGGACGGGTTCACGGCGGCCGAGCGGGCCGACGGGCCGGGCATGACGGCGGCGGCGGTGCGGCGGTTCGGCCGGCCGCCGGACGGGGGGGACGTGACGGAGCTGGTGGTCACGCACGCGTTCCTGATCGCCTGGCTGGTGCGCGACGCCCTGGCCGCGCCGGAGCACCGCTGGCTGGGGCTCAACCCGCACAACTGCGGGCTGACCGTCATCCGCTACACCGACCGGCTGCCGCCACGGCTGGTCGCCTTCAACGACGTCGCGCACCTGCCGGCGGAACTGCGCGGCACCGGCCTGCCGCCGGAGTACCGGTTCTGACCGGAGCGGTGGATCAGAACGACGGATCAGCGGCGCAGGCCGGCCAGCAGGGTGTCGACCAGGGCGTCCGCGTCGGCCGTCGACATCCGACGGTGGGTGACCACCGCGCGCAGCCACACCGGCCCGAGCAGCAGGTCGGCGAGGAGCATGTCGTCGACCGGGCCGGCCAGTTCGCCACGTGCGACGGCGCGCCCGGTCACCTCGGTCACGTGGGCGCAGTGCTGGCCGAGCAGTTCGTCGGCCAGCCGGGCCAGCTCGGTGTCGGCGCCGGTGTGCGCGAGCACGTCGGCGGCGAGCCGGCCCGGCCCGTCGGCGAAGAACGCCGTCTTCGACCGGACCAGCGCCACCAGGTCCCCGCGCAGGGAGCCGGTGTCCGGCACGGGCAGGTCCCGGGCGATGGCGTGCCGGAACGTCGCCGCGACCAGCGCGGGCTTCGACGGCCACCAGCGGTAGAGGGTGGTCTTGTTGACGCCGGAGCGCCGGGCCACCCCCTCCACGGTCAGGCGTGCGTACCCGTCGGCGGCCAGCAGGTCGAGCACGGCGGTGTGGATGGCCTCGGCGCCGCGCGGGCCCCGCGCGGCCGGCCCGCCGCCGCTCGCGATCACAGCCCCGTACGGCGCAGCAGGCGCAGCGCCGAGGTCATCCGACGGGTCCAGGCCGCGGTCCGCTCGCCCGGCCGGTGGTACGCCGGTGCGAGGCCGAGCCCGCGCTGCCGGGCCACCGTCTTGACGCGGGTGAACCGGTGCAGCCCCTCGGCGCCGTGCCGGCCGCCGAGCCCGGAGTCCTTCCAGCCGCCCATCGGCGCGTCGATGCTGCCCCAGACCGCGCTGTAGCCGTCGTTGACGTTGACGCTGCCGGCGTCGATCCGGGCCGCGACCGCCTCGCCGCGTGCGCCGGAGCCGCTGAAGACGCTGGCGTTCAACCCGTACGCGGTGTCGTTGGCCAGCGCGACCGCCTCGTCGTCGGTGTCGAAGCGGTACACCGCGACCACCGGACCGAAGGTCTCCTCGGCGTACATGCGCATGCCGGGGGCGACGCCGGTGAGCACGGTCGGCTCGAAGACGTACGGGCCGATGTCCGGGCGGGGCCGGCCGCCGGTGTGCACGACGGCGCCCCGCGCGACGGCGTCGGCGACGTGCGCGGTGACGGTGTCGAGCTGACGGGCGGAGGCGAGCGAGCCGAGGTCCGCCCCGAAGTCGCCGACCACGCCGAGGCGCAGCGTGGCGGTACGGGCGACGAAGCGGCGGAGGAACTCGTCGTGCAGCCGGTCGGCGACGTACACCCGCTCGATCGAGATGCAGAGCTGGCCGGCGCTGGCGAAGCAGGCCCGGATCGCGCCCTCCACCGCCCGGTCCAGGTCGGCGTCGTCGAGCACCAGCAGCGGGTTCTTGCCGCCCAGTTCCAGCGATGCCGGCACCAGCCGTCGGGCGGCCTGGGCGGCGACCTCACGGCCGACCCGGGTGGAGCCGGTGAAGCAGACCTGGTCGGCGCGGTCGACGACGAGCGGGCCGACGACCGTGCCCTCACCCGCGACGATCTGCCACACCTCCGGGGGCAGTCCCGCCTCGACGGCGAGAGCGCGGACCCACAGCGCGCTGAGCATGGTGGCCGGGTCCGGTCTGTGCACCACGGCGTTGCCGGCCATCAGGGCGGGCAGCACCTCGGAGGCGGCCAGCGACAGCGGGTAGTTCCACGGGGAGACGACACCGACCACCCCGACGGGGAAGCGCAGCTCGACCGTCCGGGTGAGCACCGGCAGGGCACCGGTGCGCCGGCGGGAGCGCAGCAGCTTCGCGGCCGCGCGGGCGTAGTAGCGGGCGTTGATGGCGGTGTCGAGGACCTCCTCGACCGCGTGCCGCCGTGCCTTGCCGGCCTCCAACTGGATCAGGTCCAGCCCCTCGGCCTGCCGGTCGAGGACCAGGTCGTGCAGGCGCAGCAGGACGGCGGCGCGCCGGGAGACCCCCAGCGCGGCCCACGACCGCTGCGCGGTCCGCGCGGCGGCGAAGGCGTCGTCGACGTCGGCCGGGGTGCTCGACGGTACGTCCACCGTCCGCTCGTCGGTGAGCGGCGAGGTGGCGGTGAAGGTGGGCCCGGTGCCGCGCACCTGCGCGACGAGGGCGGGCGCGGTGGCGGGCAGCGCGGGCGGCGCCCCGACGACGACGGGGTTGCCGCCGGCCGGAGCGCCGGTCGACGGTACGTGCGTGGCGACGGTCATGCCCCACCGTATCGCAACGCAACGTCGCGTTGCACTCCGCGCTGTCCCACATCTCTGTGACGCCTCGAACACGGAAATAGTGGCTATTCCGCGGGGAATAGCCACTATTTCCGTGAAACTGCGGGCGCAGCCCACGGTCACCGCCCAGGTCCGCGCGCTGGAGGAGGCCCTCGGCCGACCCCTCTTCGACCGGGTACCCCGTGGCGTGGTGCCCACCGCCGCCGGTGACGAGCTGGCCCGGCGCGTGGCGGACCCGCTGGACCGGCTCGACACCGTGCTCGCCGACGAGCCGGGTACGCCGTACCCCCGGACGGTCTTCCTCGGCGGCCCGGCGGAGTTCCTCGCCGCGCGTGTCCTCCCGGCGGTGGCCGGCCTGGTCGCCGACGGCCTGGAGCTGCGGGTCACCGCCGGCCTGCCCGACCAGCTCCTCGACGACCTGGTCGCCGGCCGGCTCGACCTGGCGGTGACCAGCGTGCGCCCCCGGCGCCGGGGACTGACCGCCGAGCCGTTGCACGACGAGGAGTTCGCGCTGGTCGCCGCGCCGGCCTGGGCCCGCCGCCTGCCGGATCCGGTCACCCCGCACGCGCTGCGCGGGGTGCCGTTGGTCGCGTACGCCGAGGAGGCCCCGATCCTGCGGCGCTGGTGGCGGACGGTGTTCGACACGCGGCTGACCCGGACGCCGAACCTGGTGGTGGCCGACCTGCGGGCGGTGCTCGCGGCCGTGGTGGCCGGCGCGGGGGCGAGCGTGCTGCCGACGTACCTCTGCGAGCGGCAGCTCGCCGCCGGTGAGCTGGTACCGCTGCTGCGGCCGGCGGTACCCCCGCTCAACACGCTCTTCCTGGCAACCCGGCCGCAGGTCGGCGGCCGGCGCGAGGTGCAGGCGGTACGGCGGGCCCTGCTGGACGCTGCCCCCGGCTGGTGAGGCGGCGGGCTCGCGCCGCTATGGTCGCCGCACCGGCGCCGCCGAGGGCGCGGCCGGTCGAAGGGGTGGTGACGGTGGCGGACGCGGACCTGCTCGTCGAGGTGACCGGTGCGGTCGCGACGGTGGTGATCCACAACCCGGGACGGCGCAACGCGATGACCACGGACATGTGGCGGCGGCTGCCGGACCTGCTGGACGGCCTGGAGGCCGACCCCGCCGTCCGGGCGCTGGTGCTCACCGGCGCGGACGGCACCTTCTGCGCCGGCGCGGACCTCGGGGATCTGGACGAACTGCTGGACGCCGGTGACGGCAGCATCGCCGTCGCCGCCGAGGAGCGGCTGGCGGCCTTCGCCAAGCCGACCGTCGCCGCCGTCCGGGGTGCCTGCGTCGGCGGCGGATGCCAGCTCGCGGTGGCCTGCGACCTGCGGATCGCCGCCGACGACGCGCGCTTCGGCGTACCGCCGGCACGGTTGGGACTGGTCTACCCGGCGCCGACCACCCGCCGGCTGGCCCGGCTGGTCGGCCCGGCGGCGGCCAAGCACCTGCTGTTCACCGCGGAGCTGATCGGCGCCGAGCGGGCGCTGCGGGTCGGTCTGGTCGACGAGGTGCTGCCCGGTGACGCGCTCGCCGCCCGGGTGGAGGAGATCACCGCCGCGGTCGTGGCCCGCTCACAGCTCAGCGTCGCCGCGGCGAAGGAGATCATCGACGGTCGTGCGGACGACGACCGGATCGCCTGGTGGCACGGCCAGGTGCGGGCGAGCGGCGAGGCCCGTGAGGGTGTCGCGGCCTTCCACGAGCGCCGGCCGCCCCGGTTCGGTTGGGCGCCGGGAAACGCGCGGTAGGGCCGAGCGTCGCATCGCGGCGACTCGATGTCGGGTGGTGCCGGGCCGGTCCGGTGCGGCAGGCTGTCCACTGTGCAGCGTGATCAGTTGCTCGCCGGCCGCTACCGGCTGGACGAGCGCCTCGGCAGGGGCGGCATGTCCGTGGTCTGGCGGGCCCACGACGAGGTGCTGGAACGGGACGTGGCGGTCAAGGTGCTCGTCGCGACGGATCCGGCTGCCCGGTGGCGGATCCGGGCGGAGGCGAAGGCGGCGGCCCGGCTGTCGCATCCGAACGTCACCAACGTCTACGACTACGGCGAGTCTCCGCTCGGCGGCGGCCAGGTTCCCTTCGTGGTCATGGAACTGCTGACCGGCACCACACTCGCGCAGCGCCTCACCGAGGGGCCGCTGCCGCCGAGGGACGCGCTGCGGATCGGGGCCGAGGTGGCCGCCGGTCTCGCCGCCGCCCACGGCGAGGGCCTGGTGCACCGGGACGTCAAACCCGAGAACGTGATGCTGACCCCGACCGGCGCGAAGGTCGTCGACTTCGGCATCGCGGCGGTCGCCGGCACACCGGAGATCGACGTCGAGGGGCGGCTCCTCGGCACCCCGGCGTACTTCGCCCCCGAACGGCTGGACGCCGGCGAGGTGATCGCCGCCTCCGACGTGTACGGGCTGGGCCTGCTGCTGCACCGGATGCTCACCGGCCGGCTGCCGTGGCGGCGGGAGACCGGGACCGGGATGCTGCGCGCCCACGCGTACGACGAGCCGGCCCCGCTGCCCGACGTCGAGGGGGTGCCACCCGAGGTCGGTCGTCTCCACCGCTGGTGCCTGGCGAAGGACCCGGTGGACCGGCCGACCGCCGCCGAGGCGGCCCGGGTCCTCACCGCCGCGCTGGCCGGGAGACCCGAAGCCGCGGCGCTGGCCGGTAGACCCGACCCCGACGCGAGCGCGCGCGCCGATCCGGCCGGCGGGCATCCGGACGGGAAGCCACCGGCCCTGCGATCCCCGGCCACCCCGCCGGCCCGCGCCGCTCGTGCCGTCACCGGGCGGCGGGTCCGGCTGGGCTCCCGGGCGCTCGTGGCGGTCGGCGCGGCCGTACTCGGCGTGGTGGCGCTCGCCGGCACGCTGGGCGAGCCCGCGTTCCGGCGGCCCGGCGCAGCCGACGAGCCGGAGACCGGTTTCGGGACCGGCGACACGTCCAGCGTCGCGCTGCCGGCCACCGCCGCGGCGCCCCGGGCACCGGCCCCGTCGGTCGGTGCCCCGTCCAGCGGGCCGTTGACCGCCCGGTCCCCCCGCGCGAGCGCGTCCGCCCCCGTGTCACCGGACGTCGGTGCGACGCCGTCCGGCGGTCCCACACCGACCCCGTCGACGGGTCAGACGACCACGGACGTCTCGGCGCGCGGCGGCACGGTGTCGGTCCACTGTGCCGACAGGTCGGCCGAGATCGTCGTCGTCACCCCGGCCACCGGCTACCAGATCGGCACGTACGAGCCAGGACCGGCCCGGGAGGTGCGGGTCGAGCTGGTGTCCACCGGACACCGCAGCGTCGTCACCGTGCGGTGCGCCAACGAGCGGCCGGTCCCCCGGATCAGGGAGCAGGACGGTTGACAACCCGTCCCACCGGCCCGGTCGGGCACGGACCGGTGGGACGGGCGAGGGGCCGGCGGGCGCCGCGCCGGGGGCGTACCCCCGGTGCGGCCCCCCGTTCCCGCCGGCCGGTCACCTCACCGCCCCGCCAGCGCCGCCCAACTCGGCGTCACCGGCTCCCGGCGCAGCGGCATGCCCGCCTCGTCCGGCGTGCGGTCGCCCTTGCGCTGGTTGCACGCGTAGCAGGCGGCGGTGGTGTTCCGCCACGTGTTCCGGCCGCCGCGCGAGCGGGGCAGGATGTGGTCGATCGTGGTCGCCGTCCCGCCGCAGTACGCGCAGCACCGCCCGTCCCGGCGCAGCACGCCGGCGCGGGACCAGGCCGGGCCGGAACTGAACCGCCAGCGGGTGACGACGTACCGGACCAGCCGGACGACCCGGGGCATCGGGAAGACACCGATCACCTGGTCCGGCTCGGCCTCGTGGATCTCGGCGACCCGGCGGCAGAGCATCCGGATCGCGTGCTGGACGGTGACCCGGTGCAGCGGGCCGAGGTCGGCGTTGACGACGAGGACGGCGTCCACCGGTGTCTCCTTCCATGAGTCGTGCGGGGCCCGGGCAACGGAAGAGCCGCCCGCTCCCCGGGTGGGAACGGGCGGCTCGACGTCGTGTCGTCGTACACGTCAGTCGGGCCGGCCGTCCCCGGGGTCTTCGCTCCGCCGACCGCCGGCGGGCAGCGTCGACGGCACGAGGGTGTCGTGCGACATCGACATGCTGAACTCCCGGAACGGTGGTCGGCCTTGCATGATCACGGTAGGTCGGCCCGGTGGGGCGGGCAACGGATTTCGATGCGGTTCAGCCGCGCCGGGCGAGCAGCCCCCGGGGACGGATCGAGCGGACCGGCTCGGCGGCGCCGCCGGTGGCCCGCAGGATGTGGTTCGCGGCGAGGATGCCGGTGGCCGCCGAACGTTCCATCAGCGCACTGGGGAACTCCGTCCGGATCCCGTCCCCGGCCAGGTAGAGACCGTCGACGTCGGTGCGTACCCCCGGCCGCCAGGCGTGACTGCCGGGAGTGAAGGCCGGCGCCTGCGCCTCCACCCGCGCCCGCAGTTCCCGCACCCGCAGTCGGGCCGTCTCCGGCCAGAGCGCGGTCAGCTCGGCGCGCATCCGCTCGGCCAGCTCCTCGGCGGGCACGCCCGGCTCGCAGGCGTACGCGTGCAGCTCGACCACCGAGCCGCCGGTGCGCTCGGCCCAGCGGCGGGACTCGTTCTCCAGCCGGTGGTAGAGGGTCACCGAGTCCAGCGTCGGCTGCCGGGACACCCCGCTGAACACCGCCCGGTCCGGGTTCACGTCCCCGTCGCACCAGTAGCGCGCCACCGCGTACGGCGGACCGGCCTGGCCGAACGCGGGCATCCGCGCCGCCAACTCGGGAGCGACCTCGGCGAGGGTGGGGGAGGCCGCGACCAGCGCGGCGAGCGCGGGCGGGTCGACGGCGAGCACGACGTGCCCGGCCGGGTACGACGTGCCGTCCGCGGTCTCCACCCGCCACCCGGCGGCGTCGCGGGTCAGCGCCGTGGCCGCCGCGCCGGTGACCACCCGGCCGCCGTGCTTCTCCACGTGCCGGGTCAGCGGCTGCCAGATCGCGGTCGCGTAGTCCTCGTCCGGGCAGTCGAAGGCCAGCCCCTCCGGGTTGCCCAGCAGGTAGAAGTGGAACTGGGCGATCATCTCGGCGGCCGACATCTCGGCCTCGTGGTTGAAGAACGAGTGGGAGAAGACCTCGAAGAGCATCGCCCGCGCCCGGTCCGGCAGTTTCAGCGAGGTGAGCAGCTCGTCGGCGGTGGTGTCGTCGAACTCGGCGTACGTGCGCACCGGATCGTAGGTGAGCAGCGGCAGGGCCGCGTCCCGGTCCATGCCGCGCAGGTCGCCCAGGCGCAGGCTCGGGCTGCGCAGCAGCAGCGCGAGGAGGTTCGCCGGCGGGGCGGGCGGCAGCTTGCCGAACTCCTCGGTCGGCCACCGCTCACTGAGGATGGGGTAGCCCGGGATCGGCTTGAGGAAGCCCAGGTGCGGGTCGACGCGGCGCAGGATGGACCGCCAGTTGTAGTACTGCCGGAAGAACGCGTGGAAGCCGTGCTCGTTCTGCTGCGGCCCGTCGGGCAGCTCCTCCGGCCAGGCGCCGAGCCGTCCGCCGAGGGTCGGGGCGGCCTCCAGCACCGTCACGTCGACGCCCCGCTCGGCGAGCACCACGGCCGCCGACATGCCGGCGATCCCGCCGCCGACCACCACCGCCGTGACCGGCTGCGGCACTCGGGAGGCGCCACCGCCGCCGGGATCCACCTCGTGCTCGCGTACGCCGATGAGCCGACCGAACACCTGCGACAACGCCATGTGCACCTTCTTCGCCCGCTGTGGCCTCCAGTCTGCCTGAGGTGAAAGGAAGGGACCCCTCTTAGTGAGTGTTTGAGAATTCGGCTCAGGTGTTGGTTGCCTGGGCCGGATTCGTGTGTCGGGCTAGGCGGGTGGCCATGACGTGGATCATGGCC
>NZ_JBITMC010000028.1:0-57058 GCF_044465805.1 Micromonospora sp. NPDC049497 | reverse complement strand
CGGTTGGCTCGACACCACCGGACCTACCGAGGGCCTTCCCTTACCTCCAACACGACACGCCGCCGAACCAACCCACTTCTCAAACGCTCACTTAAACAGGGCTGCGATGAGCAGGAGCATGTCGGAGCGCATCTGATATGCCTCGTCCACGATCGCCCAGGGAAGCTTCCCTGCTGTCTCCGCTCGGCTCCATTTCGCTGCGGTTCCGACCACGACCCGGCAGTCTCCGAGCGTGTCCAGACGGCTGCCGATCTGCACGTTCGGCAGCTGGACCCAGGTGGGTGGGCCGTAGTCCTCGCGGGTGAGCCGGCCGATCAGCAGGTGCGGGAGCCGTTCGGCGATGTTCCTGGTGAGGTCATCGACCTGCGCGTTGGTCTGCGCGACTACCATAATCGGCTCGCCGGCTTCGGCGAGCGCCGCGGCGACCCGGACAACGAGGGTGGACTTACCTGCTCCGGGCGGTGAATCGACGACGACGCCCGGCTGCTGGGTACTGGTGAAGTCTGTGATGATCTCGGCGGTTCGGGCTTCGGCGAGTTGCTGAGGTGAGGTCATGACCATTCCTCCACCGCGTCCTCCGGTGCGGGAACGTACTCCGGCGGGGGCCCGCCGTGGGTCCACGGGATGTCGTCGCGGGTGGGCCAGGCCCGTCTGCGGCGCACGAAGGTGTCGGCGAGTGCAAGGTAGACCGCCTCGTCGCCGCTGGCTGGAACGGAGCCTGGTGCCGGGGTCCGTCCGCGGCCCATCTTGTCCTGTAGTTCGAGTGTGATGATCCAGCCGTCGGTGGTTTCCTCGATGCGGGTGATCAGTGCCCGCTGGCCGTTGCGGCTCGGGTCGTGCACTTGTTGTCCCTCTTCGAGACGGACCGGGTCGGCGGTGGTGACGGTGACCAGCGGGCGTGGCACGAGCTTCTGTGTTGCGCGTACCCGGCGCGTGGCGTCGCTCGCGACGACCGTGCCGGCGAAGGCCTCGCCAGCGAGCCGGTGGTCGGCGATCACGAGCGGGTCGTCGTAGGCGCGCTCGGCGTTAAAGCTGGCCAGCCGTTGTTCCATTTCGGCGAGACGTTGTGCGCCGCGTACCGCGTTGTCCCGCTTGGCCTGCGGGTTACCGCCGTTGGTCACGTAGTAGTGGAAGGCGGTGAAGCGATCGCGCTGCCGTTCCCATCGACGCGCCACACGCGGCGCTGGCGGCTCCTGCCGAAGCAGTTCGATGGCATGCCACACCAGATTCCAGGTCGGTCTCATCTGCTCCAGGAGCATGCTGGTCAACCGGCTGAGGACCTGCCGTCTGGCGGGTTCCGTCGACGCCGCCGCAAGATCTCTGAGAGTGGGCTGCAGGAACAGCCGGTCGAAGGTGGGATCGGTCGCCGGACCCGCCGGCGGGCAAAGGGCCGGATCCTCGGCACGGCGCACCGCGTCGGCGATCGCCATTCCCGGCGGCGGCGCAAGCCAAGCCATCAGCGCGGCGAGATTGCCGTCCTCGACATCGCTCTGTCCAGTCGCCCATACCCCGCTCAGCGCCCGGGTGGCCGGCACTAGCACGCAGGAGTCCGCGAACTCGGCCTGTTCCGCGAGCCAGGTCAGCCAGATACCCAGTTGCCGTACGGACGGGGCGACAGCCCAGCGGCCTTCGATGGACCGGAACCGCGTCATCCGCCCGAGGAGCCGGACGTAGTCGACGCCGGCCGGGTTCGGGACCCAGATCTGTGGTGCCTCGGTGGCCCGTACCGATAGTTCTGCTCCACGGCTTTCGAGCCGCTGGGTGATCGCCGCCATCGAGGCGATCGGGTAGAGCAGGTGTCCGGCGAGCCGTTCCGCGAAGCGCAGCCGTTCAGCGCGCTCACGCGGCTGGCGCGTGACGATCACTTCTGGCCGTGCGGGGTCGGTGCCGACCATCACCGCCAGGGGGGCGTTCGTCTCGCCCGCGAGAGTGATCGGCACCATCACGATCGGGTGGTCGGAGATGTGCAGGTGGCGATACATGGTCAGGCGCTGTGGGGTCTGCGCATCGGCGGCCAGCGCCCGGGCCAGTGACGTCATCATGGTCATCGCCGTGACTCCAGTGCCTGCTGTCGCATCTGATAGGCCGCGCGCAGCAGGCGGGCGGTCTGTCGCTGGCTGTCGTCGGGTTGCCGGCTGCCGGTGGCCAGTCCGACGACCTCGGCGATGGAGTCGATGCCGCCCAATTCCTCGCGAATTACCCGGCCGAGCACCGGAACGGTGCCGTCCGCTTCCGCCCGGCACACGCCAGCCAGTTCGCAGCTCTCCAGGCAGTCCGGGGAGTAACGCGCGGCGACTCGGGTGAGGTCCGCGGCGAGTTCCTCGGGGTTGCGTGTCGGCTGGCCGTCTCGGTCCGGCAGCAGGTCGAAGGTCAGCGATGCGGGCAGCAGAAGCAGAAGGTCGTCGATCGACTCCATGCGGGCCAGGTGGCGCCGCAGCGATGCGAGCTGCTTGCGCACGTCGATCAGCTCAGCTACCGGCTGGTTGCTGAAGTCCTTGGGGCACACGAGGATCACCTCGTGGGAGACCAGTTCTGGGGAGAGTCCGGCGGTCTGCAGCATCTCCCGCATCGCCAGCACGTAGACCGCCGACTGCTGCGCCGCGGCGGCGACCTTTCCTGAGTCTGCCGTGCCGTCCACGATCGGGAAGGACTTGATCTCGACGATGTGGAAACGGTCACCGAACTTGAAGGCGATCAGGTCGGGCTCGATGTGCACCCGGACGCCGTTCATAGTCAACTGCAGGATCGGGTGATCGAACATCGTCCCGACCGGGTCCGGAGCACGTGCCGCCTCCACCAGAGCGCTGCGGGACCGCCGGAGCCGGGCACTGATCCGGTCGTCGTCGTCGGCCGGGTTGAGATCGTGGTAGTGCGCCTGCACGGTCGGCAGATCGATGTGCTGCCGCAGCAGACGCAGGAGGTCGTTGCCTCCCTCGGCCTTAACTTGCGCCTCGAAGCTCTTACCCCGGGCCAGCGCGATGCTCGACATCTGGCCGACGGTCATCCGGTGGCCGAGCCGATCGGCAACTGCAGCCTTGTCCACGCCAGCGGCATCCATGAGAGTGCGACGCCGGCAGCCGGGATTGGCGGCGAGGGCAGCAAGAGAGCGGGCGTTGTGCGGCTTTCGCGGCGCCGCACCACGGATGGCATTGAGACGGTCGTCGACGACGGTCATCCTGTCCTCTGCAGAGACGGGTCCGGTCTTCGCGGTACCGGGCCGCCGATATCGGGGAAGGTGCTAGGTAGCGCTGCGTACCGCTCTGAGCGGTGAAGTACCGAACAGCTGCTGAACGTCGTCGAGTCGACGGCGTGCTGTGTCGGCAGCAGCCTTGCGTTGTGCACGGTCGGAGTCGTCGTGGACTTCGAGTTCGGCCCGCGCTGCTGAGATGATCGCCGCCGGCTTCGCCGCGTCAAAGGATTCCGCCGCGCCCGGGATGTTGGTCGCGAACCGCCACAAAAGCCTGCTCGCCTGCGGCCCGGGGTCACCGGTCCGCTCGACGTGCTCAGCCAGCCTGATCGCTCCTGAAAGGAAATCAACACGCGGCGACAGTGGGCCGACCATCCGACGATCTAAGGACCATGTAGAAACGGCCAGTAAACCGCGCACGCTGACCAACTGGTCTGCCGCGAGCGCACTGCACAGGTAGTACGGGCGCGCGAAGGGTGCCGAGCGGAATGACCTCTCCTCATCCCGCCGAAGACTGGTCAGTTTCGCGCTGACCAAGTCTCCGGCGTAGAACGCTTCATGCACCGCCACGATCAGCTTCGGTGCAGCTGGCACGCCCAGCAAGGTGAGCACCTGATGAACCTGCTCGCGCATGGGGAGTAGCGACACGCTGGATGGCAATGGGATAAGCGGTGCATGTACCTGGTCGTCCGGTGCTTCGATACCTTGTAGGGCTTCGTCCCATCGCTGCTCGGCCGCGCGCAGTTCGGCACGAAGTGCAGGAACCTCGACGCGCTGCCCAGTGGACAGTGCGCGACGGATTCGTGCTCGCAGACCTGAGATCAGGTCTTCGAGTTCATCCATCGTTTCAGCCATGCGGGGAAGGATAGCATCAGGTTCCACTATCTTCCAGTATTCCCCAGCAAGATCCTTTCGCTTCCATCGTCCGTTCTGGCGCGGCGTCACGGGCGAAGTCGGGTACTCACCTGCGGAAGAAGCACTTCCGGGCCGTGATAGTGCAGGACGATCCCGGTACCGGCTGGCAGCCGCCGACCGCGCAACACCCCGTGCCGCGGCGAGGCGAGCGGAATAGTTGCTTCGCCTAGCAGGTCGAAGCCGGTCGACCAGATCTCGATCTTGTCTTTTCCGGCGTCTGTCACCCGTAGCCAGGTATCGGGATCCGGTGCCGTTGAGTGCCAGGCGACGTCCGGTACGACCACGGTCTGCCGGCGCCACTGGCGTGCGCGGCGGGTTCGTGTGGGGTTCGCGAACGCCTCCCACGCCGACCGCGCCTCGGGTGTCGGCCACTGCGGGCTCAGCGCGTGGGCGGGGTCGAGGTTGTCGATCCAGTGATGCATGCCGGTTACCGTGTCGAAGGTGGCGCCGGTGCTGGTCACCGCTGATATGGCAGCGAGGCGATAGTCGAATCCCGACCGGATGAGAATCGAGGCCGGCTGGTGGAAGGTTCCAGTCTCGATCGTGGTGACCACGGTGCCCAGCAGGGCGGTGGCGTCGGAATTGTCCTGGGCGGTCTCGTAGACGCGGGCTGCCTCCATGCCCCAGACCAGCCGGTAGATGACGTCGGCTTCGATGAACTGCGCGATCTGGACCCGGTCACCCGGCACCTCACTGAGGGCCAGCCCGTGAACCCAGTGCCGCAGCACCGTGTCGCGATTGCCGAGCGGGTTCTCCGGTGCGAACGACGGCACGGCGAACACGACATCGGCGATCTGGATAATCAGATCGCCGGCTTGCTCGTGGTCGCCGCCGAGCAGTGCGGTTTCGGCCTGGCCGGCCAACGCGACGATGTGCCCGGACACCTGCGCGAGCTCGGAGCCTGCTTGCGCGCCTAATCCGGCTAGATACCAGCCGCGGCGCTGCGAGGCCGTCGACGTGCGCCACAGGTGCCGGGTGCGGCTGAAGACGACTTCGCGCAGGACGGCCTGTGCGGTGTCGTCGTAGCGGCGCAGCTGACGCTCGAACAGTGAGTCGCGCAGCGCATCGGTGAGAAACTGCGTCGCCGCGTCCGTGACGAGGTCTTGGTCGCCGTCACCGACGATGCTCAGGATGCCGATGTCGAGCAGCGCGAGGTTCGACCGCCAGCCCGCCGCCGCGGCGGCCCGCTGGTCAGCGGTGCCAGCGGACAGCACGGGCAGCGACCAGTCCGGGCCGCCGGTGAGGTAGACGAGGACCGGTTCGACCGAGGTCAGCCCGTAGGTGGCGAGCAACTGCCGGACCAAGGCGACACCGACGCCGATGAGCCCGGACTGCAGCGGCCGGCCACCGTCGCCCTGGGTCAGCTCGAGCCATTCCCGGCGCCGCCAGGCACCGGTCTTGAAAATCGGGTAGAGGACGAGACCTTCGGTGTCGACGAAAGCCCGGCCAGCCCGCCCGATCACGTTGGCGAACTCGGAACCCTTGAGCAGCTCCCCGCTGCGGTGCAGACTGTGAAAGAGCACGGCCGAGGCGGACAGGTTCAGCCCTTGGGCCAGCGTCGGCGAAGCGATGGTGACCTTCAAACTGCCGCGTTGCAGGAGCCGTTCCACCTCGCGCCGGAACGGCCCCGGCAGCGCTCCGTGGTGGATCGCCACGCCGAGCTCAAGACAGCGCAGGATGGGATGGTCGGGGCCGAACCACTCGGCGCCGACGGTTAGCGCGTCGCTGAGATCGACGCCGGCCGGCAGCACGGACGGGATCAGACCACGGCCGTACAGATCGATGATCTTTGGGGCGTAAGGTTCGACCCAGTTGCGCTGCGGGCAGAAGACCAGGACGGTCTGGCCTTCCTCGACCAGCCGCCATCCCGTGGCGATGATGTGCTCACCCTGGTCGGCAGGGAACAGCTTGCGGCGCGGTGGGCGTGGTTTCTTGGCCTCGAAGTAGCGAGGAATGAACGACTGTTCCGGGCCGAGAGTGATCGTCAACCTGGCGTGGTCGCCGCGCCACTCGACGAGCCCGAACCGCTGCCCGGTCGGGCGCCAGCCCTCGCGATGCAGGCCGTCCGGCTCGTCGTCGGTGATCCAGGCGACGAAGTCGTCGAGGTCGTTGCCGGAGGGAAAAACCGCCGAGAGGCAGAGGATGCGCCGGGTCGCGGCGTCGGCACGGCGCAACAGCCGCTGGATCTGGGCCTCGTAGCGGACCTCCCGCTCGGAGGCACCGATCATGTGTCCCTCGTCCAACACGATCAGGCCGACGTCGTCGAGCACGGACGGGTCGGATCGCAGCGCGAAGTCCAGCTTCTCCGGGGTGGCGACGACGACCTCACCGGACCGCAGGGTGTCCTCATCGACGTCGCTGGTGCCCATGCTGCCGTACAGCGATGAGACCCGGATGCCCAGCGGGGCGAAGGTCCGGGTCAGGACATTCTCGGTCTGCGCGGACAGGGCACGTAACGGGGTGACGTACACCGTCCGACGGCCTTGAGCGAGGCACGCCAGGATCGCCAGTTCGGCGATGCGGGTCTTGCCGGCGCTGGTCGGCAGCGCGACGACGAGATCCCGCGAGTCCCGAAAAATCCGGTGGGCAACATGCAGCTGCGAAGGCCACAGGTCGATCTCGGCGCGCTCGCGGGCCAGCAGCGACGCGACGAACGTGTCGCGCAGCTCGCGCCACCGTCCGGCGTGGCCAGCATCGATCCCGGGCAGCGTGGGCTGTGGAATCGTGGTCTGCAAGCTGGTGTCAAACAGCCCACGTAGCAGGTGCCGGCTCAGGCGGTAGATCCACCAAGGCCCGGGAGCGCTGACGTCCGAGGACGCCTGTTCCCCAAGCTGCAGGTCTTGCAGCGCAGCGTCGAGCAGGGCGCGGCTGCCGATCTCGATGGCGAACAGGGCGGCCGAGACCGCTGAAAGGTAATTCTCGCTGAGCAGTAGCACTACGGGACCTACCTGGTCCGATGCGTCGTCCAGGTCGTTCAGGTCGTTGTCGGGTGCGGTGAAGGCGGCCAGCATGGCCTCATCGGAGACCTCAGGTGACGACCGCAGCTGCCGGGTCCGCTGGTCGATGGCGCCCAGGTCGCGCATGAGCAGATCCGCAAGAGTGTGTTCCATCGGCG
Organism: Micromonospora sp. NPDC049497; assembly: GCF_044465805.1. Lineage (NCBI taxonomy): Bacteria > Bacillati > Actinomycetota > Actinomycetes > Micromonosporales > Micromonosporaceae > Micromonospora > Micromonospora sp. NPDC049497. The sequence continues at coordinate 49,841 of NZ_JBITMC010000028.1, read as the reverse complement.
TGAGCCGGCCCGACGCGCGGCTTGATTGGATCAGCGAGTACGCGCGGGCAGCGTAGCCGGCGAGGTGACTAGCGGCGCCGGCCACGAGGTCGTGGAAGACCAGGTCCGGTGCAGGGGCCGCGTTGCGGGTGGCGGCCTCGATGGCGTACGAGCTTTGGATGAACCCTTCCCGGGTGAGGGTTATCTGGCCCGTCGTGTCGTCCTCGGCCACCTCCAGCAAGCCGAGGCTGGTCGAAAGCAGCGCATAGCCGTAGTTGAGCAGGTCAGCGTCGAGGAAGGCACTGAACGTAGGTGCGTCCGGCGGCAGGACACCGCCGCGGCGGATCATCGATTGGGCCTGGCCGCGGGCCAGGAGCCGGCCGCGGAAGCCGGCGTCGGTTGCGGTCGTCAACAGCCGTGCCAGGCGTTGCGCCTCACGCACCATCGGTGATCACCAGCTCGTAGGCGTCGGTGATGAACTTTTTGTGTCCATGGACCCGCAGCGTGATGGTCAGCTGCGCGACGGCGCCGGTGTACGCCTGCAGGTCAGCGGTCACGTGCTTGCTGGGATCGTTGCTGGTGAACAGGAACATCAGGTGGCTGACCCGGTCGGCGCGGAGTTCGTCGAGCAGCAGCAGCATCAGCACAGCTTCGCCGACCTCAGCATCGGCTGTCGGCAGCAGCCGCTCGGCGAACTGGGTGAGCGAGTGCGCCGACGGCATCTCCTTCTCCCGCGCCAAACCCTTACGGGCCCCCGTGACGGTGCCCTTAGCGAGGATGACGCGGCTCTTGGCCTCTGCCTTGATGATCACGGCCTTGCCCGCGGCGTCGAGCTTCGCGCCCAGCACGTCGTCGCCGCGCATCGCCCACTGCTGGTGGTCGCGTTGGATGAGCCGGCTCGGGCCGACCACCCATCCGTGCTCTTCGTGCAGGTACGCCGTCGCGAGGATTTCACCCATGTCCCCGGACCGTGCAGCGGGCTTGGTCGGCAGCTTGTTGCTGAGGAACTTGGCCACCCCGTCCTTGCCGAGCCGGCGGGCGATCAGCGCGAGCGACGCGGATTCGGCATACGCGCCGGGCAGTGCGGCGGCCAGGGTGGCAACACCGGTGGCGTCGTCGAACGACTCGATCAGGCCAGCGTGGTGGCTGCCGATGGACACGGGCACCCCGACGGTGCACCAGTTCCGGAAGTCAACGGTGTCCAACCGCGCACGTGCCCTTTCTCTGAGAAGATTTTCGGTGCACGAACCGTACCGACTCAGGGGCCGGATCGTGCCCCTGAGTCGGGTACTTCGCACCGGTGGGCCCGGGTCGGTCAGCGGGTACCTGCCACCCGTACCGATCCGGTCGGGACCGGGCGGCCGGCGACGGCTGGGCCGTCGGCGGGTCACAGGGGGAGGAAAGCTCGCTGGCCACCTCGCTCATCCGGCAGATCTGGGGTCGCGGCACGGCCGGAAGTTGACGCAATGGAATTGGATCGATACCTTTCGTCACTAGCTGATCGATGCCAATGGCAGCCCGAACTAGCAATGCGACCACGTAGGTGACGCCGGATGCCGGCGGCTCACGTACTGGGCCCGCTTGAACTGCAGGAAAAGTGCATACTCCACGAATGGGATCTGGGCGTCCCATCCGAGCTGCTCCTCTGCCACCAGGGAGGTCAGGATTGGAGCCCCGCGCGATCGGTATACCTGCGCCAGCTCCGACTCCGCCTCGCGGATCGCCGCGTATCCATAGGAGAACTCCGAGAACGAGCATTCCATCGATCGATCCTATTTGGTGCGGCAATGCAACGACCAGGTGGCACCTGTGTGCTGGTCAGCGTGACCGGGGTGGAGATCCACGATGTGTCGGAGACGGACAATGGCTGGTCGGTTGACGGCACCGCGACAATCCTGCTCGACGATCCGTCGCTGACCCAGATGCCGACCGCGGTGCCGCTGAGGTGCGACGCGGTCACGACGGACGACGGCGTACGCACGACCGTCAACAACCGGTCCTGATAACCCCGCACGCAACCAGGCCGCCGCCTCCACCTGCCTTCGGGCGGGCGGAGGCGGCGGCCTCTTTCGTCGTTTCCGCGCCGGCTACGCCGCGGCGTCGGCCGCGTGCTCGTCGGTGATCGCCGAGACGAACTCCAGCTCGGCCGACTCGGCACCGATCTCGATCCGCGCCTCGAACTCCAGGACCACCGACCTCTGGAACGACACCCGGGAGGTGCGCTCGTTCCAGTCGGCCTGCAGGATCGTAATCTCGCCCTCATGGGAGTAGGCCTCGCCGCGGTGCATGAACCCGGTGAAGCTGACGTCCGCGTGCACTCTGACGGTGCCGAGGTAGGTCGTGTCGTCCAGCTCCTCGGCCTCGTCCCAGTCAAGCGAGTCGAGGTCCGGCATGGCCTCGTCGATCTCGACCTGGTCGACGTAGTAGGGCACGTGCACATCGTCGAAGTTGAGGCCGTGGACCTCGAAGTAGTCGTCGCCGTCGCGGTGCACCGGCTCGTCGACCAGCCTGTCGCAGACCGACACCAGCTCCCGGCGTAGCAGATCCTCCACACTCGGCAAGGCCGCGGCTAAGCTGGCGAACTGGTTCTGGAGGGCCTGCCCGGACCGGACGTCGGCGAGGGCGGCGCGGAAGGACACCCGTTCTTCGTCGGCGCGGCGCCGGGCCTCGGCGTACTGGCCTTCGATCCGGCGGTTCGCCTCCGCGATCGAGATGTTCAGATCGTCGGCCATTTGCTCGGCGAGGTCGGAGTCTTGGCGCATCACGCCCAGCGCCTCGGTGTACCGGAGCCGGTACGCGGCGGCGAGCCGCGTGGCCTTTGGATTTTTGTTGCTCATGACGGTTCCATGTCTCCCGGAGGTAGCTCCCCACGCCGCCACCGCCGGGTGCGATAGGAGTACCCGTCAATGGTGGTTCTGGTCTGCGTCGAGCCTCGCGAGCCCTTGTCTCTCGACGTCGCGCTGGGGCGTGGGCCACGGGCGACAGGAGAAACGGGTGGCGCAGCGCCACCGATGGTTCAAGTATACCGCGTCGGCGGGCGACCTCTCCGGGCCCGCAGACGCGCTCGGGACGGTCCCGTATGCAGGGACCGTCCCGAGCGTTCACGGCGGCGTCTCGCCGGAGGTCTTGACGTGAGGGCGGGCGCGCTACTCGCGCAGGAACCGGGTGACGACCGGCGGGTCGGGCACGGCGACCGGCTCGTACAGCGTCACCCGGACAGCCTCCCCGAGTTCCGGCACGGGCAGCGCGGCACGCGGGTACGTCCAGTGCCGCTGGAGGTCCACCACCGCGGTCGCCTCTACCTCGTGCTGGTCGACGAGTTGCCGCACCGGCCACCCGGCGCCACCGCATCCACCAGCGCTGCTGGTAGGTCGCGTTCCAGTGGTCCCACCAGGTCGCGAACCGCACGATCTTGACGACCTCCCGGTGGTGCTTGCGCACCCGCTCGGCGGGGTAGTTGCTCGGCGAGGACGCTCATGGCCAGCGTCAACCTGGGAAGCCCGGCACCTCGACCTGCCCTGGCGGATGACCGTCCGGATCACCGACTACCGGCGGCCGCGCGGCTTCACCGCGAGCAAGTCAGCGGCCCGTTCGGCCGATGGCGCCACGAGCACCGCTTCACCCCGGATCCAGCCGGGTCCTCGGGGACGGTCATGCGCTACGTCATCGACTTCACCGCGCCGACGGGACCGTTTAATGGTCTCGTGGCCAGGCTAAACCTGCGGCCGTACCTGCGACGCCTCATCGCACGCCGCAACACCTTCCTCGCCGCCGCTCTGGCAGAGCGTCCGCAGCCGGCCCGCGAGGAGGCGGGGCACGGCGAGGACCCCTGACGGCAGGTGGTGTCGGGGACCGATTCATGCGTCACTGCCGCTTCTTGCGGCTCGAGCGCGGGGCCCCGCGCCTGCCTCTGGGCTTGTTGCCGCGCCGAGGTGGTGGTGAGGGCGAGTCGATGTAGACGGGGGCGTGCGGCTCGTTGACGACGGTGCGGTTGAGGAGGTTCAGGATGAACGCGCGCCACGCGGCCGCGCGGGGAGGGTTCTCGTCCGCCGGATGCCGGGCCACACCTCTGGTCAGGGCCCGGATGCTGACGGCGAGGCTGACCAGGGCCACGAGGAAGCTGCCCACGCTGGCGTATTGGTCGGCGATTCCGAGCTCCCGGGTGCCGAGGAACACGCCAGCCGACACGAGCGCCGTCGTCGTCATCAGCGGGATGGTCCAACCGCGCATACTCGCTCCCAGATCCTCGAGGCTCGTCCGGTCTGCCGTACACCTCAGAACAGTCCTGGTAGGTCCGGACCGCGCCGCCCCCAGTCCGGATTCACGGCTGGTGGCGGGATGTCCCGTCCGCCCATACTTTTGCGGTGCTCACCCGGAAGCTCGGTCGGCTCGATCCGCGTGAACCTGTCGGGAGTGGTGAGGCCGTCGTGACCGACGTCCGGCGTCAAGCGTTGCTCGGCGTATTCACGCAACGTGTCGAGGGAGTCTGCCAGCTCCCCGAACGCGACGCCCGGGCGATGGACCCGGACGCGGTGCTCCACGTCGTTGTCCACGCCGATCATGACGCTCGACGCCCGGTCGACGAAGGTCACCCCTAGGAAATCGAGCAGGCGAGTTTCGGCCCGGCGGAAGTCGGCGGACTGCCGGACCAGGTCCAGGTCGTCGATCCGGCCGGCTGCGGACAGGAAGGCGCGCGTCATCTGATCCCCGCTGACCTGGTGCGGATCGGTCAGATGACGGACCAGCCCACGCACCAGATCGGGGCTCTCGGCCAGTAGGCGCACGCCGTCGATCACCGTCTCCTCGCTGACGAAACGCAGGGACCGCCGCACCTCCGCCTGCGTACCGCTGACGACATCGGAACCGGTCGCGCTGATGAAGGTGCCTTCCCGCACGCCCACAGTCACGTGGATGGGTTTTCCGGGGTCTTCCGTGGCGAGCAGTCCACTCAGGGCGCGCTGAAAGGCGCCGACCGCGCCCCACGCGCCCGGAGACGCGAGGAGGCGGTTCAGTGCCTCCCGCGCCTTCCCCGGCTGGATGAGCTGGTCGAGCGAGATGGTGACGCGGTGGAAGTGGTAGTGGTCAGTCTGTTGAAGACTGCACTGGCTGCCGACGACCACCGTCGACCGATGCGCGTGGATAGTGTGCGCGGAAAAGAAGCGCGCGAACCCCCGTACCTGCACCTCCCCGTGGACCGGCGACAGCACCTCCATCGTGACGGGCAGCAGATGGGGCCGTACCCGCCAGGTCTCCCGATCGCGCGGCTCGTGCGGTGCGGGGAACCAGGCTGCCAGCGCACCGAGATCGTCGCCCTCCTCCTCCCCGTCCTTACGCTCGTCATCCGGCCAGCGGGGAGTCGAGGACCTCATCGTGACCTCCGAGTCGACAACGGGTGTCTCGATGGTTACATGGCGTGTCCACCGGGCGCCACGGGTGGAACCACCGGCTGCCGAACCGGGGAGCGCACATCCGGCGGAGAATTCCCGATCCTGACGGGTGGCGGTCACGGGTCACCGGGCGCCGCTCGGAGCGCATACCCTCGGCTGCGTGAAGCGCAGTCAGGGACCGGCGGCGTGGGCTGCTGGTCTCAGTTGTGGTCTCGTTCATCGACGTACGAGGCCGCCCTCGAAGCCGCCTCTTGACCAGCCATCCCTGATCTTCTTCCAATCCCAAGGCCGCCGCATGGACGTCAGGCTGCATCCAGTCCGCAAGAGGTCAACGGGGCGGGCGCTGGCATCAGCCGCAGGTTCGAGTCTGAGACAGCGATCCAACCGGCAACGTCCTGAGCATGCCCTTCATGCTGCAGGCCTTTTGGCGCATCCGAACAGGCCCAGCGTCGCAGCTAGACTTGCGCAAGCCTCAGAGTTGCCCTGAGTGTCATCGGCGGTGGGGCAATGGGTCGTGTGGCCCCACCGACACGAACCCCCATGCTTGCGGTAGGCGGGTCGCGATGGGTAGGAGCACGTCATTCTCTCGGTGACGGGCGGTCCCCATGGTGGGGAGTGGGGCGCGGTGGGAACCAGAGCCGTCCTGTCGGCCTGCCCCCGTTTACCCCCCGAAAACCCCCGCCTGAGGTTGACAACCAGTGACAAGAAGCGATCATTGCTTGATCGTGTCTGTGCAGCTCAGCGCCTATTTTTGACAGTCAATGACAAGGTCGGGGGGGCTACGGTTGGTAACAAGGGGTCGTCGGTTCGAATCCGGCCGTCCCGACCGGTTGACCTGGGGAGATGAAGATCTTCTCCGGTAGCGGCGGTAACATCCGGTAACGGATGATCTTTGTTGGCGGGTAACGGCGCGGACCGTCGGCTGCCGTTCCACTGGCTGTGGAACTACTCTGACCTGCCGCTTCATCTGCATTTTGGATTGAAGCGGCATTGTGGTCTCTTGATTCCGCGTCAAGCGCTGTAGATGCTGCGTCGCTACGTCGAGCGGTTCGACGGGCCCGCGGGTGGGGACAAGCGAGGTTCCCCGGTCTCTCAAACACCCCGGGTCGGTTCAGATCGACTCGAGGGCCTGTTGGACAAGCCGCGATGGGTGGCCGGGATGTGCAATCCACGGCCACCCGAGGTGCGTCCCTGACGGCAGGGTGGCTACGCGAGCGCGTGAAGGTGTCGCCAGCTTCGGGCCACCACCGGTTCTGGCGTCCACCGCCCATCGACGTCGCTCTGATCGATCACGTCGAGGAGCTGCAGGATCCGGGCGGTGCGTTTCGGGTCGGATCCCGTCACCGCGCACAGTTCGACCAGTTCCTCGGACGTGACGGGGCCGGCATAGTCGATCAGGCCCTGGAACGCATCGCCCGCGTCGGAGTCGGTTCGCAGTCCCGTCGCTTCGACGAAATCGGCGGCCCCTTCGACAGTTGACAGGTATGCGGTGACCTGGGCGCACACCTTGCGGGTGCTGGTGTGCTCACGGGCTTTGTCGGCGGCCAGGTCCAGCAGCAACGGCCAGCCGCCGGTTGCGGCCATGAGTTCAGCCTGGCTGGTCGCGTCGGTGAACGCCTTCATGAGTTCGTTGTCCGACAGCCACCCTCGCAGGCCGATGTCGGTGGCCCTGCGTAGGGTGATCATGTCGTCGTTGCTTACGGCGAAGCTGGGGCCGGTCAACACGTCGAGGACACCGGGGGCGTTGACGTCGACGAGAACTGCCACTGTGCGGGTCGCGCCAGCGGTGGGCTGGATCTGCATCGCTTTGACGACGGTGTCGACGAGGGTGTCGGATTTCGCGGTGAGCAGTTGACTCAGGACGACGTGATGCCGGCCTCCGGCCTCACCGCTGCGCAGCGCCTTCCCGTACGTCTGAGGGCTGGTCGTCACCGACAGGTCGAACCGCGCACCGAATCCTTTCCGGGAGTGCTCCAGCAGGTCACGCACCCGGTTGACACCGGTGGCGTGGGTGCCGGCGATCACCCGTACGGCGCTGCCGGAGGTACGGCTGACGATTCGAGACAGCTGCTGCTCGGTGCACGGGGAGATGAGCCCGTCATCCAGGTGACCGCGTGCCTCTTCGGTGGACAGCTTCGTGACGGTGGTCCGCCACTGCGAGCTGCAGAGCTCTTCCCAGATCTCGTTGGTCGAGCCGAGCAGCCGCAGCACGTTCGTTGAACGCAGCCGCCACCGGGTGCCGGCGGTGACGGCCAGGACGCCGAGGTCGCGCATCTCGTCCAGCAGGGACCGGAACTCGCCGGGGCCCTGTCCGGCGAACCCGGCCGGCCACCAGCCCTGGCACTCCTCACGCAGCTGCGAGGTCGTCATGGTGTAGTCGGCGCCGTGCTCGAGCGCGGCGTACGCGACGACCAAGGCGATGAGTTTGTACCGCGAGTCCAGGTCGAGGGTGAGGCGGACGGTCTGCCGGACCCGCTGCTGCAGGGACTCGGAGCCGAGGACGTGGTCGAGCAACTGCTCGTCAATGGAGTAGTAGGGGCCGGTGCGGCGGCGTGCCAGCGCTGACGAGACGAGGGCCTTGCCGACCAGTTGCAGCAGCTTCGGTTGGTAGTTGCAGTAGGCGAGGATTCGGTGGATCAGCTCGTCGGACTCGAACCGGATCCCGAGGGCTTCCATGGGAGTGAACAGCAGCTGGTACGCCGGTTCCGGGCTGAGCGGGCCGATCGCGATCTGCTCGCCGAGGTGGGCGCCGGCCAGCGGCTGGTTCGGCAGGTGAGCGAACCGTTGCACCTGGTGGAGGCCGGCGAACACCGGCTTGCACCGGCGGCCGGTCTCGTCGCGCAGGTTACGCAGGTTCGTGACGTGCTCGAAACCGAGTTCGGCGTCAGCGTCGAAGAATCCGTCGCATTCGTCGATGAGCAGCAGCATCCGCCGGGTCGGGTTCTCACCCAGCCAGGCGGCGATCGCGGTGGTGACGTTCTTGATCGGGTCGCGAGTTTTACGCGGCGGGACGATCTTAAGTTCGGTCAGCTTCTCGGACACTTTGTCCCACAGCGTCAGCGGGTTGACCTTGGTGCCGATGACGTTGTGCAGAGTCACGTAGATCGGCTGGTGCTCCGGAACTCGGGCGAACGCGCGAGCGGCGTCCTGCAACAGCGCCGTCTTGCCGAGCTGCCGGCCGCCGTAGAGCAGGTTCGCGCCGTTCGGGTCGATGATGTCGCTGCGTTCGGAACGGCGGCCGAAGAACATCTCCGACGGCAGTGCCGCCAGCCCGTCCGGGGCGTACGGGTTGGTCGCCGCGAACGGCAGCAGGGTCCGTGCGGTGGCCATGAACTGGCCGCTGCCGTGCAACGCCAGGTGCAGCATGGCGATGTCGTCGATGACGATGACCGGCTTTTCTCCCCGCTGCGCGCACATCAGTGCCAACTCGGTGCGCTGGTCGGCGGTCATCGCGGCGAACAGCAGCACGATGACCGGGTGGTCGGTGCCGGGGTCCTGGGTGATCCAGCCGAACATGGCTCGCACGTCTGGCTCTCCCCAGCAGAGCATGATGCGCTGACGTTCCCCGGCGGACGGGCTGAACTGCGGCACGCCGGGTGTCTCTCCGATGCGGCGTACCCCGGTCAGGTCCCACCAGGCGCGGCGGGAGCTGGCCGTCAGTTCTCGCAGCGGCTGCATGCTGGCGAACTCGATACCGGCCAGCCGTAGTGCTGCCATCAGGGTGCTCTTCTGCACGTTGTTGTGCCGGATGTCGCGCATGTCCAGCCACATCTGCAGCGTGTCGGCGGTGGCCCGCTGCGCGGCGGACAGGCTGTTCACTCCCAGGGACGGGTGCGGTTTGCCGTGGCGGACCGCGAGGACCATGCTGGCGGTGATACCGCTGGCCGCCTGGGTGGTGAGTTGCAGGAACCGGTGCAGGTCGTTGGACGGCTCGGCTGTCGGCGGTGCCTCCCCGTGAACTGCGGCGAGCAGGTACTCCTCGGCGGTGGCTAGGTCGCCGGCGTCGATGCGGGCGTAGATCGAGGTCAGCCGGCTCTGCCGGTCGGGGCTGGCCGGGACTTCGTTGTCGGCTCGTTTCCGCAGGGCCTCCTGTGCCTCGTGCAGGTGTTGCGGTAGTCGTGATTGGACGTCGAGCAGCCGGCTGCGGAATTCGCTGAGGTTGTGGTTCTGCGGCGGGCCGCTGATTCGGCTGAGGTTGGCGGCGGCCAGGACGCTGTTGATGGCGGTGCTCGCGTTCTCGTCGAGCTGGCCGAGCCGGCTGGCGCGGGCCACGTCGCTGGACACGTCGCGGTGCAGGGTCGTCAGTTCGTCGAAGGTCTGCGTGGCCGCAGTCGCGAGGCGATCATGCATGTCCCGGGTCTGGGCCGGGTCGGTGACCGCGTCGATGATTAGAGCGGCCGTGACGTAGTCCTCACCGGCCAGCCGCTGCGTGAATCCGTTCTCCCAGCTCGTGTCGAGCGCGGTGTGGATGTCGTCGATGGTGACCGTGCGGGCGGGCACGCCGTCGGCGGTGAACGGCAGTGCCGCGCAGCGCAGCAGGTCCTGGTGAAGGACCAGGTCAGGGTCCCGGTCGGGACCGGTCGGCTTGTGACCGTCGAGCATGCCGACGCTGCTTCGCATGCTCGTCAGGCACGCCTGTGCGGCCTCGGCCTGCAGCATCCACGGCGTTTCTGCGGCTGCCGCAGTCAGGTTCTGCAGTTCGTGTTCGGCTGCTGGCCATTGTGCCAGGACGTCGAGGCGCAGCTTGGCCAGGTCGGCGGGCACGGGACCGTGAGCGGTGGCCTGGTTCGCGCGGACCGCATCGACCCAGGCGCGGACGACCGTCACCGAACGGTCTGCCATCTCCTTGAGCTTGCGCCGCTGCTGGCCCTGCAGTGGGCGGCTGCTACCGGAGCGCAGCTGGGCGTCCTCTCGGTTGAGCAGGTCGTCCAGGTAGTGCCGCTTGGCGAACAGGCGCAGCTGCTCGGCGGCCGTCTCGATCTCTGAACGGTGGTCGGCGGCGGCAATCGCGAGGATCCGCCCGATGACGCCGTTCGGCGCCCACCACATGTCGACGATCTGGCTGGCCCGGACGAAGTCCAGGCTGCGGGGCCGGTTGATGTCGGATTGGGCGGCCTCGACGGTCATGGCGATGTCGTTGTCGGCGCCGGCGATAGGTGCGAGAGCGGCGAGCACGTCAGGGCTGTACAGGCGGCGTTTCGCCGTCGCGGTCCCGATCGTGTCGGTGATCGCGGCCACGGCCGGAAGCTGGCGCAGGGACTCGGCGATCGTCTGGGCGCTTCGACCGGCTCCGGCGTCGGCGGTGACCAGGCAGGCGCGGACGGTCCCGGCCAGCAGCAGGATCTGTACGGCGGTGTCGGCGGACGCCGGGCTGCCCTGTTCGGCTTCCAGTGCGGTGCGCAGTGCGCCGGCAGTCGGGGAGGTTTCGCTGCGGACGGCGTCGGCGAGGGCCAGGATGCGCAGCGCGTCGGCGCGTCGGCGGTCGCCGCAGGCCGCGGCGGCGTGGTACGCCAAGCTCAGCCGGCCGGCGCCGAGCAGCTGCCGGACGAGGTCGCGTCCTGCAGCATTGTCGGCGGGCGTGTCCTGCTCGGCAGGTTCGTCCTCGACGGAGGATGTGCCCGCCGCGGCGGGCTTGTACCCGATGACGGGTGTGCCCTCGGTGGTGGTGGTGGGGATGTCAGTGGTGGACGGCATTGGTGTGGCCGCGGCGGCCGGCAGCGTCGGCTGCTGCGGCGTGTCGGGGATGGCCACCGGAGCCGGCGCGGCGGTGCTGACCGGTTCCTGTACGGGCGCGGGGTCTTCGGTAGCCGCTGCCGGTTTGGAGGTGCGCTCGTCCTCGGCTGCGGGGTCCGCGGCAGAGGCGGTGCTGTCAGTTATCTGCAGCTGGCCGCCGACAGCAGGCAGCCGGAGGGAGGCGATGTTGTCCGGCAGGTGCTGCTCGATGCTGGCGAGGGCGGCGGGCAGCGCCTGCATATCCTTGGCGGCGGCCGCGCCGATCAGGTCCAGCAGTGCCAGCAGCCCGGTGGCGTGATCATGCTGCTGCGGCCCCCATACCGGCGTCTGCTGCAGTTCGGAGGCCAGCGTGACGGCCGAGGCGATCCGGTCACGTTCGCTGTCCGGGCCGGTAAGCCGGGCGATGCTGGCGATTCTTGCCCGCTGACCGTGGAGTTCGCCGATGGCTGACAGTGCAGTGAGCAGGTACTCGACGGTCGCCTCAGTGGGTATGGCCTGGTCCGGTCCGTCGAGCAGGTCACGCAGCTGGTCGGCGGCGTCGATGAACGCGGCAACCGGGTCCAGGTACCGCCGGTGCGGGATCCCGCCGCGGTGAAGGACTTCCGTGAGTGCCGTCGCGGCCTGTTGGGCCTGCGCCTGAAGGTTCAGCAAATCCGCTGCTGCGGCGGCCGGGTCGTGTCCGTTGCCGACTGTGCCGGTGCCCGGTACGCAGACGGGGTTGCCGGTTTCACTGGACACGGTGGCGGGCCCTTCGGTGGTCGGTTTCCTGTCCGGCAGGGGCGGCGCTGTTACGCCGGGTTCGGCGTCACCGTCGCTCTGGTCGTCGACGGCGTCTTCACCGGTTTCCTCGTCATCGTGCAGCTCTTCGACGTCGTGTGGCTCGTCGTCGGTGACCGGCTGGGCGTGAGCGGCAGCGACCTGCGCCCACACGTTCTCCAGACGGCGGCACGCCGCGGCGATGTTGTCCACGGCCGGCCGCGGCCAGTCCGGGTGGCCTACTGCGGAATCCAAGCCGATCCGCAGCGCAGCCGTCATGCCCCAGGACGTCGGGCCGTGGCAGATCAGAGCCAGCCGCACGGAGTTGATCTGGCTAGGGTCGCCGGTCAGAGTGTCCCGCAGCGCGTTCTCGCGCTGCTGCTCGTCTCCGCCGGCCTTGTGCCACTCGGCGTCGAGACGGTCGGCGACGCGGTGGGTGAGGAAGCGGGCTGCCTTGTCGCGCTTGAGTTTCGGCCATTGCCGAAGCTTTCCCAGTCCCATGCGGGCCGCTGTGGCGGTGGGCCGCCGCGCGGGCGGAACTCCCAGGTCGGTCAGGAAATCGGTCCGGCCGGGTGGAGGCACTTGCCAGACTAGGCTGGCGAACTGCTCGCCGCTGAGGCATTCGAGCGCGGCCCCGATCGGGTCGCCGAGCTCGTCGAGCTCGCCGATTAGTGCTGCGATCGCTTCATCGCGGGCCCCAGCCAGTTCCGGGCTGACGTGGGTGCAATGGTGGGCACAGGTACGCGGGTGCCGGCGCCGGCGGCGTCGTGACGGTGAAGCCATCGCGGAGGGTCTCACTTTCCATGGTTCTTTGCTCGGGTGAGCGGTGGTGCAGGGGTCAGGCAGGGTGGTGATGCGGGTTTGCCGCGAGGTGCAGCAGACCGGCGAACTCGCCGGAGCCGCGGAGCTGGCCGCGGACGAACGTGTAACCGGCCGGCAGGGTGGTGTCAGCGTCCGGGCCGTACACCTTCAGGACCCACTCGGCGTAGGCGTTGCGGGCGGCGTCGCTGGCCTCGTGACCCGTCGGCAACAGCCGCAGGAACGGGGGCACCCAGTGCTCGCGGATCCGGCCGGCGAGGACGTCGGCTCGGGCGGTGTGCTGGTGAGCGCCGCGCCGGGCGTTGTCGTCGGGCCACCATACGAACACGTCGGGTCCGCCGCTTGCGGGCCGGTCAGGGCTGCCGGTGCCGGGTTCCTTGGTCAGCTTGCCGGCGTCGACGAGCCGGTCGCAGGTGTAGATGACCTCCCACATCAGCGGCGGAGCGACCAGGTCGGGCCCGAATAGCGCGGCGAGCAGCTGCGGCCCGGTGAGCCGGCGGGCCCCGAACGCGCCGAGCGTGCCGTGGCGCCGCAGCGCGGCGATGATCAGCCGTCGCAGTTGGGGAACCCCGCGGTACCGTTCCGGCGTTCCGGCCGGGAGCGGCGTCTGGTGCTCCGGCGGGGCGGCCGGTTCGGCTGGTGGCTGCTCGGCACCGATCGCGGCGGCGAGTATGGCGGCGTTGGCGTCCCACCGGTATTGGTCGCCGTACGGCAGGGGATGGTCGAGCAGGGTGGTGGTGGCGCTGATCCGGGTGGCGTTACGGGCGATCGCCACGGTGACCTTGATGCCGGGGTAGAAACTCCACGGCCAGCTGATACCGGTCAGGACGGTGCCGTCACGGCTGATCTGCTGGATCTGTTCGGTGTCTTGGAGGGGTTCACCGTCGTGGTGCAGCTGCATGATCAGTGGCCCGTCGGCGAGGACGTCCGCCCCCTGCCCAGCTAGAGGCAGTTCGCCTGCGTCCCAGTGACTCTCGCGTAGCGCAATGGTGTACACCACCAGGCTGTCGCGGACGACGACGAGACCGGACAGGTCCTCGCCCTGCTCCTCGGCCGAGGCGTCCGCCTCACCCGGCGTGTCCTGCTCGGCAGCGACGTCCTCCTCGCCGGCGGGAACACCGTGTGCGGCCGGCGGGTCCGACGGTGCGGGCTGTCGACCGCCGGAGGAGGGCCCGGATCCGGGCTGGGTCGGTTCGGGACCGTCCGGGACACCGGGCTGATGGCCGAGGCCGAGCGGGGTACGCGGATCGGTGGCCAGCACCGCCGACGGCACCGGTTCCCGCGCCGAGCGCCACAGGCCACCGGCCTGCCAGACATCGTCGACGCGCAGGTGCACACCGCCGGGCAGGAGACCGTCGGTTGCCGCCGTAGCCAGGTCCGCCGCGACCAGGTTCGTGTGCACGACCACGTCGGCGGCGCCAGCGAGCTCGAGCGGGTCTGCATCGGCGCTGTCGACATTGGTGCGGGAAGCCAGCAGCGGCCACACGCCGGTGTAGCGCGGCTGCGGGCCAGCGCGGCGAAGGGTCGCGATGACGTCGTCGACGTCTACGGCGCCCAAGCCCGGCCAGCCATCACGGCGGCGCCGTTCGAACCGGTCCTGGTTGATGGTGTACCCGTGCCAGCGGCGCAGCGCACCGGCAGCGTCGAGCAGGCGGTCGATGGTGTCGAGCGCTTGGTGTACGGCGGCGGTGAGGACCTGCTCATCGCCAGGGTCGGTGAGCAAACCTCCGAGCGGTCCGCCGAGCAGCAACGGCCGACCTGGGCCGAGCAGGTGGGCGGCGTACAGGGCCACGTCGTCGCGGCCGCCGGTCCCGGCCGGATAGTGCACCGGTCCGGTCAGGTGGCCGCGGGCGTCGAGCACCGATCCGCGGCGGCGCAGCCGGTCCAGTTCGATGTACTCGGCGGTGGTGAGTGGGGCCCCGAACGCCTCGACGTCCAGGATGATGCGTTCGACGCCCGTACGGGCGCCGCCGGGTTCTTCCTGCCCAGGTGGGCCACCGGACAGCGACGCGGGTGCCCATCCGTCGTCGTCGACGGCGGAGTCAGCGCCGTAGCGGGCGACGACCTCGGCCAGCAGCGACCGGCGTCCCCCGCGGTCGATGTGAAGGAACGTGCCGACTGGCAGCACGGGCCGCTGCTGCTGTTCCGCGCAGACTTGGACAAACAAATCCGGGGCGAGGACCTCGGCGCGGTAGCCGTGGGTGTCGAGATCGAAGCCGAAATGCAGTGCGTTGAACGCGGTGCAGGTGTGCAGCGGCGCCCGCCGGACCTCGGCGACCCGGGTGAGGAAGCCGATGATCTGGTCCCATAGCCGGCCCGGGACGGCGCCGGGACCATGCAGCAGTTCTGGCACGAACAGCGGCTCGTCGTGGAACGGGCGCCACACTGTGGTGCCGACCGTGGTCATCGGGCCCCCCTCCCGGCCGCCTGGGCGCGGGCGGCGTCACGTTCGGTGTACCGGCGTAGCCGCCACACCCGGCCGTCACCGGCGATCTCGCCGCAGCCGACCAGGTCGGTGACGGCTTCCTGCACGTGGCTGGCCTGTATCCCGGGGTCGACGCCACGCAGCCGGTGGTACAGCAGCCGCGGCCACAGCGGCCGGCGCCGGCCATCGGTGGCGAGATACGTCTCGTCGCCGTGAAGAACTCGGTGGATCATGCCGACGGTCAAGCCGCGGTAGTTGTCCCACAGCAGCGACCGCACGTACCGCTGGACCGCTTCCCGGTACGGTGCCGCGTCCCGGCGCGCGGCGGGCCGCGGCCGGGGCGTGTTCAACGCGTCGAGCAATGCCGGTATCGGCGCCGGATCGTCGCTGGTCGACCAGCAGGTGGAGCAGCGGCAGGCCGCGGTGGAGCAGACACCATCGGGGAGCACCACCGCACTGGTCAGGGAGAAGTAGCCGGCGAATCCCGTGTTGGCGCACACACCGGCGTCGTACCAGGCCCGCAGCTCCCGCAGGTCGTCGGTGAGGCGGGCACGGTGACCGGTCATCCGGTGCAGGTAGTCGGCCGGCAGCGTGCCGCTGCCCCGCGCCCCGACCGCGATCAGGGTCCGGTTGTTTCCGGCCTGGGACACGTCGACGACGCCGAGGTCGTGCAGCGTCGCCAGGACGGCCCATGTCTGGGCCGGGTCGTCGGCGACGAGCCGGTACCCCCGAACCTGCTCGGTCAGGGCAGCGTGGACGTCGGACATCCGGTGCCGGCCCGGCGCCGCGCCCGCTAGTGCAGCCACTGCGACGGCAGCGGCGGTGAGGGTGTGGTCGTCGCAGCCGGCCGGATCGTCGAGCGGGGTGATCGTCACCGTCGCGGGAAAGTCCCCGTTGTCGTCGACTGCCCCGGTTTCGGCGAGGACCGCGAGGGCTCGCACGACCGCCGCCCGGTACTGCGACACCGTACCCGGCCGGCGGGCGTCGTCACGGGTCAGCCTGCTGGCGGCCAGGTCGGAGGCTATGCAGCCGTCGGCGACCCGGTCGGGGTCCAGGACGCCGCCGGTACGGGCCGCGGTCAGCACCGCCTGCCCGACGGTGCGCAAGGTTGCCGCCGGCAGCCCTTGCGCGGCCATCCACGCGACGGTCCGGAACCCGCGGCTGGAGCCTAGCGCCAGCCCGGCCGAGGGTGTGGTCACCTCGCCCGGCGGCCGGCCAGCCTGGTCCCGGCCGGCCCGACCGAGCTGTTGGTACAACGCTGCCAGGTCGGTCGGCGGGGATACCACGAACACGCAGCGGATGTCGCCGCGGTTGACGCCCAGCCCGAACGCACTGGTCGCCACGATCAGCAGCGGGGCGTATCCGTCCTCATGCTTGGTCGGGGCGTCGCGGAACTCGGTGAGCACCGCCGCCTTCTCCGCCTCGGACAACCGGCCGTGGAAGCGGCGGACCCGCTGCGCGCCGTCACCGACGAACTCGCGCAGGTGTGCGTAAACCGCGTCGACCTCCTTGACCGTCAGGCAGTAGAAGATGGCGTGCTCGTTACACGCTGCGGCGATCGCCTCGGTTAGCCCGGCTACCGCGTTCGGGCCAGCCGTTTTCATCGCCCGCCGGTAGATCGCCAGCTCCGGCCGTAGCGGGTCCGCTGCGACTGTCACCAGCACCTCACCGGGTGCCGGGGTGGCGGGCAGGCCGAACAGGCCCGTCCGTAGCCCTTCCCGGACCGCCCGGTTCGCGGTCGCGGTCACCGCGGTGACCCGCACCCCGTGCCGGGACCGCAACTCGGCGAGCAGCCGGGCGGCGCGGCGGAAGCTGGGCCGGAAGTCGTCGCCCCACTGCACGAACGTGTGCGCCTCGTCAACGGCGACCCGCCGCAGAATCCCAGTCGCGGCGGCGGCGCGCAGCAGCTCCTGGAAGCGGCGGTTCCCGAGCCGTTCCGGGGACACGTAGACGAGCTTGATGCCGTGATCGCCGGTGCCGGTGAGCTGTTCGGCGACCTCGGTCTTTCCACGCCGGCTGTTCGACTCGGCCATCGGCCCGACCAGGGCCCGGACCGCCCCACCGACGGTGGCGTTCAGTTCGAGGGCTTGGTCCGCCATCAACGCGATCAGCGGCGACACGACCACGGTGACACCCGGCAACGCCAGCGCCGGCAGCTGGAACGTGTACGACTTACCGAACCCGGTCGGCAGCAGCGCCAGCACATCCTTACCGTCGGCGACCGCCTCGATCACCTGCTCCTGCTGTGGCTTCAATGCCAGCGGCGTTTCGGAGAACCGAAGGTAACCACCGATCGAAGCGCACCGGTCGGCCAACAGCCGTCCCAGCGTGCCATCGGCGCGTGCGACGGCCTCCTGCTCAGGGGTCAGCTGCGCCTGCCGGATCTTGCGGGTAGCCGGCAGCAGCGTGTGCTCCGTGAGCGCGTCCGGCTTGCACAGTTCGTCGACCCGATCGGCGGTGACCAAGCCGTTGTTGCCGAGGAATCGCCAGATCCTGGCCCACCCGTCGGCCATCGTCGTCAGATTGCCGCTCGCAGCTTCGCCGGTGTCCGGGTCAGCGACCAGCAAGCCCGGCTCGAGGGACTCCAGGAACACCCGCCGGTAGGCACGGCGCAGCGCGGTACGCCCGGCGAGTCTCCGGTCACTGATCACGACCACACCGCCGTGCTTACGCGACCGGATCAGCCGGCCCACCGCCTGCCGCAAATCCATCGCCGCCAGCGGCAGGTAGTACAACTCGGTCGCGACCCGGTCCGGGTCCGCAAGGCCGGCCAGCTCGGCTCGGCGGGCGACAGAGGCCCGCCGAGCGGCGATGACCGGGTCGGCGAATGGCGCGAACGGCAGCTTGTTGATCCACACCAGCGACAGCCGGTCGGCCGGGAAGTCGACGCCCTGCCACATGCCGCGGGTCGCGACGCAGAACCCGCCGGTGTCGGTGAACGCCCGCGCGGCCCGCGCGTTGCCCAGCAACGGCGCCGACGTCACCGGCACCCCGACCGCCTGTTCCTCCAAACGCACGGTTATCGCGGCCGCTGCCTTCGTCGCCGTGGTCAGCACCAGCGCACCACCGGTGAAGGCCTGCTGCTGCGCCGCCTGCGGATCGGGACGAATGACCTCGCGCGCGTAGCCGGCCAGCTGATGCGCCACGGTGCGGATCGCACCGTCGGTTTGTTCGGCCCAGCTCGGGAAATCGGTAAAGCAGACCAGCCGTGCCTGCTCGGCCAAATCGAACGGTCCCGGCAACGTGTGCGCGTCAACGGACGGACCGAGACCAAGCCGTTTGCGGATGTAGTCCCAGCGGCCTGCCACCTGCAGCGTCGCCGACACGTAGAAGATCCGGGCGAACCGCTGCCGAACCTCCAGCCACTGCAGGTCACGGGACAGGTCAATCGGAGCGGACGCGAGCGAAAACCCGTACCGGCGCGCGGAGACGCTGACTCCGGCCAAGTCATGCTCAACCGCGTACACCACCCGGTTACCCAGGTCGGGGCCCGGCAGCGGGAACAGCCCGTCACCGCCGAGGTCCTCCTCGCCGGCGCCGAGGTCCTCCTCGTCAGCGCCGACGGCACCGGCGACCTCACCATCGTCGGCGTCACTGTCCAGCCTGACTGCGGCGCCGGGACCACCTTCGGCTCCCAGATCCCGGTCACTATCCGGGTCGAGGATGCTGCGGGCATCGGCCACGATGCGCCCGGCCGCGTCGGTAAGCTGCGCGACCCGGGCGGCTAGCGACCCGGCCCGTTCCTTCTCCCACCACGACACCGACTGCATCTGCGGTGTCTGCAGATGCGTGACCACCTGCCGGTGCACCTGTTCCGCGACGAGCGCGATGGTGTTCAGCCGCGACAGCAGCTGCCGGGCCGGCCGGTCACCGCCCAGCCCACCGAACGGGCTGGCCAGCGTTGCGGCACGGCTGCCGGGCTCCCCACCCGCGGCGTCGAACACCGCCTGTCCCGCCCGCGGCAGAATCTCCGTGTCGAGGTGCCCCTCCAGCTCGGCGACCGCCGCGTGCAGCCGCGGCGGCACGTCCGTCTGCTCGTCGGCCCAGCGGCGCAGCTCCGCAACGAGATTTTCCAGAAGCCGGTACTCCACGACCGCGCTGCCAGCGCCGGTAACTGCCTGCTCGAGCGCATGCGCCTCGTCGACGATCAGCAGCGTGCCGTCATCGAACACGTCCGGCCGGCTCATCAGCAGCGCATGGTTCGCAATCACCAGACGATGCCCGGCCAGCGCCTCAGCCACCGAGTCCGTCATCGCCGCCAGCGGCGAACCCGATCCGCGGGCGTAGTCGTCGCCGTCCTGGCTGACACTGCGCAGCCACGACCCGAGCACCGGCCCGTAGGCTGAGCTGAAGTACTCGGCCAGGAACATCGGCGCGTCCACCGGGTCCGCGCTACGCGCCAGCCACCCCTGCGGTGCGGTGGCCGCGGTGATCAGCCGCCGGGTCAGGTAGACCAGCAGCTCACGGAACCCGGTCTGTGCGGCGAACCGGGGTCGCCCGGCCCGGCCCCGGCCCGGCCGGGTCTGCGCAGCGGCGGCAGCGTCGGTGAGCGAAGCGACCAGGGCACGCAACGACAACCGGTTCGCGGCACCCTTGACCAGGTCCGCTGCCTGTTCCAAACCCTCGATTACGCCAGCGAGCCGGTCGATGTCGGCACCCAATTGCGTCTGCAACGCCTTGGTGTACGTCGCGATTACAGCGCGGCGCCGTGGGTCGCCGTCCAGCCACTGCAAAGCGACCGCCAGCACCGCGAAGCTTTTTCCGGTGCCGGTCGGTGCTTCACACAACGCATCCCGGCTGGCGCGGATCTGCCCGGTCAGCAACGCCGCCATCTGCTGCTGCGCTGCCCGCCGCTCCACCGTTCCGGTCGTCGCCGCCTGCGCCAGCGCGTGCGGGTCGACGTCCCCGCCTGGCCCGCGGACGGTGTCCGGCAGCCGCAGTACCGGCCGGAGCCGGCCACGCCGCACCGGCTGATATCCCCCCGTCGCATCGAGGTCGGCCAGGGCATCAGCGAGGACCTGCGCCACCGTCACGTCATCGACGGACGGGCGCGGTATCGGACCGGGCAGTAGCGACGTGAGCAGCTCCCAGGCCACGCTGCCGGCACCGACCGCGCACAGCAGTTCACGGACGTCGGCGTCCCAGCCCTGCACCGCCACAGCCGCCTGCCGCAGCAGCCGTGCGGTCAGCTCGGCATCGTCGGAAGCGTCATGCCAACTGAGCCCGGACCGGTCGACGCCGACTTCGTCGGCAAGCTCGGCGAGACGATGGGAACCGGCGTGCGGCCAAACCGTGTACGCCAGGTAAAGCGCGTCTACCCGCCGGGGGCCGTGCAACAGCGGCTGCCCAGCCAGGGTCGCCGCTTCGTCCAGCATCGGGAAGTCGGCACCGGCGCCGTTGTAGGCGACCAGGACGTCAGAGTCGTCGATGTACCGGCGCAGCCCATCCAGCGCTTGTTCTGGGTCGACCGCGTTCTGCGCGTATTGCTCACGGACGTGAGCCGACCGTAGCTGCTGCTCCCACTGTGGGTCCGAGAGCCTGACCCAGGAGGCGAACGCCGGTTGGTCAGCGCACCATTTCGGGTCAGCGGATAGGCGTACCGCGCCAATCTGGAAGATCCGGCGGTCACCGTGTGGGTGGTCTGCACTGGCCCGGACGACGGCCTCCACGTCAACGATCACGGCGCGTAGCGGACCGGGCCGTCGTCTCGCCGTCGTCGGCTGGTCGGCGGGCGTGGAGTCATTGGCAGCCGAGAGCACACCACCGTGGTCGTGGATCAGACCGGCGGAGATGGCCTTGGACACGACGGTCTGAACGCGGGAAGCCGGCGCGCCGGGCCACCGCTGCTGGGCAGCGGACACCAGGATGCCGCTGTTGCACGGGCCGATCTGCTTCAGTAGCTGCTGAAGCTGCAGCTCGCGCGTACCTGCCTTGCTCGTAAAACCACCCCGTTCAGTCGGTACGGAACCCCAGTTCCTCACCGCCTTTATTGTCGCTCGTGAGGGTGCCGCTACTTGTACCGCCAGGCATCGACAGTTCTTCGTCATGTCGGTTGGAAGCCGCCGCGCTTTAGGCGATTGACATGCGGTGTTCGGTGTGGACCAACATGCCAACTGGGCCCATCATGGTCCGCGTCGTGCTGGCTTGCATGTGGGACGAGGCGCGTGATCGCCGCAGCCCGCGCTGGCCGCTGCCATGGTTGTCGCTCGCGGCCGCCGTGGGGCTGTTCTTGCTAGTAGTCCTACCGGTGCTGCGGGCTGTAGTGCGAGCCCTGCAGGACGCGACCTTCGCCCAAGTCGTCACCGAACCGGTGCGGCGATACCTACTCGAACACGCGCAGGGCCCTGCGCGGTCTCGGTCGAGGGTGCCGTTTAGCGAGATGCTTCATCGCTCCAACAGCTGTTCTTTGGCCGTCCAGTCGAGTTGGCGTGGTGGCCCGACATCCCGGCAGACGCGACTCCGGGCGTCGCCACTCCGGCTGCATACCGTCAGCTGGCTACCGGAGGCTCGAATGCTCGGGGTCGACCCGTTCTGGGCACGGGTTGAGTTCCCCTCACTTGTCGGGAGCGGTGGTTACCAGGCGTCGGTTGGCGTCGGGGTGGTGTGAGCCGGGTCTGCTCTATCCGAGGGATTCGTACCAGGCGGTGTGGTACTCGTCGGGGCTGAGGTAGCCGTCCTTAGAGCTCCTAACGAAATGATGTTGGGCGTGTCCTTGGGACGTGAGGATCGTTCTGTCTGAACGTGAGGAGGGGTGAGCAGCCGCCGTGGATCGTCTCGGACGAGCTCTGGGCCGAGATCGCACCGCTGCTGCCACCCCGACCACCACGCAGGCACCGGTTCCCGGGCCGTAAGCCGCTGGATGACCGCAAGGTGTTGTGCGCGATCCTGTTCGTGCTCTACACCGCGATCCCTGGGAGTACCTGCCCCAAGAGCTCGGCTTCGGGTCAGGAATGACCTGCTGGCGCCGGTTGCGGGATTGGAACGACGCCGGCGTCTGGCAACGACTGCATGAGGTGCTCCTGGGCAGACTGCGAGCCGCCGACCAACTCGACATGTCTCGGGCGGTGATCGACGGCTCGCACATCCGGGCGCTCAAGGGCGGCCCAAAACCGGTCCGAGCCCGGTCGACCGCCGCAAGCCAGGCTCGAAGCACCACGTCATCACCGACGCGGGCGGCATCCCCCTCGCCGCGAGTCTGACCGGCGGCAACCGCCATGACGTCACCCAGCTACTGCCCCTGGTCGACAAGATCCCCCGGATCAAGGGCACCCGAGGCAGACCACGGCAACGACCACAGCGGCTCTACGCCGACCGGGGCTACGACTACGACTGCTACCGCCGGGACCTGCGGGCCAGGGGGATCACCCCGGTCATCGCCCGACGCGGCGTCGGCCGCGGCTCCGGACTCGGCACCCGACGCTGGGTCGTCGAGCAGACCATCGCACTGCTGCGCTGGTTCCGCCGCCTCCGCATCCGCTGGGAGATCCGCGACGACATCCACGAAGCGTTCCTCACCCTTGCCTGCGCCATCATCTGCTGGCGCCGACTCCAACGCTCAAAGAGTTAGGAGCTCTAAGCAGGCCGTATGGCTTCGTCGACGGAGTCATCGTCGTACTCGGCGCCACCTCCAGGCTCGGCTCTCGTCCATGCGGCACACGGGTGAGCCTTGGTCTACGAAGTTGCAGACCATACAAGCCGAGATCACAACCGCATCGCCTCCGACGTCGTAGTTGCGGCTCGACCGAGATCAGGGGCGACATCCACGCGCCCTTAAGCCTGATTTGGTTTCGTTGTTCCCGACCGCGCCTCAAGCGCCGTCGGCCGTTTGCTCTCCCGGCTCGTCCTCGGGCAGGGTGATTCGAACAACGATCGGACGTGGGGTTGCCCGGGCGCCGATTGCCGATGCCGATTGGTGCAGTCGCTCCAGCAGAATGCCGAGGTCGTACATCTGCCCGTCGAGATCGGCCCAGTACTGTCCCCACCCCTCAATGCGGTCCCGGTGGTTCTCGTATCGCACGTCCATGTGCATCTCCACCTGCCCGCCGGCCCTTTTGAACTGGCGCCGGAGTCCGACCAGTGTGCGCTTGTCGCTCCCGTCGGCTGCCTTGACTGCCGATTCCAGCGCTCGGTCGACGGCACCGAAAATCGACTTGAACTTGGGCTTGGATAATCCGGCGAGAGCCCCGGGACCTGAGGCCGCGTTCCTCAAAGAGTCCAGCGCGGCGAGCGCGGTCGCGAACGCGGTCACCGTGCCTCCTCTTGGCCGGTCAGAGTGGCGTCGCCAGCAACTCCCTCAGCCAGCCGTGAACCTTCAGGGCGTGCTCGCGATCGGCATAGGTGGCCCCCGTCCGTGTCGCCGCCGTCAGTTCGCGCCGCAAGTCTTCGGCCATCGTGACGATTTCGCCCGTCAGGGGCGGCCGTGCTGCCGGGATTTGCCCGAGTATGGCGCGCAGCATTGATGTGCTGCTCACCATGCTCAGCTCCGTGTCAGGGTCGGGCTTGTGCATGGTGACCTCGTCCCGCAGCGCCCGAAGGAAGGTGGTGGCGTCGTTGTCCGGTACTGCCCTTACGGGTGGCGTCGTAATCAGGCCCGGCCGGATCGGGACGACGTTCGCGGGCGCCTCCCCCTCGTCGAGCCACAGGTCGAGGAACTCCGACGTGGCGACGGCGGCCAGGTAGAAGAACCACCGTCGCGCTGCTTCATGATCGGTGCCAGGTACCTTGCGCCCGGCGAACCGCAGGGCTGCGGCGATCAGCGATAGCAAGCTCTGCTCGGCCCAAATATCTCCGATCCCGCTGCTGGCCGCCCACCGCTGAAGAGCGCCGTGCATCTCGCGGCTGACCTTCGCGAAGCGGCCGACTCCCCTCGGTGGCTGATGATTCCGGATTGGAACGATCGCCTGCGCGAGGTCGTGGCCCACCAGCGACCAGTCGACCGTAGCGATCCACTTTGCGGCGATCGAGAGTAGGAGGTGCATCGGATCGCGGGCGAGCGGCGCTGCGGTGTCGAATTCACCGAGGTCGACCAGCCGATAAGCAGCCGGGTCCGCGGGTAGCAGGACGTTGTTCACGTTGAGGTCGCCATGTGCCCGGCCGAGCACGATCATCGCTTGCCGGGGGCCGGCCAGGTCGTCGTCGAGGGCCAGGCGCAGCGGATTGGGCAGCTGTCGCTTGCCGCGACTGCTCAGAATCCACTCCGTGTCGGGATCTATGCCCGCCCGCGCTGCCGACTCCATCAGCTCGCTGCCTACCTCGAGCCGATCGCCCAGCAGATCGCGCAGGTAGGCCCCAGCGGTTTTCGGCTCCGGACGGTGCGGGAAGTCGGGGTTCCAGTCGGCGACGATCGACCTCGTGATGCCTGTACAGGTCTCCGCGAACTCGTCACTTTCAATGTCGTCGGCCAGCGCCCGGTTGGTGGTCAGGTCGCCGCCTGCGATCTGCTGAAAGACGAGCAGCCGGTGTCTGAGGTCAATAGGTTCCCCTTCTAACTGGGCAAGGTGCGCGTCCCGGTACGGCGTTGGTGAAAGGCGCCACGAGTTTCGCAGGCGCCGTACCTCGTCAGGGCCGCCCGCGCCGACGCGCATGATGAGCTGCTGCGGTGGGTCGGGGTTCTCGTGCCGGATCACGACGCCCACCAGGGAGCCGCTGCGTCCGGTGAAGATCCAGCGCCGCAGCTCGTAGTGGCCGTCGTGGGTCTTCAGCCAACGGTCGAAGTCTGTGAGGCCATCTCCTAGCTGGTCCCACAGCCTCCCCTGGTCACGTGAACCCATCGCGGTCAGTCCTGTATGAAGTAGATGACGACGGTGAGCACTATGCCGACGACGCCAACCACGAAACTCCAGAACTCAAGCGGCTTGCGGCGGGCGAGCTCGGGCAGGGCGCTGCGGGTCGTGCGCGGCAGGCTGGCTGGCAGGCAAGCAATCCCCCCGGCGACGGTTTGGTCTAGCTTCCGGAGCCCGGCCAGGTTCAGCGTCATGCCCTCAACCCGCGCGTCGGCGTCGAGTAGGTCACGCTCCGCCAGCCAGCGGCCGCCTGGCCCGGCCAGAAGCGAGCGGCGCCCACTTTGCAAGTGGAAGAAGCTGATCTGGTATCGGGTGCTGACCCCGTAGCTGCGGGAAACCGCAGTGATGTCGATGATGCCGAGTCCGATCAGCTGATCGATGGAGGAATCAAAGACAAACCCTGGCAGCTCCTCTTGAAGTTCACGGACCGCGACGTCGCTCGCGTCCTGATCGCCGTCGCGCGCATGGCCGCCGGGCAGCTGAAACTGCCGGGCGGCGGGGTCGTGCATCACGAGATATTCCGGCCCGCTGAGCTGGCCGACGCGTTTCACAACCACCTGAGAAACGCGAACGGAGCGCAATGGTGCCGCGTCGGAGAAGGCGCTCATCCGGCGCCGCTCCATGAAGTAAAGGAATTGGGGACCCGAAAGAATTTCCTGCTCGTCGTACGGTGGCTCGGACGTGCCGATCCGCGACCAGTTGTGCAGGACGGCGGAATTCTGCTCGACGTACTCAGCGAGGCTTTTGAGAAAGAGCGCCGCCGTCGTGGTGGCTGCCCTCACCCGAAGTGCGCCGGTGGCCGGGTCGGTGGTGATGGCCAGCGCGCCAAAGGCACTTAAGAGGGTCACCACCGCGCCCGCGGCCGCCGGCTCTGGCAACCCGTCAACCGGCACGGAGCTTTCCTGATCGGGAGGTATCGCCCTGATGATGCGCGCGACGGCGCTACGTTCGGTGCCCCCACTCATGGAGCGGAACTTACCGGATTCAGCTTGACACGGACAGTAGTTGATCTCCGCCAAGCGGCATTTGCAGCCTGGGTAGACCAAGTTGTCCGGTCGATAGGGGTAACTTCAGCCACGCCAAGGCACTTACGCCGGCCCGGATGACCCAGCCCCGCCGCTGGCCGCGCCAGTGCGCTGGCGACCGGCCGGCGAGACCGCCGTCGTCCGGCGCTGTAAAGCGAACGGCTCTGTCTCACATTCGGTGGTAATGGCGGGTGCTGGTTACCCGGGCGTGGCGGGGAACCGTGGCTCCAGTGTCCGACGTCGACCGCGCGCTGTGGAGGTCGGCGTGGATTGAGGCCGGCCGGGTGGAGAAGGACGACGTGCCGCCGCTCGTCCGAACGGTGGTGTGGTTGGCCCGGCGGACATGCTGTCGAGGACGAGCGACGAGACGGGCATCGTCGCGGTTGGGCGGGGCGAGGGCGGCGAGCACTACGTGCTAGCGGACCGGAGCAAGATCGGCGGCTTGGCGGTCGCGCGCCGGATCTGGCAGTGCTACCTGGACGTCGACGCTGACCTTTCGGTGTACGAGGGCTCGTCGGCTTGGCTGCAGGGCATCCTGGTCGACGCCCGGATGGCCATGCAGAAGGAGGGCCTAATCGGCGGCGATGACCCGCCGATTGACGTGGTGCATGCCCGTAGTCAAAACGGGTGCGCGCCGAGCTAGTCGCGGCCCGGTACGAGGTCGACCCGCCCCGGGTGCACCACGTCGGCACGTTCCCGGCGCTGGAGGACCAGCTGACGACCTGGACGCCGGAGTCGGGGGACTCCCCGGACCGGCTGGACGCCCTGGTGCACGGGGTGACGTACCTGCGGTCGAAGGAGTCCCGGCGTGCTGTGGTGGCGTCACCTATCAGCCAACGACTCCGACCGAATGCGGGCCCGAGATGAGGTGGAGATCAGCTGAGCTACTACCTGCGCAGCTCGACGTCGGCTTCCTTGGCCCACTCGGCGATATAGGGCTGCTGGTCCCGGTACCAGAAGCTGAGGCGGACGGCTCCGTCCGGCGTGATCGCAGGCACCTCGGGGGCACCGAACGCCTGGAACAGCTCGCTGGCGAGCCGGTACGTCGTCGCGACCAGCGCCGGACCGTCGTTGCATAGATCGTCGATGTCGGCGACCATGTCAGCCACCGGCGGCTCGGTCAGGGCGTCGGTTCCGAGTTCCTCGTTTGGGTCCCCAACGCTGGAGACCAGTTTGACCGGGAGGACCGGGCCGCCCGGGAAGGCGGACGTGACCGGCCAGAGGGTGGCTCGGAGGGTGGCGAGGCCACCAGCTGCCGCGCGGTCGCGTGCGTGGCGGGCAAGAAATCGCAGTGCCGCGCAGATGCCGACGGTGAGCGCCGGGCCGTCCACGAGGTTGTGACGCCCGTTCGGGTGTCCCGACATCCGGGGACCGACTGCCGTAGCGAAGACGCCACTCCCGTTCTCGTGCAGCTCGCACGCCCCACGCGAGTACGGCTTGTTTGCTTCAGAGGTGGCGGCACCGACCAGGCGGCGATGCCGCACTGTGGACCGCACGAAGCTACGTACCCGCATCCCGAATGCGGCTGGCGGCTGTCGGGCATTGCTCAGCTGAAAGGCGCTCAGAGCGGCGCTGTCGACGGTGAAGCGGCCTGGCAGGTCTGGGACCAGGGTGACGACCAGGAACATCTCGTCGGTCGCGAGACGTTGGAGGAGGTCGACTTCGATGCGGACAGCCTCATCGATGCGGTCCTTGAGTCCGGCGAACCGCGCCCGGTATGCCTCGGCCACCTCTGCCTCGGACAGCCAGACGGTCTCGGTGCCGATCCGCTTGGGATAGAGCAGCGACTTGTTCTGTGCGACGTAGGCATGCGGTGCTGTCGCCGACCGAGCGACCCAGATGACCAGGAAGCCGGTGCCGCGCCGGTCGGGATCCTCGACCGGGATGATGTCGAAGGTCGGCGTCGGGTGGACGTTGCCGACGACGGTCTGGCGGAGCCGGCGCCGCTCGTCGTCGGTGATGGTGACGCCAGTGTCGGTGGTGGCGCGGCCTTGGTCGTCCTCGTCCATGCCGAGGATCAGGAGCCCGCCGTTGGCGTTGGCCAGCGCGGCGACGTCGCCGCAAAGCGCCTTCCGATCCCGGTCGCTGCCTGTGTAGGTGTCGCGCTTGAAATCCAGGTCGGGGCCTTCCGTGGTGTCCGGACTGAGCCCCTTGACCTGTGCATAGGTCAGCGTCTCGTCGATCGGCCCACCGAGGAGCTGTTCGAGCCGGCGGTTCCGCAGCAATGGCATGTGCTCAATCGTGACCGCCCCGCCGTCGCCGAGCAAACCAGCAAACTAGCAACGCTCTCAATCGGACGGACGATATTCAGGACGGTGATGTCGGGCAAGACCGGATGCGGTCCTCGTTTGCGAGGAACCCCGGGGGCACGCGGCTCCAAGCTGTCAACGACGCCCGAAAATGGACCCCTGCTCGACGGCTGAAAATGGACCCCCTCTGCTGGTTCGATCTTGTTAGTCGTTGGTCTTGGTGGCTGCGGGAACGCGGCCGAGGTCGCGGTCCTTGAGTCGGTAGCTGTCGCCCTTCATGGAGATGACCTCGGCGTGGTGGACGAGTCGGTCGATCATGGCGGCGGCGACGACGTCGTCGCCGAAGACTTCGCCCCACCGGCCGAAGGGCTTGTTGCTGGTGACGATCAGCGATGCTCGTTCGTAGCGGTTGGAGACGAGTTGGAAGAACAGGTTCGCGGCTTCGGCTTCGAAGGGGATGTAGCCGACCTCGTCGACGATCAGCAGTGGGATCCGGCCGAGCTTGACCAGTTCGTCTTGGAGGCGGCCGGCGTGGTGGGCGTCGGCGAGGCGGGACACCCATTGGGCGGCGGTGGCGAACGCGACCCGGTGCCCGGCCTGGCAGGCCCGGATGCCGAGGCCGATGGACAGGTGGGTTTTCCCGGTGCCGGGCGGGCCCAAGAAGACGACGTTCTCTTTCGACGCGACGAAGTCGAGGGTGCCAAGGTGGGCGATCGTCTCCCGCTTCAGGGAGCGTTGGTGGTCGAAGTCGAACTCCTCTAGGCTCTTGCGGGCCGGGAAGCGGGCTGCCCGGATGCGTCCTTCACCGCCGTGGGCTTCCCGGGCGGCGACTTCGCGTTGCAGGCAGGCAGCCAGGAACTCCTCATGCGTCCACGACTCCGCCCGGGCCCGCTCCGCCAGGCGTTCCACCGACGCGGCCAGGGACGGTGCCTTCAGTGCGCGGGTGAGGAACGCGATCTCCGAGGCGACGTTGCGGCTGGTTTTGGTGGCCATCAGGCGGCCACCTCGACGTCGAGGCCGAACAGGCGGTCGTAGTCGCTCAAGGCCCGGCGTTCGACTTGGGCGTCGGCTGCGGTCGTCGGGGTTCGTTGGGCGGCGATGCGCAGGTCAGCGGCGGCTTGGCGATGGGCCGGGTCCGTGATCGTTTGGTGCGCTGCCCAGCAGCGGTCATGCCGGGCGACCAGGCGGCCGTCGCAGAACACCTGCACCTGGTTGCAGTCGGCGGTGACCTCGACGCGGCGGCCGACGACGGATGGATGCACGGAGTAGTCGTTGGCGTCCACCCGGACGTAATGGTCGCGGGGCAGCCGGGTTGCCAACCGCCAGCCGACCACCGGGGCGACCGGAGGCAGCGCCAGCATCGCTGTCCGGTCAGCCTCCCACCGGTCGGCAGGCCGGCATCCCAGCCTGCGATGCTGGCGGTTGTTGGCGCGGGCCAACCAGTCGGTCAACTGAGCGTTGAAGTCCGCTGGTGAGCTGAACTGGCGCCCGGGCAGAAACGATGTCTCCAGATAGCCGTTGGCTCGCTCGACGAGGCCCTTGGCCTCCGGGTCCGCCGGCCGGCACTGCACCACCTTGATCCCGAGAGTGCCGCGGAAAGCGTTCATCGCCTCGGTCAGCTGCGGCCGCCCAGCCCGCCACTGCCCGACCGCGGGTTCGTTGTCCCACACCAGAGCCTTCGGCACCCGACCCCACCCGGAGATCAGCGTCCACTGCCCGACCAGCAGATCCGGCGCCTGACGGGACGGGATCATGACCGCCGACAGCCACCGCGAATACCCGCAGACCATGACCAGCACCGGCGGTTGGCCGGTCTGCCCGAACCCCAACGGCACGTCCGCCGGCGGGAACCACAGATCACACTGCGCCAGCTCACCGGGCAGATAGTCCGTCCGCTGCGCCGGGTCCGGCGGCGTGAACAACGGCCGCAACTGACGCACGCGGTCCTTGAGCACCGTCAACGACCGCGTCCAGCCGATCCGCTCGGCGATCACCGTCGCCGGCATCGTCGGCCACTGCTGCAACAACGCCCGGATCTGCGGCTCCACCGCATCCACGATCGACGGCTTCACCGGCCGCGAATACCGAGGCGGCCCCTCCGCCGCCAACGCCCGCCGCACCGTGTTCCGGCCGACACCCAACTTGCGAGCGATCGCCTTGATCGGCATCCCCTCAGACCGATGCAGGCGACGAATCTCCGCCCAGTCCTCCACGCTCAACACCCTCCCGATACTGGAAGAGGGGTCCAGATTCGCCCGCCGCCTGAGGGTCAGTTTTCACGCGTCGCCGACACAAGCGACCGAACACAGCTACTCGACCCAGCGCCGCCGGCGGATCCGACCAGCCCGTGCCGCCCGAATCCGCGGCCGCCATGAGGGGCGGATGCCGATCGACTTGCGGCGCATGACCATCACGTTGTTGGCGCTGGTCAACTCCGCTGGCCACGAGTGCGGCCCGCGTTCTGGACGGGGAAGTGGCCGGCCCAGCGGGAGTAAGGAGCTCGGCTGGCACGTCCGCTGGGACGCGACCGGCCAGCGGTGGGAGCGGTGCACCCCGGACGTGGAAGGGTCGGGGCCCTACCTGAACCGGCTGTACCGGCAGGCCTGGCGGGGCGCCGGTCAGCGGCGGTGGCTGCGGCGCCCAGCTCTGCTGTTCGCCCGCAGGATGCGCGGCGACCAGGACCTCTTCTGAGGAACTGACTAAGGTGGTGCACCTTTTGGCGCGCCGAGGAGGGCATCGAGGTGGTCAGCTCGCACGCCGGCACCCGCCCATGGTGCGCTGACATCGTCGCCTCCGCGATGTTCACCTGTCACGAACCCGCCGGCAGGGGCACCGGGGCGACAGCCGGCAGTTCACCACGGTCCTCGACCGCATCCGGGTCACCCGCTGCGGGCCCGGCCGGCCCCGGCCCCGCCCACAGCAGGTCCTCGCGGACCGGATACGCGGGCCGGGGACGGTCTGCTCCCCGTGGCTATCCCTGCGAGCTGACCGACGCCCTGTGGTCGCTCATCGGGTCGCTGTCGTCCGGGACGAACACGGACGGCCGCAGGGAAAAGCACCCGCGACGGAAGATCGTTAAGTTCGCCGAGCAACGAAGCCCGCGAGCAGCAGCGAACGACCGCGCACCTGGACACGATGGTGAGCAGGAGGACCAGGCGGTGGACCAGCGCCGGGGTACTGACTCGCAATGCGCGAGTCAAGCGTTCGCGTCGTACTCGGATTCGTCGACGAGGCCTGCCACGAAGGTCTCGAAGTCGGGGGCGAGGACGGTGATCTGGTAGTTCCACTCTTGATCGACGTGCACGACGGCCGGCTCACCAGGCGAGCGGTAGTCGAGGGCGACCATGTCGTGACCCGCCGACGGGCAGTCGGCGATGTAGACGCCGATGTCGGGGTAGCCCCACTCCGCTACCCAAAACGCGCTGCCCAGCTCGCCGCAGAGGCTAAACCGAGCAGTTCGACCGATCGCCGCGAGTGTGTACACGCCAATGGGGTCCTCGGCCCAGGATGTTCGGCTGGGTGCAGGATGGGCGTCACGGGCGAACGAGCCACCGTTGTGTCGACGGGACACGTCGACGTACGCGGTGGGCAGCTGATGCCCAAGCTGCGCCTCCACCGCCCGCAGCACCTCGTCGCTGAGTGGGTCCTCCAACGGGCCGGATCCGTCGAAGACAGTTGCGCGATCGAGCACGGGTCGACGGTAGTCGGTTGGCATCAGTTTGGCCCAGCTGGCTTCGTCATCTCGATACTCCTGGCCCGGTCACGGGGTCGGCTGCGCCAAACCACGACGTGGCGTCGCTAGGGACTGGAACCCTGAACCCCTCTCGTGCTGCATGGGATCATGCCGAAGCGGGCAGATCGGCGCGCTGACCTGCGCGAATTCTTGCGTTGCCTTACAGCGGTTGACAGCCCTTGTCGGCGTCAGTTGTGCCCGCCTTGTGCCCGAGGATCTTGCCGGCATGACTTGATGTGCCGTCTCAGAGGCTGCCGACCATGACAACATCGACGAGATATCCGATCAGCTCTTGCCCTTCCAACTCGTGTTTTACCTGTGCCTCGGTAGCTAAACACACTAGCGCGCGAAACTCTTCCAAAGAGAGAACCCAAGAGCGGTCAGCGACTACGCTGCGGATTAACACCGCCTCCGCCAAATTCGAGAGAGCCTCGGCCAGTTCTCCTTCGCACGTTGAATCTTGGAGCGCGGTGTCAGGGCTCTGCCGGAGGAATCTCACGAGAAGAGCGGGTTCGAGGTTGCTGAGGCGCAGATTGTCGGTGATTCGTGTCCGCATACTGCCTCCTCTAACGCGCCCGCTTGGCGGGGTGGGGGAGTCGGCTGGGAAAGAATCCTCAGCATCAAGGGACTCCTCGATCTGCGCTTGTGACAGGAAATCAGCCGGACCGATTGTCGGTCGACTAGCCGAAAGATGATCGACCGCGCGGACGATGGCGTGACCAACGCGATTTGTGGACCATGGCGAGGCCGCGCGGCTTCTGCGTGGCAAGTCACGTAAGGAGTCCTGTTGTATCGTTCCCAGCTCGCCACAACCAGCGCCGTCGCTGCTCTGGCCCTCGCTCTGCAGGCTGTGGCAACAGCCAGCCTCAAGCCGCTGCAGGACCGGCGGCGGTTGCGAGTGCCACGACGCCGGCCGCCCCCGTGAGCCCCAGCGAGAAGCCGGCGATGGGCGCCAAGGACGTGGTTGGGGCTCTCACCGCTGCTGGGCTTCCGCTGTCGAATACCGTCGAACAGGACGAGAACACTGATCCCAATGACAAGCTCGGTCGCCCTGGGCAGTACACCTCCCGTGCCTCAGCGGACGTGCCGGGAGGTGACAAGGACGCCGAGAAGTACGGCATCGATCGCGGCCTGGTGGTCGAGGTGTTCGCGACGGCAGGGGACGCCGACGCCCGATCGACGTACATCCAGGACGCCCTGAAGGGCGCTCAGATCCTCGGCACCGAGTACCACTATCGACCGGCGGACAGGCGGATCCTGGTGCGGCTGACCGGGAAGGTGAAACCGTCGCAGGCGAAGAAGTTCGAGGACGCAGTCGCAAAGTTGTGAGCGCAGCCGGCGGACAGGTCCAGCCGGTCTCCCGACGGGGGTCGCACTTGCTCGCGCCGGTCGCGGATCGATGGCAGCGGTAACTGACCTCCCATGAGCGTCGAGGCCAAGCAGCGACGCCACCCTCGCTCTTCGTCTCACTTGTCGTCTCGTTCGTGACCGTGCGGGGGCGACCGTAGACGAACCACTGGTCGAGTTGCATTGGTAGCGAACCGACCCGGTCAAGCGCGTACGGGGACGAGCAGACTTGGAAAGCGTGTTGCCGGTGGGATGGCTATCGCGCCGATGCCACGTGTGCGTGAGGGAGAGGCCCCGCGCAGGGAGTAGGCCGCGGGACCGCTGCCGACAGCAACGCTGGCAGCAACCGCACCGGACGCCGACGCACCAGCGGGACCAGGGATGGACGCTGCTTCGAGCTGACGGCCGCTCCCAGACGGGAACGGGCGTCCCGCACGCAGCTTGTAAACGGAAGGCGGAGTGTTTTGGTGGGCTTGAATCAGGTACCCGGTCGGCCCTGCGAGGGCAAGGATGCGGCGGCGGAGCCGAGAAGCGCAGGTTCCATCAGCATGGCGGCTAGAGCCGGATACCACTTGGGGTGTGTACCGACGACCTCAACGAGCGCAGGGCTGTGCCCGAGCAAGAAGCGCGCATAGTCCAACCAGTCTTCCTGCGCGTCGGTTGAAGCGATGGTTGTCGTGCTGTGCAAGCCAACCTCTAGGACATCGCCGAACATCTCCGCAACGGTCAGGACCCGCGCCCGCTTGTCCCCCGCCGTCGGGCAAGCTTTGCGTTCGTACAGGTACGGGCGGAGCGATGGCTCTTCGAACAACATGCGTAGTACTCCGTGCAGCAGTTCCATGGGCTGTTGAACACCCGTAGTGCCGGCTACCGCATTCTGTAGCTTGCTCTGCTCGATTAGCTGTCGCGTCTGCCAGCCACTGAAGAGCAACGATCCGATCACGCCCAAGACGCCGGCGATTGCGGTGATGAGCACGATCATCCCGAGTTTCCTAGCGCTCAAGGTCCAGGTTACTGGTTCAGTCGTAGCAGTCGATGTCAACTCCGTCGGCCGGCCACCAAGTGCCTCTTGGCGCGAGCTACCGACCAGCAGGTCACTGCCAAGGGGCGGTTGCGGACGGATAGGTCGGGGTCGGCGCCGAGGAGTCAGTAGCCGAGGAGTCAGTACGAAATCCGGACTATTCGCGGAATGATCATGGCGAGCGTTGGTCGCAGAGCGCCATTTCCGCTGCTAGTAGGCGCAGTCGGCGGTGAACCGCCATCCCTCTAGACAGTGTGTCGGTCCAGCTGGTCCCCGCGCACCCGGAACAGCGTCTGCCCAACCTCTGCTTCGACCCCATCCGGCTGGGTGGAGATGACTAGGGCACCGTCTTCTTCCTGGCCGACGATGCTGCATCGCACGCGAACTGGTGCTGGCAGACGAGTGTCGGCGTTTAGCTGACCACCGGTGAAGACGGGGATCTTGTCGACGAAGAACCACGACTTCCCGTCAGCGTCGACCATGCGGACGCGCACCCAGCCTGGGAAACCTGGCTGACCCATGCGACCACCTCGCAGCGGAGAAAGGGTTCTTCGTGAGGCACGGGCCGATCTTGCCCGTTTGCTCGTGCGATGCCAACCGACGATGGACGACGTCAGCCAAGGGCGAGGACGAGGCTGGAGGCAGCGGCGAGGCAGCAAGCGGCGGTATCGACATCGAGGGATATCGACCCGATGCCGTACGGAACGATCACGTAACGACGAAGATGCTCGCACCACTCCATGGCATAGCAAGATCGTCGGGCACAGGCCGGGCGCATCTGGCACTGATAAGGGCTGGCAGCTTGTAAGGCAACGAGAGGCCTCGCTCAGGTCAGGACGCGATCCGCCCGTTTTGAGACGATGCACAGCCCGCCAGAGGGGTTCGGACTCAAGCCCGTCGGCCTTACCCTGCCAATGTGCAGGCAACCAATTAATGCATCCAGATGTCCGCAGCTCTTGTCGGCAGCGACGAGAAGGAGCCTCTGATGAAGAGAGCCGGCATGATCGCGTTCGTCGGTCTCGTTGCGCTCGTTGGGTGCGACGGTACGAACGACGCGGCGTCGCAGCCGACGGCGACTCCCAGTGGGACTCCCAGCGTGACCGTCGAGAGTCAGTCGCCGTCGCTGTCGTCAGCGGCACCCGAGGAGGGTGAGCAGGGGATGCCGACCTACCGCGTCGGCCAAGCGTTCGAGACGAACGGCTGGCGCATCAAGGTGATCGGCTTCCGCTGCGCCGCCGTTGAGAAGCTGACCTCGCCCAGCGGAACGAGCCTCGGCGACCAGCAGGACATCGCGGGCAGCGAGGACGCCTGCGTCGTTGAGCTTACGTATACCAACGTCGGCAGGGCCGCCGCGGAGTTCTTCGGGGAGACCAACGCCAACCTGACTGGGACCGATGCACAGGGCCGTCTCTACGAGGGATGGACCTGGGCGCAGGGCACGGTCAACCCGGGCATGAGCGACAAGAACCAGTTGGTCTTCCCGGTGGCGACCGGCGTCAAGCTCACCACCGCAATGATCGGCGACGCAGCCGTCAACCTGAAGTGAGTAAGGCGGCCGGGGCTGATTCGGTCGATGCCGTGGTCTCATTCGTGGTCTCGTTCACCGGCGTGTGTCATGGTTCGCCGCTGCTGGCCGGAGGTTTCTAACCTCGGTCGAGCATTCGGGCGGCAGTGGCTGAACGGTAGGTCGCAGACCTCGAAAGCGTGTGAGGTGGTAGGCCGTCTTCTATGACTTCGCTGGCGGCGGGCGTCAAACCAGGACGCGGGCCGCTTCGAGATCGGCACGGGCCTTCTGCACCCGGACGTCGGTGATCTGCTCGCCTGGCCCCTGACCCCCTTCGGGTGCGTCGTCTTCACCCCCCTTGGGCGAGATCATCGCGCCCCTTGGTGGACTGGCAGGCAATGGCGGTTTGCGGGGCCTGGCATCGGAGGACGTGCGAGTGAGGCATCCGCGGCTTTCCCAGCAGCCAAGCGAGCAGACAACGGCCAGCCTGACCGGACGGTCGGGGACCACGACGTCATGCTGCGGACGATACCCAGCAGGTTGACATGGCCGGCGAACTCGACGACCCCGGGCCTACCAGTACCGGTGTCCGCCTCGGAGACGGAAGGCTGAAGGGTTGGGACAGGAACACGACAGATGTCTGCCCCTCGAGAGAGGACTATCTCCTCATGAGAGAAGTTTCTGATGCCGGGGAAGACAAACCCCGAGAGCGAACAGGATCCCCCGATGTCCCCCAAGAAATCCCGTCGCTCCACATCGGGCCGGAGGAACCGTCGGAAACTCGCCACCGCAACTTGATCCCGGAACCCAAAGTGGTGTTTCCGGAATCTGTCGAACGTTGGCGGCCCCGCGAGGAAACAAGCCCCTCGGAGGTCCCTCGGTTTTCCGACTTAAACCGCGCCGATCACCTGATTGAATCTGCGATGGTAAGCGCCGTGCAGGCGATTCTATGGAAGTCGGCTGCGCTTGCCGTTGACACAGTTGCACCGGGCACGGGCGCGTTGGTCAGGGTCACCAAAATTATTTCCGAGTTTCGTGGGGCTGTGAAGACTTACGAGGAAGGCCAGGGCCTTCTCGTCAACCTCCCGCTCCTTGACCTCCCTGGACGCGACTTCTCCGCAAGCCTCAGGCTCCGGGCCTTTGCGACAGACATTCCCCCCGGACTGCCCGCAGACCTAGGGTTCGACTATGTGTCCACAAATGGGCAGCTGGACAGGTTCAACGTCGTCGAGAGCGCCAATGCCTCGTCGACTAACGAGGTAGGCCCGCCCGACAGCGAACTTGACCCCCTGTTGCGTCATGCGAAAAAACTGTCTGCTGCAGCCGGCGTAAAGCCATCCGAGTTCAGGGTCTCTTACCTGCACCAGCCTACGCGGACTGGCTGGGTCGTGGTTCAGCCGTTCGGGGAGCCAGCACGCTGCGAGGCATGGTTCAAATACAAGCTCTCTCTTTTATTGGCCCGGCGGGGCGAGTTGAGAACGACGTGCCCTTTGTGCGGTCGGACCAGGTCCAACAGACACGAGTGTGTCCCGTCGGAAACATCCTCGAGCGAGGGGCTTCCCGTCTCCCGCAATCGACCGCCGCTAGAAGGACCGTAAGGTTGAGGCAAGCCAACTTTTGATCAATTCAGCCCGCAGCGCACTGACGAGCGCTGGCACAGACGAAACCCTGAGCG
This sequence comes from Micromonospora sp. NPDC049497, assembly GCF_044465805.1. NCBI lineage: Bacteria > Bacillati > Actinomycetota > Actinomycetes > Micromonosporales > Micromonosporaceae > Micromonospora > Micromonospora sp. NPDC049497. Next base: position 12,406 of record NZ_JBITMC010000028.1, on the reverse strand, counting down.
TGCAGCCGTTGCCGGACGTGTGCGGACGCGACGCACAGAGCTTGTAAGCGAGGCGTCACGAGGGCGCGCAGGGCGTGCCGCTGAGGCAGGATCATCGAGACTCGGCCGCCGCGCTCATCCACACCGATAGCCAGGGAGGTTTTAGAGCTGGTAGTGCTACCCGTTTTAGTCGTCGTCTGCGGCGTGTGCTTCTAGGTAGAAGGTGGCTGCTGCAGTGGCCGCGGCGACCACGAGCCGGGCGGTTGCCACGTCCAGCTCCGGCCGCTGGCTGACGCCATGGCCCGTGCCGAAGCCAGCATTACGCAGCTCAGCAGTCGAGACCACTAACTGACTGAGTGCTCCCAACGCCTTCCGCCGCTGCTCGGCGCCGGGGTCACGAGCTCGGACCCCCGCAGGATCCAGCCCCAGCTGGACATTCGCCTTCTTCAGCAACTCGGGAATATCGAGCCTGGTCTCTCTGCCGGTGCCGTGCAGGCCGAGGATTGACTTGAGCACCGTCTCCAACAGTTCCTTCGCCGACCCGATCGCTTGTGCCGGGTCGTCGTGGAGGCCGCGCCGGATGCGGGCGGCATGTTCATCCACGTCAGTGATGCCTAGCTCGGTGGCGGCGGCTTGGAGGGCATCCACGGGCACTGGACCGCCATACAGCTTCGCGTACAGGTCTGGCACGGAACGACGGAGCCAGTTGGGTAGGTCGAGGAAGTCCTCCACGATCTTGAAGTTCGGAAAGCTGGTTCGAGCACTTGTTCGGCTTCGTCGTTGCCGACCCTCGCCCAACACCTGAGGGACTACTTCGGCAATGTTCCCGAAGTAGTCGGGGTCACCCCAGTCCATGCTGCGGAGCAGCCGGTGGTGGCTCAGAACAACGTCCCGGGTATCGGTCAACAGTGCCAGCTCGAGCCAGGAACTACGGTCGAATGTCGCCTCGATGGCCTTCGCAACGGCGAGTATGACCGTCTCGGGATTCACATCGTCACGTATCACCTGATGCTCCAACCTTCTTCGGCAGGCGCTTCCAGACCCCGGTCTGCCGGCAGCAAGCATCCCACCCGGTCGGGCCGCCGTACCAACCTGTTTCAGGCTGGGCTCGACGAGATCATCGGGCACAAGCCGGGCACAACTGACGCCGACAAGGGCCGTCAACCGCTGTAAGGCAACGAGCAACCTCGCCGGGGCCAGGACGCCGATCCGCACGATCTGAGATGATCCACAGACGGTCGGAGGGGTTCAGGGTTCAAGTCCGCCGTCTCGTGCCGGACTTCTACGAATCCCTGCCGAGGGGTTCGCGCCACCGGTGTTCGTGGCCACCGAGTCGGCCGAGCTTGACGGTGCGGTCTGTGGCGTGCAACAGAGCGAGGAACCTGTTGCCGATGAGCAGGTGCTCGTACGAGACCTGGGCGATGATGTCGGCGACCTCCTGCGCCCATGCCGGATCGGCTATGAACGGTTCGTCAGACTGGCGGATGACCAGAGCCCAGCCCGTAACCCCCGCGAAGTCGATGTAGCGCAGGGCGTCACAGAAGGCATCCAGGTCCTGGACCGACCAGCCGCAGTAGCGCATCGCGACCTGAGAGAGCAGGTGGGTGCCTCTTCCACCTCGACTGCCACGAGGGCGCGGGCAGCACGCGGACCTGGCCTCGGTCGTACTCCTCCAAGATCGACGTCCCCCCCCCCGTTACCTTTTTGATCGTCCCCAGCCGGGGACCCTCGGTCGCCCGGCCCGGTATGACTTCCTGCCCCTGTCGTTCGGATGATCCGGGGGGTGTTGTCGCCGGGTCGGGTGGCGTCGGTGGACCGCTGATAGGGACACGGCCACCCGTGTTGGGGTAGGTCTCTTCGTAACGTGGCTGCCGGCAGTCCGACGCCTGGACCAGCGGCCGGGGCCACGAAGCGATGCGTGGAGGCGGGTCTGGTGCACGACGGATACGGCGTCTACCTCGGCTTGGACGTCGGCAAAGGTGATCACCACGCGGTCGGGTTGAGCCCGGACGGCAAGCGGCTGCACGACGCGGCGTTGCCGAACACCGAGGCCCGGCTGCGGCAGCTGTTCGACAAACTCGCCCGCCATGGTCGGGTCCTGGTGGTGGTCGATCAGCCAGCCTCGATCGGCGCCCTGCCAGTCGCGGTCGCCCGGGCGGCCGGGCATCAGGTGGCCTATCTGCCCGGCCTGGCGATGCGGCGCATCGCTGACCTGCACCCCGGTAGCGCGAAGACCGACGCCCGGGATGCCTATGTCATCGCTGACGCCGCCCGCACCCTGCCCCACACGCTGCGCCGGGTCGACGTCGGTGACGAGACCCTGGCCGAACTGGAGGTCCTCGTCGGCTTCGACGACGACCTCGCTGGCGAAGCCACCCGCGTGTCCAACCGGATCCGTGGCTTGCTGACGCAGATCCATCCCGCCCTGGAACGAGTCCTCGGCCCCAAGATCCACCACAAGGCGGTCCTGGAGCTGCTGTCCCGCTGCGGCGGCCCAGTCGGGCTGCGCAAGGCCGGCCGCCGCAAGCTGGTCTCGATCGCCGCCGTCCATGCACCACGCATGGGCGAACGCCTGGTCGAGCAGATCATGACCGCCCTCGACGAGCAGACCGTCACCGTCCCGGGCACCCAGGCAGCCGAGACGATCCTGCCCCGCCTGGCTGACAGCCTCCGCGATGTCCTGCGACAACGTGACCAGGTCGCTGGCGAGGTCGAGAGGATCCTTGATGCTCACCCTCTTGCCCAGGTCCTGACCTCGATGCCCGGCATCGGCGTCAGGACCGCAGCCCGGATCCTGCTCGAAGTCGGCGACGGCACCGCCTTCCCCACCCCTGGCCACCTTGCCGCCTACGCCGGACTGGCCCCCGTCACCCGGCGCTCCGGCAGCAGCATCCGCGGCGAACATCCACCCCGCGGCGGCAACAAGAACCTCAAACGCGCCTTCTTCCTCGCCGCGTTCGCCGCCCTCGCAGACCCTGTCAGCCGCGCCTACTACGACCGCAAACGAGCCGAAGGTAAACGCCACAACGCCGCCCTCATCTGCCTCGCCCGCCGCCGCTGCGACGTCCTGTTCGCCATGCTCCGCGACAAGATGCCCTACCAACCACGCCCAACCAACCCCGTCCCTGCTTGACCAAACCCATAGGGACACCCCCCCCCGCCGGTCACAATCACCGACGGCATCCGTTCGCGCCGCTGGCCGCTCCAGGGGCGGTAGACGGTCGCGGTGTACGACGTACCCCTGCTGCTGGACGAGGACGGGTGACAGGTCACGTCCCCTTCGTGAACTGAGCCTGCCAGAACGCCTGGTTCCCGTCTAAGATCCGTGCAGCCGCGAACCGGCGCCCGGCCTGCGGGCTGACGTGCATGCTGTCTTCGCTTGCGCTTGGACCCTTCCCGAGCTCGGTGGTTCCACCGAAGCCAGCGAACCCGGACAGGTCGCGCTTCCTCGGGTACAGCTCCGGCCACTGCTCGGTCGCCTGCCGAAGCAGGTCGGGTTGTCCGCGCCGCCGCTGCCACACGGCCTCAAGCTCGGCGCCAGCGGTGGAGGCGAGTGCCACCAGCTGGTCCAGAACTCCGGCCATCGTGTCGCCGGCGTGCTCCGGCAGTAGCATGTCGTGGACCTTGGTGCCGATCGCGAAAGCCTCGATGTCGGTGAGCTGCGGGTCCCTCGGCAGGTGCACCGTGTGCGCGAGTTGGTTCCGGCGCCGATCGGTCCAGTGGAGATGGTGCACGGTGAAGCGGTGCGCCCGATGTACCAGCGTGTTGCGCATGCTGAGCGTCCACGGCAGCCACCCGTGCGGGTCCTGCTCGGCAACGTCGAGGATCGCCCTCAGCGCCTTCTCCTGCATTTCCTGGGCCTCGGTGCCGGCGGGCGCGAGCAGCTTGTCCCGCTCCTTGTCCGTTCCGGAACACGCCTTCTTCATCGACCCCCACGACGCGGTCACCAGGTCGGTGCGCAGGCTGAGTACGCCGATCGCCGCGCCGGCGATCGCGTCCAGCGCACTACCGCAGGAGGTGAAGAAGCCGGCTACCGCTGCGTCGATGCGGTGTTCTCGCCGTCGCTCCGCCGGGCCTCGTTCCGCAATCGGGCTCGGTCCTGACGTGGCGTTGCGCCGGTACCACTCGGTGTCGGCGAACACCTGCTCGCGGAACTCCAGCTCGTGCCACGCGGCCGTGCGTAGGCAGGACCCGATCTGTCCGGTGATCTGGAGCAGGTAGTCGCTCGCGAAGATGGTGTGCGCCTGGCCCAGGTGACCGTGCCACCAGCCGAACCCGCCTCGGGTGTTGTCGAGGTCGTCGAACATGAGCTGGTGGAGGCGGCCGACGACCGTTACGGCGGCGGCGACCCGGGCGTGAGGATCGGGCATCAGAACATCTTGGCTGGAGGGGGCCGATAGCCGCACCTCAGATACGACCGCGCCGCCGCGGTGCTGGAGTAGCTGCTTGTGGCAGTGGAAGCACGGCAGCGTCGAGCTCTGCCGCACCGCGATCTCGTGGACGGTTCGGGCGTCGTTCCACTCGGCGGTGGACATGCTGTGCAGCGCCAGCGGCGCGGCCGGGGCGCTCACGCCGCCGCTCCCGCCCGGTTGATCCGCGCCTGGGTGACCTCGGCGTCGGCGACGAGCGCCGCCATTCCGCACCAGACCTGCTGGCATGTGCGGCACCCACCCGGCCGACACACGCCGTGCTCCCGCGCGGCGGTCATGATGGCGCTCTCCAGCAGACCCAGTAGACGGGCCTGACGGGCACCAGGTCCTCCGCCGGCCCGAGCAACTGCGCCCGTAATCGTCATTTTTGGCCGTTGGACCTGGCAGCCGGGTTGGCGGTTGCGCCGCGGCCCAACCTGTCCTTGTTGAGCAGCGGCCGCCCATCACTGGCTACCGCCACTGAGGTTCAGTAGCGACGCCACCGTTCTTCAGTCGGTGCGACACGGAACCTCGGTCGATCATGCTCGGCCGTGCCGCCCAGCAGGTGCGCCGCGGCCGTTAACGGATGTCCGTGACCGGTCCGCCCTGCCAGGATTGCCGCATGCTCGTCACTCTCACCCCTGGCGTCGACCGCGATCGCGTCCTTGAACTGCTCCGATCCGCCTCCATCGAGATCAGCAACAACTACGGCAAGCAGGATGGCTACGTGCGGTGGGCGTTGGACGTCGGCCGGATGTTGCGTGGTCAGATCGCCCGTTCCGACCTGGACCAGCTCCTGTTCACGCCAGCCTTCTACCGGCTTGTCGATCCGGTGCTGATGGGTACACCGCAGGGCTTCCAGCTGCTCGAGGCCGAGATGTCCGAACGCCAGGCTGCGCTCACCTCGGCTTTTGAGACGCTGCGGGAGCAGATCGGAACGTGGACGGCCGTAACGGGCAAGGCCCTGGCGGTTGTGGACAGCAGTGTGTTCCTGTCCCACCCCGCATGGGCTCAAGACGACGACCCGGCGGCGGTCATCGCGAGCATCCCGTGGGCGGAAGAACTCGGCGTTGGGTTCAAGGATGTCCTGCTCGTGCTTCCCGAGGTGGTGATCCGGGAGTTCGACCGGCTCAAGGAGTCAGGGAACCAGAAGTCCCGCTATCGGGCCTCAGTGACGCTAGCCGTTGTCGACAAGCTGCTGCCTGACCCGTACGGCACCGTGATAATCCGCCCCAATGACAACAACTGGAATGAGATGGCCGAGCGCGGGGAGATGCCCCGCGGCGCGGTCCAGCTGCGGATGTTCTACGACGATCCCGCGCACCGGCCGCTTCCGGACCCGGACGTAGAGATCATCGATCGGACTGTCGCGGTGCAGACCCTCGCCGGCCAACCGGTCCGGCTGGTGACCATGGATACCGGGATGGGCCTCAACGCGCGCCGGGCCGGGCTACTGGTGACGAAGCCGGAGAGGGAGATCGAGGCGCCGCCGGCCGAGGGCCAGTCAACACGGGCACGCCGCCGGGCGGCGGCCGAGGCGGCCGGGAAGACAACGTCATGATCCGTTGCCGAGCGGGTCGGCAGCTTGGGTTTGGGGACTGTCCGAGAAAGGCCGCCGGCGGTACGGGCGGCAGTGCCTCAGCGCGCTGCGGCGGTGGTGCGTGCCGTCAGCCGTGATCCTCGAGTGGGGGCACGTCGGTGGCAGAGAGGTCGAGCCGGGGGCGCAGGTATCGGACGTGGTGTCGCCACCGGTGCTGCTCGTAGGCGGTGTCGACGTCGATTTCGGCTACGACCGTTGGGGTGACCCGGGCGTAGGGGAGTGGCTGTGGCTGCTCGAGTTGCCCGGACCAGGCAGCGGGCAGGGGTTGCGGCCAGGGGTGTTTCACCTCTGACGTCGGGTCGTCGGCTGTGAGAAGGGCGGCTAGTCCGGTGCGCTGCGCTGGTCGTAGGGGGCTGGTGCGGCCGGTGTATCGGAGGCGTCCGTGCTGGTCGACGCGGCCGAGCAGGAGGGTTTGCGGGTTGTCGATGGTGGGGGTGACGCCGCCGATGATCGCTTCGGTGGTGCGGTAGGCCCGGAGTTTCTGCCAGCCGCGTCGGCCGGGCTCGTACCGCCCGTCGAGCCGTTTGATCATGAGTCCTTCGATGCCGGCGGCTGTCCAGGTGTGCAACCACTCGACGGCTCGCTCAAGGTCGGTGGTCTGTGGCGACAGAGTGAGCGGGGCCGGCGCGTCAGCGAGCAGCTGCTCCAGCAGGGCACGTCGCTCCATCAGGGGCGTGTCCAGCAGCGGCCGGCCGGACGGGGCGCGCAGGAGGTCGAAGACGACGTAGTGCGCGGGATGACGCCCGATCAGTGCCGGTAGCTGTGCGCCGGCGGTGACCCGTCGTTGCAGCAGGGAGAAGTTGGTCCGCTCGCCTTCCCACACAACGAGCTCACCGTCGAGGGCCGCCCCTGCTGGCACGGCTTCGCTCACCGCTTCGGTGATGTCCGGGAAGTAGGAGCTGAGGTCACGGCCCGCCCTCGATTGCAGGTACACCCCGTTCGGGCGGCGGAACGCTAACGCTCGCCAGCCGTCCCACTTCGGTTCGTAGGCAACGCCCGGTGCTTCGGGCGCGGTATCAACGGACTTCGCCAGCATCGGCGCGAAAGGCGGGTGCACCGAGTCGGTGACGGCCGTGCCGGCGCGCCGGCGCGCCGGGATCACCGCAGCGCACGCCCTGGACAGTAAGCGCGAACGACCCTCACCTCCCTTCCTGATCGTCAGGGAACCGCCAGGGCGGCCGCTGGAAGATGCCAGATGCTCGATGCCCCACCGCGACGAAGAGGCGCCAAGGACCCTCCACAGCTTGCCTCGGCAGTGCCGGCGCCTCGCCGGCCGATGCGAATGCCTCGGAAGGGCCCGCGTCTGGGAGGGTCTCGGCGCCGGGTTCATCCCGGAGAAGCCGCGCCTGCTCGAATCTTCGTAGCCGCTTCCTCACCTCTTCACAAACATGCCCCTCGATGGACATGATCGTCAGAGACGGTTTCCGTCCACCACCAAAGCCGAGGAGGCACCCCATGCGGATGACGCGACTCTCTGCCCGTTTCCCACGCGCCACACGTCACACCGCCGCAGTCGTCCTCGCCATCGCCGCCAGCGCGTCGTTGCTCGGCGTCAGCGCGCAGCCGGCGTCAGCCACACCGCCGGGCATCCCGTCGAAGGCCACAGCACAGTCCCAGCTCAACGCCCTGACCGTCGCGACCCAAGGCTCCACCACCGGCTACTCACGGGACCTGTTCCCGCACTGGATCACCATCAGCGGCAGCTGCAACACCCGCGAGCAGGTCCTCAAGCGCGACGGCACCTCCGTCGTGGTCGACAGCTCCTGCGCGGCCACCTCCGGCCGCTGGTACAGCCCGTACGACGGGGCCACCTGGTACGCCGCCTCCGACGTCGACATCGACCACGTCGTACCCCTGGCCGAAGCCTGGCGCTCCGGCGCCAACTCCTGGACCACCAGCCGGCGACAGAGCTTCGCCAACGACCTCACCCGCCCCCAGCTGATCGCGGTGACCGACAACGTCAACCAGGCCAAGGGCGACCAGGACCCGTCGACCTGGCAGCCGCCGCTGTCGTCGTACCGGTGCACCTACAGCAAGATGTGGATCACCGTGAAGTACAGCTGGGGCCTGAGGCTGCAGTCGTCGGAAAAGTCCGCGCTGCAAAGCATGCTCAACACCTGCAGCTCCTGACCCCCTGCATCCCCGACCGGCCGGCGGCGTTCGCCGGACGTGCCGCCGGCCGGGCGCACGCCGCTACTGCGGTGGGGACGATGCGGCATCGCCGTCTTGCTTGCGCCAGATGCCCCCCGCGTCGGCGGCGAGAAGGCGCTTGACCATCGCCAGGGCATCCGCCTCGGTGTCAAACGCCCAGCGCAGCACCCGGCCGTTCTCGCTGTCGCCAGCGCGGGCGACGACCTTCCACCGGACCTCACGGGTCAGCCACACATCCCGGCGGCCCAAGCGCCCCCAGATGCCGTTCCACCAGCGTCCCGCCACGTTCTCCACCAGCGCATCGTACAAATGTTCGATCACCGAAGCGTCTGGGGTGGCCAGTTTGCCGGGCTGGGCCTGTGGGCGGCGGTGGGCGCTTCGAGAAACCTTCACCCCGTCCTGGTGCCCGCCCTTGGGGAAGTCGTGGCCGTGGGGGAGGGGCCGCTCGTACCGGAATATCGGCAAGTCGTCCTCCGCAACCCGGACACGGTGCCGCTCGGCCGGTTCGACCGGCGCGGGAAGCTGCGGTACACCGGCCGCACCCACCCGCTGAGCGCCAGCCATCGGGAAGATCTCGGCGGGATGCTTTCTCCGCCACGGGCTGTGCAGCGGCACAGCGCCCCGGTGGTGCACCGTGGCCGAAGCTGCCTGCCCGCGTCCTGGTCGGGGCACCTGGACCGCCCGGAGCCGCCGCGGTACGTGCAGGCCAAGCCCACGTGGTGATGGATCGAGGCAGACACAGCGTTCGAGCATCAGCGATGGCGTCATAGGGTCCGCTACGCCCGGGCCCGTCCGGACATGCCGGTGTACGACGTGCCGCTGCTGCTCGGTGAGAGGAAGGCTACTTCGGCGAGGCTCAGCCCAGCGCCTTGAGCGCTTGTGGGGCCGGTCGGGTCACTGTTTGACGGCAGATAGGTGCGTAGCCGCCATCGGCGTCACGTCGAGCAGGAAACCATTCCGGTCGCGCAGCCAACGTCTTCCAGCCGCGTCGCGGAACTCCAAACTCACCTCGATGCTGTCCGACTCGCTGTACGGGACTTTGGTCCTCAGGGCGCGGGGCATTGCGACAGTGACCGGCTCTTGGTGTGGAGGCACGACCCGGATTGGGTCCGCCGCCGCTGCGAGTTCGGATGCCTTCGTCGTGCCGGTGCCGTGAAAAACGAGACGCACGTCGTACACGGGGAGGGTGGAGGCATTGAGGATCTGGGCAGCCCAGGCCATCAGGGGTCGTTGCCTGATGATGTTGGGGGGTACTGGCGCCACGACGAACGCGTACCAGACGGACACAGAGGCCGCTTGGTGGCGCCTCTGCTCGGCGGCGCGCTCCCGTCGCTCATCCTCGGCCCGTTGGTCGCGACCGGACTCAATGCGATAGATCCGGAGGCCGACCAGGGACGCGACCAGGGCGAGAACGACAGTTGCCACGTTCGCGATCGCGGAGATCCACGTCGCGACGTCTCCGAGTTCGGCCGTGGCCAGCCACCCGGCGAGCCAAAGAGGGGGCGCCAACACGACTGTGAGAGTACGGATGGCCCGCCACGGTCGTCGCACCCTGATCGGCCATCTGACCGACCGCATTACCGACGGCGGGGTACGCCCTGACCCTTGGCCCCTACGAGGGTACAAAGCCGCTGTGCCGGTCGCGTAGCCCGCACGACCGTAGCGACACGGCGTGGGGCTGGGCGATGAACATAGACCGGTCGACTTGGGTACCGGCAGGGGCCGCGGTCGCGGCTGCTGGGGTGGCGGTATGGCGGGCGGTGATCGCCAAGAGCCAGGCCGAGAGCGCCCGGTGTCGGCCGACCCGGCGGAGAGGCAGGCGCGGGCGGCCGAGAACCAGCTCGCGCTCAGCAGTATCAGAGCGAGCAGAAGGCCCGCGACGAGGCCGACGGCCCCCGATTCCAGGTCGACCAGGACGTGGAAAACGCCAGGGGGAGCGGTACGCCGAGATCACGGTCAAGCTACTGGCGGGCACGCCCCTCGACACTGTCGTCGTCAGTGCAGCCGGGCAGCCCGACGTTGAGCGCGTAGCAGTCGTCGATCGGGCTGAGGTCGTCGGTGGGGAAGTGCCACTCGGGGTGCAGGGTCTCGGTGAACCGGGCGATGCCGGTCGCGCCGATCGGTGCGGGCCCCGGTCCACCCCAACCGAAGTTGCCGTACACACCTTCGTCGAAGTAGCCGACCCAGAGCTTTCCGCAGGAGCGTGGTGGGCGTGCCGACGAAGCTGAAGCGGCTTTGCGCACCCTGGTTGAGGCGGGTCCGTGCCCAGGCGGTACGGGGCCTGCGCCTAATCGAGGCGGTTGTTGCGCAGGAGGTGCTTCCGCTGTTGCGGGATCCGTCGCCGGCGGTGGTCCGTCGGGGCGTGTAAATGGCGCGACAACTGTCGTACCGCCCCTAGAAAATCCCGAGGTGACGCTCTCAGCCCTCCTTAGCCGTGCCCGCCCACCGTCGCCGCTGGCTGGCCGCCTCTCGGTGCAGTCGCTGCTCTTCGCGCTCGGCCAAGGCACGTTCATGACCGGATCCGCGGTGTTCTTCACCAAGATCGTCGGGCTGTCCGCTGCTCAGGTCGGTCTCGGCCTGACGATCGCCGGCATCGCCGCCTTCCTTGCCGCCGTACCGATGGGCAAGCTGGTCGACCGCTACGGACCGAAGAAGATGTGGGCGGTCAGCGCCGCCGGGCAGGCGGCGATGTTCGCCGTCTGGCCGTTCATCACTGATTTCGAGGGCTACGTCACCATGGCCGTCTGCATGGAGGTGATCGGTGCGCTCGGCGGCGCCGCGTTCGGGGCATACACGATCGATGTGCTGCCACCAGACGAGCGGGTGAAGTCACGCGCTTACATGTACTCCGCGCTCAACCTCGGCTTCACCCTCGGCTCCGTCATGGGTGGAATCGCGCTCGCATTCCACTCCAACGACGTGCTGCACGCACTGCCCTGGTTCACCGCCGCGGTCTTCCTGGTCAACGCGGCCGCGGTCACGCGGCTGCCGCGGGCTTCGCACGATGAACGCAGCCCAGAGGACCGCAAGGTGCGCATACCCGGGCCGGGTCCCCTGCGTAACCCCGGTTGGCTGCTCACCACGTTCTTCGGTGGGGTGTTCTGGACGAACCAGGTGTTGCTGAACCTCGTCATTCCACTCTGGCTGGTCGAGCAGACCGACGCTCCGCGGGTGGTGCTAGCTTTCCTGTTCGCCACGAACACGGTGATGTGCATTTTCCTGCCGATGGTCACCTCCCGCGGCGTCAGGGACTTGCCGACCGCGCTCAAGGCGATTCGGCTGTCCTCAACCTTCTTCGTCCTCTCCTGCCTGATCACGCTCGCGACGCACGACACCGTCGGCTGGGTGACGATCTTTCTGGTCTGGCTGGGCCACGTCACTGTGACGGGTGCTGAGCTCTACCTCTCGGCGGCGAGCTGGTCCTTCGAAGCCGAGCTGATGGACCCGCGCCAGCGCGGCGCCTACCAGGGCGCGGCCGAGCTGAGCGGCACACTGGGCAAGGTTTGGGCGCCGGCGGTGTACACGTTCCTCGCGTTGAACTGGGGTGCTGCCGGCTGGCTGGTGATCGCCGGCATCATCCTGGTGGCCACGATCGCCATCCATCCGTCGACTCGGCTGGCTCGACGATTCCTCGAGCGGCACGTCCCCGCAGAAGTGCTGGCCGACGCCCGAGCCTCCAGCAGCGATGCCGAGGAAGGGACTGGTACACCGTCGCTCCACCAGGCCGACGTGTCGCTGCCGGAGTCAGCCGGTAGCCGCTAGGCGGTGTCTTCAAAGGATCTTGGTGTCGGATGATGTAGCGCGTGGGTCGTCGCTATGAGTTGTCTGACGTCGAGTGGGAAGCGCTGTCGAGATACCTGCCGTCGGCCGTGACCGGTGGTCGGCCGCGGGTCGATGACCGGCGGGTGCTCAACGAGATCGTGTGGAAGATCCGGGCCGGTGCGGCGTGGCGGGACGTGCCCGCTCGATACGGATCCTGGCAGTCGATCTACACCCGTTTCCGCAGGTGGGCCCTCGATGGCACGTTCGAGCGGATGCTCGCCGGGGTCCAGGGCGACGCGGACGCGGCCGGGGACATCGACTGGCTGGTGTCGGTGGATTCGACGATCGTGCGAGTCCACCAGCACGCTGCCGGCGCTAAAGGGGGCGGCGAGAACCGGACGAACCACAAGGCCACCACAGCGACGCCCGCACCGCCGCGGTCAACCTGGTCAAAGCGCTGATCCTGACCGCCGACGACCCCTTGCGCCACGCGCTGCGCGAGCTG
>NZ_JBITMC010000027.1:0-61929 GCF_044465805.1 Micromonospora sp. NPDC049497 | reverse complement strand
CATGATCCACGTCATGGCCACCCGCCTAGCCCGACACACGAATCCGGCCCAGGCAACCAACACCTGAGCCGAATTCTCAAACACTCACTTAACGCCTTCGGTAGAGGAAGGGTCCCCTCTTAACGCCGTTCCCAGACCGCCGAGCTCGGCAGGTCGCCGGGGCGGCGGATGAGGGAGAGGCCGACGAGCACGAGGTAGAGGACGAGGCTGAGGATCGGCTCGATGAAGACGGCGGCGAAGGCGACAAGGTAGAGCACCGGGCGCAGCAGTAACCGTCGCGAGACCGCCCGGGCGAGTCGGGGATCCAGGTCGGGATGGAGCAGCCGCCGCCGGCGAGCCCACCACCAGCTCAGGTTGAAGAAGAGGGCCTCGCCGAGCACGGTGCCGACGTAGAGGGCGGCGGTCAGCCGCTGTTCCGTGGGGGCAGCACGCAGGTTGTCCGCGAGCAGGTCCGCGGTGAACGGGATCGTCGCGACGAAGAGCAACTGGAGCAGGTTGAACACGAGCAGGGGCTGGTCCACCCGGACCACGTACCGCCACATGTTGTGGTGCCCGAGCCAGATCTGGCCGGCGATCCCGAAGGTGATCACATAGGCCAGGTAAGACGGCCAAGCGTTGAGGAGCGCGTCCGGCACCTCCTCACTGGTGGCCCGGGCGGGGCCGTTCTGGAGCAGTTCGACGGCCATCACGGTCACCACGACCGCGAAGACCCCGTCGCTGAAAGTCTCCACGCGGGACGCGTCCCGGTTCATCTCCCGCCCGGGCCCGTACCGGTACTCCGTCCCGCCCTCGTCCGGACGCCCCGTCACGCTCGCCGCCCCGAGCCGATCGTCAGCTGAGCGCCTCGCCCGCCGGGGCGGGGGTCTGCTCGTCGGCCCGGTGGGCGCGGACCTTGTGCCCGACGCTGGTGAGGCAACGGCCGCTGGGCAGGTCGAACCGCCAGCCGTGCAGCTGGCAGGTGAGCTGGTCGCCCTCGACGATGCCGAACCGGCTCAGGTCCGCCTTGAGGTGCGGGCAGCGGCGCTGCACGACCCAGTCCCCGATGGTGATGTCCTCGGCGTCGACGGCCCGCTCGTGCTCGTCGTACCAGCCCTCGGCGTACTGGAGGCGCTCACTCGACAGGCACTTGAAGAAGGCGTACACGAACTCGTTGTACTGGCCGATCCGGGCCGCCGAGAAGCGGCAGGACAGGAAGAGCGAGTTGACCCAGTCCACCTCGCCGATGTGGAACAGGTGCTCGATCAGCGCCCGGTCGGTGCGGAAGCGATAGCGGACCTTCTCGTCCGCGTACGGCCGGACCTCCTTGCCGGGGAAGTCCACCACGATCGATTCGACGCTCTCGCCGTCGTAGCCCACGAGGTCGAAGCGGACCGGGCCGCCGACGCCCTTGGCGAGGTAGATCGACTCGTCCAGCAGCGGTTCGATGCGGCGCTTCATCTCGGCCAGCACGTCGATCTCCGGGTGCCGCCAGGACACCTTCTCCGCCTCGATGATCGGGCGCTTGCGCTCCCGCATCTCCTCCAGGTGCGCGGTCTTGTTCGCGAAGTACTCCTCCACCGGGACCGGGTGCGTGGTGGTGGTGCCCTCCGTGGTGACCTCGGCGACGCTGCCCGGCAGCAGCACGATGCCGTTGGTGCCGCCGACCTTCGCGTACTCGGCGAGGAAGACCGACTGGTCGGGGAAGATGTTGCCCTCGTCGCCGTGGATGTCGTTGAACTGCCACAGCGCGTCGTCGAGGAAGCACGGCGGACCGGCGATCGGGAAGACGTTGTCGGCCTTCAGGTCGTCGATGTAGCGCCAGGTGCGGTCGAACTGCCGGTCCCGCTTCTGCTTGCCGAACGCCGTCTTCGCCGCCTGCGGGAGCTCGTAGACCATCGGGTACCAGATCGCGCCGGAGAACTGGAGCATGTGCGCGTGCACGTGGCCCAGCTCGGCGAAGACGCTCAGGTCGGTGGGGCGGGCGTCGTTCTGGTTGAGCAGGCGCACCCCGTCGTACTCGACCCACAACGACGAGTCGCCGATCGGGCCGTCGGTCGGGCTGGTCAGCGCCTGGATCATGATCTTCAGGCCACCGGGCAGCTCCATGACCTGCTCGTTCGGCGCCTTGAGGAACGTCGTGAAGCCCAGCTCCCGTAGCTCGTCCTCCATCTCCGAGGTGGGGAACTCGGGGAGCAGGACGGTGGCGTCCTTGGACACGAAGTCGCGCAGGTGCTTCGCGTCGAAGTGGTCCCGGTGCAGGTGGGACACGTACAGGTAGTCGACCTGGCCCAGGGCCTCCCAGTCGAGCAGCGAGTTGTCGGGGAACGGGAACCAGGACGCGAAGTAGGCCGGATTGACCCACGGGTCGCACAGGATGCTGCCCGCGGCCGTGTCGATCCGCATGCTGGCGTGCCCCGTACCGGTCACTCGCACCGCAGTTCCCCCTCAAGAAGACAAACAAGGTGTACGTCAGAACGCTACCGGAGCCACTCTGGCCACCGCCCCGCGACGCCGGTAGTGCCGGCCGTCCCGGCCCGACCCGGGCCCTTCGGCCCGGGGCACCGGTCCGTACCGCCCCCGGGTCGGGCACCGGCGGTGGATCAGCGGCCGGTCGGCCCCACGGCGCGCCGCGTGTGACGGCTCCCGTCCGGTCGGACCCTGCGCCGGGCCCCGTACGGGGCGTGCCAGACTATCCGGAGATCCGATCGCGAGGGAAGGACCGACAGTGGCAGGAAGCGAGCCGGTAACGTCGCCGGACCAGCACAAGCCGGGGCACCGCAAGTCCGGGCGGATCGGCGCGGTCGTCGTCGCGCTGGCGCTGCTGGCGATGCTCTGCGGCAACCACGAGGGCAGGGTCGAGGACATCTGGCTGGTCGGCCTCGCCGTGCTGCTGCTGGCCATCGTCATCGGCGACACGGTGCTGCGCCGCAACGGCCTGCGGTCCTAGGGACGCGCCGGCACCGGACACCGACACGCACGAGGGCCCGCACCCCCACCGGGGAGCGGGCCCTCGTCGTACGCGGTCAGCGGCCGAGCAGGATGTCCTGCACGTCCTTCAGCGCGGCGTCGACCTCGGCCTCGAAGTAGCCGCCCTGCACCAGCCCGAAGCGGAGCGTGTCGAGGTCCCGGGGGTTCACCGGCATCGGGTTGCGCCCCTGCATGCCGCCGAGCAGGGTCTCGAAGAAGCGGTCGACCTGGTCCGGGTCGTACCCACTGCCGAACCGGCGGACCTGGAAGCTACGCCGGATCTGGTCGACCCGGTAGAGGTCGCTACCGGGCGGGCCGGCCATCGGCGGACCGGCCATGGCGGGCGGGCCGGGCACGGCCGGCGGACCGGGCATCCCGGGGCCGCCGAAGCCCTGCTGGGACGGCATCGGCGGGCCACCGGGGCCGGGGCCGCGCATCTCACGCTCGGGCATGCGGATCTCGGCGGTCATGTCGGTGCGGCCGTGCCGGCCGGCCTCGAAGCCGTCGAAGCGCGGCTCCTGGCCGTAACCCGCGGGAGCGTCCTGCCCGTAGCCGCCGGGGCCGTCCTGGCCGTAGCCACCGGGACCGGCGGGCAGGCCGCGCTGCGGGCCACCGTGCCCCGGGGCGCCGGGACCCATCGGGCCACCCGGCCCCATCGGGGCGCCCGGACCGCCCGGGCCACGGGACGGCTCGTAGCCGCCGCGCGGGGCGTCGTAACCGCCGGCGTACGCGCCGGTCGGCTCGTCGTAACGACCGTAGCGGTCGGCGGGCGGACCGGACTGCGCCGGCATCACGCGGGGCGGCATCGGCTGCGGGACGGGGGACATGCCCCGGTCGTCCCGCATCGGGGGGCCCATCCGGTCGGGCGGTCCGAGCCGGTCGGGAAGCCGGGGGTCGGAACCCCGTCCGACGCCACCGCGTTCCTCCAACTCGGCGAGCTGCCGCTCCACCCGGTCCAGGTGCAGGTCGACCTGCCACTCGTCGTAACCGTTGAAGCGAACCCGGAAGACGACGTCGTGGACCTCCTGGGAGGCCACGGGCGCGCCGAGTGGCTGGCCGGCGAGAGTGGCCTCGACCCGGTCCAGGAAGGCGTCCACCTCATCGACCTTGTATCCCCGGCGGAGCGCCTTACGCCGGAAACGCTGACCCTGACTCGCCACTATGTCTCCTGGTTTCGTTCGCTACGCCCGGTCACGGTGTCTCCCCGGCCCCAACGGTGTCGCTGTCCTCCGCGGCGGCCAGCTGCCCACACGCCCCGTCGATCTCGCGCCCCCGGGTGTCCCGCACCGTGGTGGACACCCCGGCGTCGCGCAACCGCCGGACGAACTCCCGCTCGACCGGCTTCGGGCTCGCGTCCCAGCGGCTGCCCGGCGTCGGGTTGAGCGGGATGAGGTTCACGTGGGCCAGCTTGCCGGCCAACAGCCGCCCGAGCAGATCGGCTCTCCACGGCTGGTCGTTCACGTCCTTGATCATCGCGTACTCGATCGACACACGACGGCCCGTCCGACCTGCGTAGTCCCACACCGCGTCCAGCACCTCGGAAACCTTCCAGCGCTGGTTGACCGGCACGAGTTCGTCGCGCAGCTCATCATCGGGGGCGTGCAACGACAGCGCAAGGGTCACTGAGAGGTCTTCGCTGGCCAGTCGGCGGATGGCCGGAACCAGGCCGACCGTGGAAACGGTGATGTGCCGCTGCGACAGGCCGAGCCCCTCGGGCGCGGGCGTGACCAGCCGACGGATCGCCGCGATCACCCGGTTGTAGTTGGCCAGCGGCTCGCCCATGCCCATGAAGACGACGTGCGACAGCCGGGGCGGCGAACCGGCCACCGCGCCGGAGGCGGCGACGCCGGCCAGGTAGACGGCCTGGTCGACGATCTCGGCGGTGGACAGGTTGCGGGTCAGCCCGGCCTGGCCGGTGGCACAGAACGGGCAGGCCATGCCGCAGCCGGCCTGGCTGGAGATGCAGACGGTCACCCGGTCCGGGTAGCCCATCAGCACGCTCTCCACCAGCGAGCCGTCGTGCAGCCGCCAGAGCGCCTTGCGGGTGGCCCCGTCGTCGCACGCCAGCTCCCGCACCGGGGTCAGCAGGCGGGGCAGCAGCCGGTCGGCCAGCTTCGCGCGGGTGGCGGCCGGCAGGTCGGTCATCTGCTCCGGGTCCCGGACCAGCCGCCCGAAGTAGTGGGTGGAGATCTGCGCGGCACGGAAGGCCGGCTCGCCCAGCTCGCTCACCAGGGCACGACGACCGGCGAGGTCCAGGTCGGCGAGGTGCTGCGGCGGCATCGAGGCGCGGCGGGATCCGGTGGCGTCCGGGTCGACGGGGATCAGGGGAAGGCTCGTCATGGCGGATCCAGTCTGTCACGCCGACCGGGCGAGGCACCTGTCCGAGGGTGCCGAATCGCCCCCGGCCGCCCGGCCGGGGCCCCATCCGGAGCGTGATTCACACCTCACCCCACCACCGGGACGTAGACCGCCAGCAGCAGGTACGCGGTGGGCACCGCGAAGAGGATCGAGTCCAGCCGGTCCATCAGGCCACCGTGCCCGGGGAGCAGGTTGCTCATGTCCTTGATGCCCAGGTCCCGCTTCATCATCGACTCGGCGAGGTCACCGAGGACGGCCGCGCAGGACATCGCCACCCCGAACAGCGCCCCCCACCACGGGGCCACGTCGAAGAGGAGCCACAGCAGCAGGGCGCTGCCGACCGCCGCCGCGGTGACCGATCCGGCGAAGCCCTCCCAGGACTTCTTCGGGCTGATCGTGGGCGCCATCGGCCGCTTGCCGAAGTTCACGCCGGCCGCGTACCCGCCGGTGTCGGAGAGCACCACCGCGACCACGGTCACCAGCACCCGCAGCGGGCCGTCGTCGGGCGCCGCCGCGAGCAGGGCGGCGAACCCGGCGAGGAACGGCACGTACACCGTGATCACGGTCGCCGCGGTGAGGTCGCGGGCGAGGCCGCGCGTGCCGTCGCCGAGACGCCAGACCAGCGTCCCCAGCAGGGTCACCACGAGGCCGAGGGTGAGCGCGTCGAGACCGGCGAACCACGCGAGCCCGACGGTGAGGATTCCGCCGGCGACCAGCGGCACCAGCGGCGGGTGCGCGTCGGCCCGGCGTACCGCCCGCGCCATCTCCCAGATGCCCACACCGACCGCGCCGGCCAGCACCAGCAGGAAGGCCGGCGGGTAGAGGACGAGCGGGACCACGATCAGGGCGCCCAGGCACAGGCCGACCGCGATCGCGGCCGGCAGGTTGCGGCCGGCCCGGCTGGGCGCCGGCTGACCGTTCGCCGGCCGGCCCGCGCCGGCCCGGCGCCGGCCACGCTGCCGCCGGCCGCCCGCCCGCTCCGGGTCGCTCTCCGGGCCGGAGTCCGGCCCGGTCTCCCGGACCGCCTCGAACTGCGCCGTCGGCTGGTCGTCGTCGGGACGGTCGCGACCGCCCGGGAAGCCGTTGTACGCGGGAGGCACGACATCGCCGTGCCGGTGCGGCTCGGCCGGGTGCTCGTGGCCGAGGCGGTCACCGGGGACGTCCCCGTGGTGCCGCGGCCGGGTGCCGCCGTCGGGCTCCTGCCAGGGGCGGGTGCGCGGTTCGGCGTACAGGTCAGGCGCGATGCCGGGACGGCGGGCCCGCGCAGCGGGCTCGATGTCGGGCTCCGGCCAGGGCAACCCGGACGTGGGGGCGGGACGGTCCGGCCGCTCCCGGCCACGGGGATCGGCGCTGCCGTACGGGTCTAGGTGGGACATCACGCACCGGTCGTACACGGCGCGAGACGGACCACATGACGCACAACCACAACCATCCCCTACCCGAGCGAGCGTTCCGTCCAGTTGACCGGTTCGTCGGCCGGCCGATCCCCACCGTTCACCCCAGGGTGGCCGGGAATCGTGCCGAGCCTACTGCACGCCCGGACTACGTACCCCGGACGTCGGCCTCCACCCCTTCGGACCCGGACGGCCGCGCGGACGACGACGGCACCGGTCGCACGCCCGCGAGGGCGGCGCCGGTGCCGTGGGGTCGGTCGCCGGGCCGGGGGTCAGACCTCCAGCAGTTCGGCTTCCTTGTGCTTGACCAGTTCGTCGACGCCGGCCACGAACTTCTGGGTCAGGTCGTCCAGGTCCTTCTCGGCGCGGCGGCCGTCGTCCTCGCCGACCTCGCCGTCCTTGACCAGCCGGTCCAGCTCTTCCTTGCCCTTGCGCCGGATGTTGCGGATGGCGACCTTGGCTTCCTCACCCTTGTGCCGGGCCACCTTGATCATCTCGCGGCGGCGCTCCTCGGTCATCTGGGGGAGCAGGATGCGCAGCTGGTTGCCCTCGTTGTTCGGGTTCACGCCGAGGTCGGAGTCGCGGATCGCCTTCTCCATGGCGTTGATCTGCGAGTTGTCGTACGGCTTGATGATGACCATCCGGGGCTCGGGAACCCCGATCGACGCCATCTGCGGCAGCGGCGTGGGGCTGCCGTAGTAGTCGATGATGATCTTCGAGAACATGGCGGCGTTGGCGCGACCGGTGCGGATGGCGCCGAACTCTTCCTTGGCGTGCTCGATGGCACGCTCCATCTTGTCCTCGGCCTCGAGGAGGGTGTCGTCGATCACCGGTCTCCTCGCCTCCTTCTGTGCTCGTGGTGGGCTTGTCGTGTCGCCAGGACCGCTGCGGTCGCCGCCGGGTCGCTCAGGTGGTGATCAGCGTGCCGATCTGCTCGCCACCCACGGCCCGGATGATCGTGTCGTCGCCCTGCGCGCCGAAGACCAGCATCGGCAGGCCGTTCTCCATGCAGAGGCTGAACGCGGCGGCGTCGGCCACCCGCAGGTTGCGGCGCAGCACCTCGGAGAAGGTGATCGAGTCGAACTTGCTGGCCGTCGGGTCGATCCGGGGGTCGGCGGTGTAGACGCCGTCCACGCCGTTCTTGCTCATCAGCACCACGTCGGCACGGATCTCCAGCGCGCGCTGCGCGGCGACCGTGTCGGTGGAGAAGTACGGCATGCCGGCACCCGCGCCGAAGATCACCACGCGGCCCTTCTCCAGGTGCCGGATCGCGCGCAGCGGGATGTACGGCTCGGCGACCTGGGCCATCGTGATCGCGCTCTGCACGCGCGTCTCGATGCCCTCCTTCTCCAGGAAGTCCTGCAACGCCAGGCAGTTCATCACAGTGCCCAGCATGCCCATGTAGTCGGCGCGTGCCCGGTCCATGCCGCGCTTCTGCAGCTCGGCGCCCCGGAAGAAGTTGCCGCCGCCCACCACCACGGAGACCTGCACGCCCCGGCGCACCACGGTCGCGATCTGGCGGGCGATGGCCTGGACGACGTCCGGGTCGACCCCGATCGCGCCCCCACCGAACACCTCGCCGGAGAGCTTCAGCACCACCCGGCGGGATCGGCCGGGGGGCGGCGCCGTCGGATCGTCCGCCGCCAGACTCCGGTCACTCACAACCTGCGTCATCCGCCCCGCCCTCTCCCATGCGCGCGCCCCGGGCGCCGCGTACCGCGAAACTGCCGTAGCAGACCCTATGTGACGAGGAGGCCGCGGTGCCTGTCACGTACACCGGCGGCCTCCTCGTCGACGTTTCCCTGCCCCGGGCGTCCGCACGCCCGGGAACCGGCTCAGGCCTGGCCGACCTCGAACCGGATGAAGCGGCTGACCTCGATGCCGGCCTCGGCCAGCATCTGCTTCACCGTCTTCTTGTTGTCGGCGACCGAGGCCTGCTCGACCAGGACGTAGTCCTTGAAGAACGCGTTGACCCGGCCCTCGACGATCTTCGGCAGCGCAGCCTCGGGCTTGTTCTCCTCGCGGGCCGTCTGCTCGGCGATGCGCCGCTCGGACTCGACGACCTCGGCCGGAACCTCGTCCCGGGTGAGGTACTTCGGCCGCATCGCGGCGATCTGCATGGCGGCGGCACGCGCGTCGGCGTCACCGGCCTCGTCGGTCTTGCCGGAGTACTCCACGAGCACGCCGACCGCCGGGGGCAGGTCCTGGCTCTTGCGGTGCAGGTAGACCGCGACGGTGCCGTCCAGCTTGGCGAACCGGTTGAGAACCAGCTTCTCGCCGATCTTGGCCGACTGCTCCTGGATCAGGTCCGCGACCGTCTTGCCGTTCAGCTCGCTGGCGAGCAGCTCCTCGGCGTTGCTGACGGCCGCCCGCTCGCCGTGCTCGACGAGCTGCTGGGCCAGCGCGATGAACGCCTCGGTCTTGGCGACGAAGTCGGTCTCGCAGTTCAGCTCGAGCAGGGCCTTGCCGGAGTGCGCAACGAGGCCGTTCGCGGCGGTCCGGCCGGCACGCTTGCCGACGTCCTTGGCGCCCTTGACGCGCAGGATCTCAACGGCCTTGTCGAAGTCGCCCTCGGCCTCGGTCAGCGCCTTCTTGCTGTCCATCATGCCGGCGCCGGTCAGGTCGCGGAGCTTCTTGACGTCCGCGGCGGTGAAGTTGGACATGGCTCTCTCTTCGGTGTTGGAGACGGCGGGTGGGATGGTCTGTGGTGCCGGTTACCCGGATCCGAGCGCGATGTGCCCGGCGTACCTGCCGCTTCCCCACCGTCCGAAAAATCGGACGGTGGGGAAGCGGCGGCGCGGTCACTCCGCGGCGGCGGCGGCCGGCTGCTCGGCCGGCTTCTCAGCCGGCTGCTCGGCTTGCTGCTGCGCGGGCTGCTCGTCGGCCTTCTTCGGCTCCTCCAGCAGCTCGCGCTCCCACTCGGCCAGCGGCTCGTCGGAGGCGACGCCCGGCTCCGGCTTCTCGTCGGTGCCCCGGCGACGGCCGGAGCGCGCGATCAGGCCGTCGGCGACGGCGGCGGCCACGACCCGGGTCAGCAGCTCGGCCGAGCGGATCGCGTCGTCGTTGCCCGGGATCGGGAAGTCGACCTCGTCCGGGTCGCAGTTGGTGTCGAGCACGGCGATCACCGGGATGCCCAGCTTGCGGGCCTCGTCGACGGCGATGTGCTCCTTCTTGGTGTCCACGATCCAGACCGCGGCCGGGAGCTTCTGCATGTCCCGCAGGCCACCAAGGGTCTTGGTGAGCTTGGTCTTCTCGCGGAACAGCTGCAGGGTCTCCTTCTTGGTGTAACCGGCGGCGGTGCCGGTCAGGTCACCCAGGGCCTCCAGCTCCTTCATCCGCTGCAGGCGCTTGTACACCGTCTGGAAGTTGGTCAGCATGCCACCGAGCCAACGGTGGTTGACGTACGGCTGACCGACCCGCGTCGCCTGCTCGGCGATGGCCTCCTGGGCCTGCTTCTTGGTGCCGACGAAGAGGATGCTGCCACCCTCGGCGACGGTCCCGCGCACGAACTCGTAGGCCTTCTCGATGTAGTCGAGGGTCTGGCGCAGGTCGATGATGTAGATACCGTTGCGCTCGGTGAAGATGAAGCGCTTCATCTTCGGGTTCCAGCGCCGGGTCTGGTGCCCGAAGTGGACACCGCTCTCCAGCAGCTGGCGCATGGTCACGACGGCCATGGTGGGGTACTCCTGACGTCCCTGGTTGTCACGCCCGGCCGGCGGCCGGGCATCCTGGCGCCCGGTCGTCGGCCATGGCGGACCCGACCAAGATCGGGACCAGGGAGGCCGTCGCCCCACGAGACTCGTGGAGAGGGCGCGCGAGGTCGACCGCACGAGGCGGTCGCCAGTCGACCAGTGTACGCCCCTCCCCGACCACCCCACCCCGGGGATGCAAGGAAGGGCCCCCGTTAACGCCTGCGGTAGTAGAAGGGCCCCCGCTTAACACCGCACGCCGACCGGTGGGCCCGGCCGGCGTGCGGAGAGGCGTCGCTCAGCCGGCGGCGAGGGCGGCGGCCACGAAGAGCACCAGGCCCACCGTGAGGTACGCCGTCGGCGGGCGCAGCCAGCCCCGATTCCCCTCGGCCAGGGACAGCCCACCGGTACGCAGTCCGTACAGCCCGGTGGCGAAGATCGGCAGGCCGCACACGAGGAACGTCCCGACCACGACGTTCGACGACGACACCGGGTCGCCGGTCAGCCCGTCCAGCAGCACCCGCAGCGCGGGGATCTCGAAGACGACGACCAGGACGGCGAAGAGCACCGCCAGCGCGGGGCGGCGGGTGCGGTAGACCCCGTCACCGGCCGGGGCACCGGAGGGCGGGGCGACCACCGGCGGGTACGGCATCTCTCCGGGCGGGCCGTCCATCCGGGGGCCGACCGACGGCATCGGACCGGTCGGCATCTCCAGCGGGTGGGGCGTCTGGGGCGGTTCGACCGGCTTGGGCCCGACGATCGGGTAACCGCCCAACGGTGCCGGCCGGGTCGGATCGACCACGGGACCGCCACCGGCCAGCGCGTCGGCGCTCGACGCCGCCAGGCCGTCGCGCGGCTCGCGGGCGGCACGGCGGCCGCCCCGCTCGCCCGGCAACTCCCCCGACGTCTCCGGCGAATCCGGTTCCGCCCGGCGCGTGCGGCTCGCACGGTAACCCTCGGTGTCGGTCCGGACGTCCCCGTACGCGCCCACCGCGCCGAACCGATCCGACTCGTCGTCAACGGGCGAGAAGCGGCCGGAGTCACCCTCGGTGATCGCGAACCGGCCGGATTCCTCGGCACCGCCGTACCGCCCACGGTCGGCGTCGCCGCGCCGCGTCCCGACGCCCGGCCCGGGGTCGCCGTAGCGGGCGTCGTCGCCGCCACGCTGCTCGGGAGCACGCGGGTCATCGTCCCGGTACCGGGCCTCGGCTCCTTCGCGCCAGTCCGGGTCCCCGTAGCCTCGGTCACGTCCCCCGGGATACCAACGTGACTCCTGGTCTTCGGCAAAGCTCCGTCGTCCGTCCACGTCGGCACCGTATGCGACCGGATCCACGTGCGCCATTCGCCCCGCACACCAACCGCCGGCCCCGCTCACCTCACGCGGGAGGGGTGATCGGGCATACACGGAAAGTCACCCCGAGGTGGCGTGTTCGACCAGTCGGTCGAGTTCCGCCGTGAGCGCGGCGCGAAGGCCGTCGTGCCGCGTGCCGAGAGCGTACGCGGGGTCGCGCCACACCTCGTCCGGGTACCGATAGACCGGGCCACGCCGCAACTCGGCCGGCTCCCAGTCGTAACGGGGACGCACATGGGCGTGCAGAAAGGAGTCGAGGTTGCCGAGGATCTCGTAGTTGACCCGGCGGAAGCCCGGATCCCGCCGGGCGCACACGCCGGCCACCGCCTCGCCGAGCAGGTCCATGTCGGCGAGGAACGCCAGGCGGCGCTCGCGGGGCAGGTCGGTGAGGCGATCGACGGACGGGTCGTCCGTGATCAGGACGCAGTAGCCCGGGAGGTGCTGCCCGTCGCCGATCACGGCGAAGCCGGCGGTGAGGCGTCGAAGGACCGTGGGATTGCGGCCGGTGAGGGCCGCTCCGACCCGGTCGGCTCGCCAGTCGTAGGCCATCTCGTGAGGCTAGTCGGCTACGCCCTGCCGCTCAGTCCTCGCTCCACGCGACCTTGCGAGCTCGGTGACGGTGCTACAGAGCCTTCGGCCGGCGGTCACCACCACCTCAGGCCGCTTCGGCGTCGGGTGCTGTAGCTTGCTGGCGTGCTACGCGGCACCGCGCTTGCACCCCGATTCGCATGGTGAACTGGGAATCGAGGCGCGAAGCCGGCTGGCAGGCGCACTGCGCTGGCGCGGTGCCGTGACTCTCGAAGAGGAGAGCCAGTTGATCAGATGGTCAGGGTCGGTCGGTCAGTCGCGGCGGCATGGAACTGGCAGGGCGAAGAGGGTGGCGGCATCAGCCGTATCTGCTGTCCTTCTGGCCGTTGCCGGCGGCTGCGCCGATGACTCGCCACAGCGATCAGTACCTCGTCCCTCCGCTACAGCCGCGGCGAAGGACCTCAAGACATGGCTGCGTGAGGGCGCCGAGAAAGTCGGCCAGGACACCTTCACCGTGCGGTTGACCATGAGGCACGAGGGCGGCGTTGAGGGATACCTGGGCGGGATTGAATTGGAGCTCGATCCCGCGCGGCGACGTAGCACCATGACCATCAGCTTTCCCATCGAGCAGCCAGGACGCCCGCAGTGGATCGAGGTGAAGACCGTCGGCACGGAAAGTTGGGCCCGGTTCTTCGGCTTCGGCGAGCCACCTGCGGGGTGGCTACCGATCGATTTTTCGCGGATCCCAGCTGACGACTCCTCACTTCTCCTCCTGAGGCAGGTGGCAACCGACCTGCCGGGACTCGTCGAAACGGTGGTCGAGCCGCAACGCGTCACCGAGCGGGCTGTTCGTGGCAGCCTCGATCTGCGTCAGCATCCTCTCCTCGGCACCGCACTGGACAGGATCTCACCGGCGACGGATCCCACTGTGCCGTTCAGCGCCACCCTCGATCCGCAGGACCGGATCACCAGTCTGACGATCCGTTTCGACCAGCCGGTGTTGGACGCCAGCGAATGGCGGTTCCTCTACAGCGGCTTTGGTAACCGGCTGTCGATCGAGCCCCCGGCCGACGCCGAAGTTCTCACGCCGAACGACCTCGACCCACGTCTGCTGTCCTTCCTGAGGAACGCTGCGCCCGTCTGACGGCGACGGCACGCACGCCCGCAGCGCCGCCCCGGTTTGTCGATCGACCCTGTGCGGAAAGCCCCTGCCAGGCCCACCTGGAACGCCCTTGACCGCTGCTCGCTGCCGTCGGACGGCGCAACTCGTGCGGGGTCGGTGCCGTAGCACATCGAGGGCATGATCGTCCGGTTGTCCACAGGCGCCTCCGTCGTCCACAGGCGGGCCGTCGAGGGCTGCGCGGTGCGGACGTACGCGGCACGGTGCCGGCATGACGAAGCGGAACCAGGCGGTCGGCGCGTACGGCGAGCGGTGCGCCGTACGGCACCTGATCGGGACCGGCCTGCGGCCGGTGGCGCGGAACTGGCGCTGTGCGGCCGGTGAGATCGACATCATCGCGTGGGACGGGCCGGTGCTCGCCTTCTGCGAGGTGAAGACCCGTCGTACGGACGACTTCGGCTGCCCGGCCGAGGCCGTCGTGCCGGCCAAGGCCCGCCGGCTGCGTGGGCTGGCCGCCCGATGGCTGGGCGAGACCTGCACGACGGCCGACGAGGTGCGCTTCGACGTGATCTCGGTACGCCTCAGCCCGGCCGGCGCCGCCCGCGTCGAACACCTCAAGGGGGCGTTCTAGATGCGGCGCGAGGTGTGGACGTGAGCTACGCGAAGGTGCTCTGCGTGGGCCTGGTCGGCGTGACCGGGCACCTGGTGGAGGTCGAGGCGGACCTCGCCCCCGGACTGCCGGCGGTGGTGATCTCCGGGCTGCCGGACACGGCCCTCTACGAGGCTCGGGACCGGGTCCGGGCGGCGGTGGTCAACTCCGGCCAGCGCTGGCCCAACCGCCGCATCACGTTGAACCTCCTGCCGGCGACCCTGCCGAAGTTCGGCTCGGCCTTCGACCTGGCCATCGCGGCGGCCCTGCTGGGCGGCTCCGGCGAGCTGCCCCTGCTACCCCTGGAACGGGTGGCGGTCCTCGGTGAGCTGGGGCTGGACGGCACGGTCCGGCCGGTGCGGGGCGTCCTGCCGATGGTCGCGGCGGCGGCGAAGGCGGGCGTCGAGCGGGTGATCGTCCCGGTGGGCAACGCCGCCGAGGCGGCCGTCATCCCGGGGATCCGGGTCCGGGCGGTGGACACGCTGCACCGGCTGGTCGCCTTCGTTCGCGACGGCGTACCGCTGATCGAGCCGGACACGGCGGACCCGCCCCCGGGGCCGGACGGCCCGGACCTGGCCGACGTCGCCGGTCAGGACCTGGGCCGCCGCGCGTTGGAGGTCGCCGCCGCCGGTGGGCACCACCTGGCGCTGCTCGGTCCGCCCGGCGCCGGGAAGACCATGCTCGCCGAGCGGCTCCCGTCGTTGCTGCCCGAGCTGGACGACGAGGCCGCGCTGGAGGTGACGGCGCTGCACTCGATCGCCGGCCTGCTGCCGGCGGGCGGGCGGCTGCTGCGCCGGCCGCCGTTCCAGGCGCCGCACCACACCGCCACCGTCGCGTCGCTGGTCGGCGGCGGGTCCGGGCTGGCGCGACCCGGTGCGGTGTCCCTCGCCCACCGCGGGGTCCTCTTCCTCGACGAGGCACCGGAGTTCAGCAAGGGCGCGTTGGAGGCGCTCCGCCAGCCGCTGGAGAACGGGCGGGTGCAGCTGGCGCGGAGCCGCGGCGGCACCGAGTACCCGGCGCGGAGCCAACTGGTCCTCGCCGCCAACCCCTGCCCGTGCGCGAAGCCGGCCGGTGACGCGTACTGCGAGTGCGCGCCGCAGGTGCGGCGGCGTTACCTGGGGCGGCTGTCCGGTCCCCTCCTGGACCGGATCGACGTGCAGGTGCGCCTTCCGCCGGTGCGGGCGGCCGAGCTGATGGAGGCCACCGTCGACCGGGAGTCGTCGGCCACGGTGGCGCGCCGGGTGGCCGTCGCCCGGGAAGCGGCCCGCGCGCGGTGGGCGCCCCTCGGCCGACGGCTCAACGCCGAGATACCCGGCCCGGACCTGCGACGCCCACCGTGGCGGCTGGCCGGGAAGGACACCGCCGAGCTGCGGACGCGACTGGACTCCGGCTCGGTCTCCGCTCGGGGCTTCGACCGGATCGTCCGCCTGGCCTGGACGATCGCCGACCTCGACGGTCGGGACCGACCGGACCGGGAGGACGTCCGGGAGGCCATCCAACTCAGGACGGGAGAGGGAACGTGAGCGAGTGGACCGTCCGGCTCGGCGGCGTGGTGACGCACGCTGTCCGCCGCAGCGAGGTGACGGCGTGAGTGACGCCGACGAGCAGACCCTGGCCCGCGTGGCCCTGACCTGGCTCACCGAGCCGGGCACCCGCTCGGTCCACCACCTGGTCGAGTGCCATGGCCCGGTCGACGCGCTCGACCTGCTGCTCGACGGTGGCGGGCCGGAGGAATCACTGCGGGCCACCGTGGCGGCCCGCAGCGCCGAGGGGGACGCGCGGGCGGTGGCCGCCGAGGCGCTGGCCCGTACGGACCGGCTGGGCGCCCGCGTCGTCGTCCCGACCGACGACGAGTGGCCGGCGCGGGTCGGCGAGCTGCGCCGCCTGCGCCTTCCCGATGCCCGCCGCCGCGTCGACCAGGAGACCGCCCCACCGCTCTGCTTCTGGGTACGCGGCTCGTGGCCGCTCGGCGAGGCGTTCGAGCGGTCCGTCGCGGTGGTCGGCGCCCGGGCCGCCACCGGGTACGGGAACCACGTCGCCACCGAACTCGGTTACGGACTGGCCGAACGGGACTGGACGGTGGTCTCCGGCGGCGCCTTCGGCATCGACGCAGCAGCCCACCGGGGCGCCCTCACCGCCGGTGGCCTGACGGTGGCCGTGCTGGCCTGCGGGGTGGACCGGCCCTACCCGATGGGCAACGCCGCGCTGTTCGACCGGATCGCCGACTCAGGGCTGCTGGTGAGTGAGTGGATGCCCGGGGCGGAACCGCTCAAGCCACGGTTCCTGATCCGCAACCGTGTCATCGCCGCCGGCACCCGGGGGACGGTGCTGGTCGAGGCGGCGGCCCGCAGCGGCGCGACCCAGACGGCCCGCCGGGCGCTCGCCCTGGCCCGCCGGACGATGGTGGTGCCCGGTCCGGTCACCTCGGCGATGTCCGTCGGCACCCACGAACTGCTGCGGGAGGAGCCCGAGACCCGCCTCGTCACCGGGCTCGCGCACGTGCTGGAGGAGGTGGACCGGATCGGGGACCTGGCCCCGCTGCCCCGTGGCCCGGAACGCCCGGCCGACCTGCTGGACGACGACGCGCGCTCGATCGTGGAGGCCCTGCCGCGCCGTGGCACGGTCGGGGTGGACGTGCTGGCCGCCCGCGCCGGTGTCGGTCTGCGTACCGCCCTGCGCAAACTGTCCATGCTGGAGGAGTTGGCCCTGGTGGTCCGGCACGACGACGGGTACGCGCTGGTGCCGCCACCTCGGCGCTCGGGTCGCGCCGACGCCGGAAGGGTGCGGTGAGCCCGGGACCGGTACGGCCCGTCAGTCGCCCTCGAAGCGGAGTTCCATGTCGTGATCCGCGCGCAGCCGTCGTGCCAACCGGTCGAGGCGGCGGACGTGCGCCACCTCGGCCTCGTCCCGGGCCACCTCCTCCAGGCAGGCCAGCTCGTCGGCGAGGTGAGCCGCGCGGTCGGCCGGCACCACCAGCAGACCCACCGGGTCGACCCGGTCGAGGACGGGGGTACGGCCGGTGCTCCGGACCCGCCGCACCAGACCCAGCAGCACGTCGTCGGGGTCGGGCAACACCTCCGCCGTCACGTACCGCCGCCGCCCCGGGCCGACGGGCACCATCCGGTAGAGGACGACGTCCACCCCCATGGCCAGTCCCCCTTCGTCGTTCCCGGCCGGCCGCCGGGCCACCGACCAGGGCTCGCGCCCCGTTGTACGACAGTCTGCTCGCCGCAGCCGGGCTAATCCATGACGTCCCGCCGGGCGACACGCGGCAGTCCACGGAAAGGACGGCTCGGGTATCGCGGACACCTGGTGCAGCAGCGGCTGTCACCACCGGAGGACCGCCCGGTCGTAGGGTGGACCCGTGCCAACCCAGGACACGACGCCGGGCGACGCGGCGGGGCGGGCGACGCGCAGCACCCGGGCGGCGCACCAGGCCCTTCCGCCGACGATGCGCGAGGCGGTGGACGACTTCGCCGGTCACCTGGCCGGGGTCCGTAACCGCTCGGCGCACACCGTGCGGGCGTACGTCGCGGACGTCGTGTCGATGTTGGACCATGCCACCCGGATGAGCTGCACCGAGCTGGCGGACCTGGATCTGGGGGTCCTGCGCAGCTGGCTTGCCCGGCAACGCACCACGGGGGCCGCCCGGTCGTCGCTGGCCCGGCGCGCCGCGTCGGCACGGACGTTCAGCGCCTGGGCCCATCGTGCGGGACTGCTCCCCACCGATGTGGCGGCCACCCTGGCCAGTCCGAAGGCGAGACGGGAGCTGCCCACCGTGCTCCGCGCCGAGCAGGCCGCCGCCCTGGTGGAGGCGCCGGGCAGGAGCGCCGCGGAGCCCGACGACACCCCCGGCACCGCCGCGCCGCCCGACGACACCCCCGGCCCCGCCGCGCCACCCGCCGGCCCGGTGCCACCCGCCGGCCCGGTGCCGCCCGCCGGCCCGATGCCGCCCGCCGGACCGCCCGACGACGCCGTCGGGGCGGCGGTGCTGCTGCGCGACCGGGCGCTGCTGGAACTGCTCTACGGCACCGGGGTGCGGATCAGCGAGGCGTGTGGCCTGGACGTCGCCGACGTCGACCATTCCCGGCGGGTGGTCCGGGTGTTCGGCAAGGGTGGGCGGGAACGGACGGTGCCGTACGGGCTGCCGGCCCAGCGGGCGCTCGACGAGTGGCTGCGCGACGGTCGGCCCGTCCTGGCCGGTCCGGCCACGCGTGGCGCCCTGCTGCTGGGCGCCCGCGGCGGCCGGCTCAACCCGACGACCGCCCGCCGCATCGTGAGCGGGTACGCCGAGGCAGCCGGACTTCCCCACACCAGCCCGCACGGGCTGCGCCACTCGGCCGCCACCCACCTGCTCGAAGGCGGCGCGGACCTGCGGGCGGTGCAGGAGATCCTGGGCCACTCGTCGCTGGCCAGCACGCAGATCTACACGCACGTCTCGGTGGAGCGGCTGCGGGCCGCCTACCGTCAGGCCCACCCGCGCGCCTGACCCGGACCGGCCGATCGACGACCGTCAACGAGCACGGTCGGTGATCGGGGCGACCGTTACGATCATCCGGTGAGCGTTCCCCAGCCACCCGAGCCGATTCCGGGAGCGCGCCTGCTCTTCTCCCTCGACGCGGCGGTCAGCCACCTCAACCACGGATCGTTCGGTGCCGTGCCGATCGGCGTGCAGCGGGCCCAGCAGCGGCTGCGCGACGAGGTCGAGGCGAACCCGCTGCGCTTCTTCACGGTGGGGCTGACCGAGCGCATCACGCACACCCGCCGGCACCTGGCGACCTTTCTCGGGGCCGACCCGGACGGCACCGCGCTCGTCCCGAACGCCACCACCGGTGTGGCGGTGGTCCTGCAGTCGATGGGCCTGCGCCCCGGCGACGAGGTGCTCACCACCGAGCACGGCTACGGCGCGGTGGACCTGTCCATCGCCCGGGAGTGCCGGCGTACCGGGGCCGTGACGCGGGCGCTCCAAGTGCCGCTGGCCGCGACCGACGAGGAGATCCTCCAGATCGTCCGCGCCGGGCTGCGTCCCGGCCGGACCCGGCTGCTCGTGGTCGACCAGCTCACCTCCCCCACCGCCCGGCTCCTCCCGGTGGCCGCGATCGTCGGGGTGGCCCGCGAGCACGGGGTGCCGGTCCTGGTCGACGCCGCCCACGCCCCCGGCATGCTGCCGGCCACCGTCGCCGGCATCGGCGCCGACTTCTGGGTGGGCAACCTGCACAAGTGGGCGTACGCCGCCCGCGGCACCGCCGTCCTGGTGGTGTCCCCGGCGTGGCGGGACCGCATCGAGCCGCTGGTCGTCTCCTGGGAGCAGGAGGCGGGCTTCCCGGGTCACGTCGAGTGGCAGGCGACCATGGACTACACCGGGTGGCTGGCCGCGCCGGTGGGCCTGTTCACCCTGCGCAGCCTCGGGCTCGACCGGGTCCGTGCGCACAACGCCGCGCTGGCGGCGTACGGCCAGCGGGTGGTGGGGGACGCGCTCGGCGTGCCGCCCGCCGACCTGCCGGACCCCGGCGGACCGGGGGTGGCGATGCGGATCGTCCCGCTGCCGCCCGGCGTCGCGACCAGCCTGGACGCCGCGCGGGCACTACGCGCCCGGATCGCCGACCGGCTCGCCACCGAGGTGGCGGTCAACGCGTGGGGCGGTCGGGGCTGGCTGCGGGTGAGCGGCCAGGTCTACAACCGCGCCGAGGAGTACGAGCGGCTGGCGGTGCGCCTGCCGGCCCTGCTCGCCCGGGCGTGAGCTGTCGGCCTCCAGCGGCGGAGCCCCGTCGAGGGGCAGCAGCCGCACCGGCCCGAGGCCGAGCAGGGCGAGTGGGTCGAGATACTCCGCGCCCCGGCGTAGCCCCCAGTGCAGGCAGGCCGGTACGGGACAGCCCGCGTGCCCGGCCAGCAGGACGCCGAGGGGATCGCCGGGGCGGACCGGGTCGCCCACCGTGACCGCCGGTCGCACCGGCTCGTGGGTCGTGCGCAGGCCCTGGGCGTGCCCCACGGTGACCACCGGACGGCCGGCGACCATGCCGGCGAAGAGCACCGTTCCCGGGCCGGCGGCGCGGACCACCGCACCCGGCGCAGCGGCCAGGTCGACGCCCCGGTGGCCGGGCAGCCACGGCCGGAGCGGCGGATCGAAGCGGCGGACCGGGTCGGGCGGACCGTCGAGCGGCCACCGGAACGCTGATGACACGGATGCCCCCGCTGCGGGAACGGGGACGGTGGCACCGCCCGGCGCCGGTGGCCCGAGCCGCGTGACCGGCTGAGGCACGGCCGCCGGATCCGTCACCGGGAAGGACCGGGACAGCGGTGCGGGGGCCGGTCCCACCATGGCGAGCAGGCAGATCCCGAGGGCGCAGAGCGCGGCGACGGGCCCGCGCGGAGGTGGCGACATGCCGGCAGCCTGTCGCCGCCGGCGGTCGGACGCCACCCCGCGCCCGTCCCCTGTGGATGACGGACGGGCCTGTGGACAGGCACCGGACGGGGCGATGATCTGCTATGCGCCCACGGGTCACCGGACGTGCGCGACACCGCCTAGGCTGGGCCGGTGACGCGGGACTGGTACGCCTGGCACGAGGACTACGACGACCCGGAGTCGGCGCTGACCCGCCGGCTGCGGGAGGTGCGGCGGTGGGTCCGTGAGGCGCTGGACCAGGCTCCTCCCGGCCCGCTGCGGGCGGTCAGCCTCTGTGCCGGCCAGGGCCGCGACCTCGTTCCGGTGCTGGCGGCGCATCCCCGCCGCGACGACGTGACCGCCCGGCTGGTCGAGCTGGACCCGCGCAACGCGGAGATCGCCCGGACGGCCGTCGACGCCGCCGGCCTGACCGGGGTCGAGGTGGTGGTCGGCGACGCCGCGCGCACCGACCTCTACGCCGACCTGGCTCCGGCGGACCTCGTCCTGGTCTGCGGCGTGTTCGGCAACATCAGCGACGCCGACATCCGGACCACCGTCCGGCATTGCGCGGCGCTCTGCGCGACCGGCGGCACGGTCCTCTGGACCCGGCACCGCAACAGCCCCGACCTGGTCCCCACCATCGCGGAGTGGTACGCGGAGGAGGGCTTCACGCCGGTGGCGGTCAGCACGCCGGCCGACGGCGTCGGGGTCGGCGTACACCGCTTCACCGGTACCCCCCGACCCCTGGAACGTGGCGCGCGAATGTTCGCGTTCGTCGGCTAGGACGCCTCGGAAGCCCGCCGTCTAGGCTGGTGGCACCGCCACCCACCCCCGGGGAGACCACGATGACCACTGTGGACGAGGTGAGCCGGCCGTCGCGGCTGGCCGAGCCGGACGAGGCGATCAGCCCGGAGGAACTCCAGCTGGCCGCCCGCAACCACGGCATCCCGCTGGAAGCCCTGCGCTACGACGTCACCCCGGCCGGTCTGCACTACCTGCTGATCCACTACGACATCCCGGACGTGGACCCGACGACGCACGTGCTGACCGTCGACGGCGCGGTGGACCGGCCGCTCGCCCTCGACCTGGCGGCGCTGCGCGAGCGCCCCCGGGTGACCCACCGGGTGACCCTGGAGTGCGCCGGCAACGGCCGCGCCCTGCTGCACCCCCGGCCGGTCAGCCAGCCCTGGCTGGTCGAGGCCGTCGGCAACGCCGAGTGGACGGGGACGCCGCTGGCGCCGCTGCTGCGTGAGGCGGGCCTCGGCGCGGACGCGGTGGACGTGGTGTTCACCGGCGCCGACCACGGCGTCGAGCGCGGGGTCGAGCAGGACTACCAGCGGGCGCTGCCGGTCGACGACGCGCTGCGGGAGGAGGTGCTGCTGGCGTACGAGATGAACGGCGCCCCCCTGCTCCCGCAGCACGGCGCACCGCTGCGGCTGATCGTGCCCGGCTGGTACGGCATGGCGCACGTCAAGTGGCTGCGCTCGGTCAGCGTGCGCACCGAGCCGTTCGAGGGCTACCAGAACGCGGTGGCCTACCGGCTGCGGCAGGACGCCGACGACCCGGGTGTGCCGGTGACCCGGATCGAGCCGCGCGCCCTGGTCCGGCCGCCCGGCTTCCCCGACTTCATGTCCCGTACGCGGGTGCTCCGGCCGGGGCCGTGCACCCTGGACGGTCGCGCCTGGTCCGGCCACGCGCCGGTGGCGTCGGTGGAGGTGACCACCGACGGGGGCGCCACCTGGTCGCCGGCCCGGCTGGACGAGCCGACCGGCGGGGCGTACGCCTGGCGGCGCTGGTGGCTCGACTGGGAGCCCACGCCGGGCCGGTACGTGCTCGGGGCGCGGGCCACCGACGCCTCCGGCCGCACCCAGCCGGTCGAGCAGCCGTGGAACCGGGGTGGCTTCGCCAACAACCTGGTGCAACGGGTCGAGGTCGTCGTCCTCGGGGAGTGAGGGCCGACCCGGCACCCGACGCGGACCGCCGACGCCGGCCCGGGCAGGCCGCGACCGGCGGACGGAGGCACGCCGGATCGCAGGGAGGCGGTGGTCGACGGGTGGGGGCCGTCGAGAGGGGGACGCCCGGTGGTTACGCCGCCGGGCGGGTGCGGGAGCGGCGGGTCAGCTGCCGAAGCCGGAGTCGGCCGGCAGCGAGATGTCCGGCTTCTCGAGCTCCTCGACGTTGACGTCCTTGAACGTCATCACCCGCACGTTCTTCACGAACCGGGCGGGCCGGTACATGTCCCACACCCAGGCGTCGTGCATCTCGACCTCGAAGTAGACCTCGCCGTCGGAGTTGCGGACGTGCAGGTCGACCTGGTTCGCGAGGTAGAAGCGGCGCTCGGTCTCCACCACGTAGGAGAACTGACGGACAATGTCGCGGTACTCCCGGTAGAGCTGCAGCTCCATCTCGGTCTCGTACTTCTCGAGATCTTCCGCGCTCATCGCACTCCGCCTTCCATGACCACATCTTCCCCCACCGGCGCCGGGGGCCGAGGCTGCTCGCCCAACGCCACGCCGACGGTACCCCCTGGCGCCCACGAGCGCTCCATCGGCTCGTCCGGCCGTGCACCCATCGGTCGACGGGACCGGGGCGGGGCGCCGTCGCGGCCCGACACGGTGGCCACGTTCACGTACGAGAAGCGGTGCTCCGCGCACGGCCCGCGCTCCCGCAACGCCGCCGTGTGCTCCGGGGTGATGTAGCCCTTGTGCTCGGCGAACCCGTAGCCGGGGAAGGACCCGTCCAACTCGACCATGAGCCGGTCCCGGGTGACCTTCGCCAGGACGCTGGCCGCCGCCACACACGCGGCCACCCGGTCGCCCTTCCACACCGCCAGCCCCGGCACGTCCAACCCGTCCACGCCGAAGCCGTCGGTGAGCACGTACTCCGGGCGGGTGGCCAGCGAGGCCAGGGCCCGGCGCATCGCGGCGAGGTTGCACACGTGCAGGCCCCGGGCGTCCACCTCGGCGGCCGGGATGACCACCACGGCGTAC
The DNA here is from genome assembly GCF_044465805.1 of Micromonospora sp. NPDC049497. Lineage (NCBI taxonomy): Bacteria > Bacillati > Actinomycetota > Actinomycetes > Micromonosporales > Micromonosporaceae > Micromonospora > Micromonospora sp. NPDC049497. The sequence continues at coordinate 38,522 of NZ_JBITMC010000027.1, read as the reverse complement.
GCCAGGGCGCGGGCCACCACCTCGTCGTACACCCGCTCCCGGCTGGCCGGGGTGAGCAACTTGGAGTCGGCCAGCCCGTCGATCTCCCCGCGCCGCCCCTCGGGCAGGATCGCCGCCGCGGCGACCAGCGGCCCGGCGCAGGCGCCCCGACCGGCCTCGTCGGCCCCGGCGACGTGCCGGAAGCCGCGCCGCTGCAGCGCTCGCTCCAGCGCGTAGAGGCCGGCCTCGCGGCGGACCACGGTGCGCGGCGGCGTCAGCACGACCCACCTCCGACGCCGGTGCCGGCGGCCGGGCTGTCGGCCTCGGCCAGCGCGCGGGCGAGCACGGCCGGCAGGTCCGCCGGGTAGTACCGCTCGCCGCTCGCGACCAGCTCCTCGACGCCCCACCAGCGGTGGTCGGGCATGCAGGCACGCTCGATCTCGTTGAAGCCCGCCGTGTCGACCTCGTGCGAGGTGACCCGGACCAGGAAGAACTCCTGTTCCTGCCGGTACCAGACCCCGTCGAACGGGAACTCCGTCACCTCGAGGTGCACCGGCGCACCGAACGCCTCCGGCGGCAGCCGCAGCCCGGTCTCCTCGGCCAGCTCCCGCGCCGCGCCGGCCGCGTACGTCTCGCCGGGGTCCAGCCCTCCGCCGGGGGTGAACCAGTAGCGGTGCCCGGGGCGGGCCGGGTCGAAGCCCTCGAAGAGCAGCACCCGGCCGGCGGCGTCGACCAGCAGCACGCGGCCCGCGCGCCGAGGGGTGTAGACAGTCACCGTCCCAGACTGCCAGACACCGCCGACAACGCCCACGCCGTGTCCGGAACGACGACCTCTCAGGGCCTGGGGATCCCGTCGAACTGCTCCGGCACGCTCAGCCAGGTGGCCCGGTCCACCGGCCAGAACACGGTGAAGGCCCGACCGACGACCTTGTCCTCGGGGATGGTCGCCTCGTTGACGTCCTGGCCGGACTGCTGCCAGTGCTGCAGGGAGTCGCCGGAGGCGGAGCGGTGGTCGCCCATCACCCAGAGCCGACCCTTCGGCACGGTGACGTCGAAGTCCTGGTCGGCGGGCTTGTCCCGCTCGCCGTCGAGCGAGAACAGATACGGCTCGTCCAGCGGCTTGCCGTTGATCGTGATGCGCCCCTGCGGGTCGCAGCAGACCACGTGGTCGCCGCCCACGCCGATGACCCGCTTGATGAAGTCCTCGCCGTCGGGATTGCCGCTCCACTCGATCGGCGCCTTGAAGACGACGACCTCGCCGCGCTCCGGCGACCGGAAGTCGTAGACCAGCTTGTTGACCAGCACCCGATCGTCGATCTGGAGCGTGTTCTCCATCGAGGGCGACGGGATGAAGAAGGTCTGCAGCACGAAGGCCCGCACCAGCACCGCGACCAGGATCGCCACGCCGAGAAGAATCGGCAGTTCCTTCCAGAAGGAACTGCGCGGCTTGTCGGTCTGCTCGTCAATCACGGAAGGAGCCTACGTTGCCCGGCCGGACGCCACCGACCGGAACGCGCGAGAACGGCCAGGCCCGCCGAGATCGGGACGAGCAGCACGACACCGCCCTCGGGTGTGGGACGGACCGGGGACGGCCCACCGGTGGACGCCGAGGCGGGCCCGGAGACGTCCGCGAACGTGTCCGGGGCGGACAGGGAACTCCACCGCGACGACGGCCAGACCACGCCGAAGGCCCGGCCCACCACGTTGTCGATGGGCACCGGCCCCTGACAGCGGGCGTCCTGGGAGACCAGCCGGTGGTCACCCATGACGAAGATCTGCCCGGGCGGGACCACGACCTCCTCGAACCGCCGGGACCGGCACTCCCGTGGGTTGGGCGGCACGTCCAGTGGCGAGTCGCGCACGACGTACGGCTCGTCCAGGGGGGTGCCGTTGACCAGCACGCGCCCCTGCGCGTCGCAGCACTTCACCCGGTCGCCGGGAAGGCCGATGACGCGCTTGATGAAGTCCTTCTCGCCGGGGCGGCTCACCCCCACCAGGTCGCCGACGGTGCGGCCGAGCTTGCCGACGAACCCGGGGTCGGGCTGCTCGTCGACCTGCGGGGCCCACCGGTCGGTGCCCCGGAACACGACGACCTCGCCGCGCAGCGGGTCACGGACGTCGTAGACGACCTTGTTGACCAGCACCCGGTCGCCGACGAGGAGGGTGTCCTCCATCGAGCCCGACGGGATGAAGAACGCCTGGAGCAGGAAGGTGCGGATCAGCACGGCCAGGCAGAACGCCACGATCAGCAGCAGCGGCAGCTCCTGCCAGAGCGGCATCTGCCGGCGGGCACGGCGGGTTCTCCGGCGCCACGGATCGACCGTGCCGTCCTCGTCGAGCGTCTGCACCACGCCACTCCCCGGTCCCCAGAAATGACACTACCGCCCGGGGACCTCGTCGAGGCCCCCCGGGCGGTAGTGGACGTCTCCCCGCGTCACGGCGGGGGTGTCGCCCGGCTGCGCCCGTACCGACCAGGGTAGTGCGGTCCGGCCGGTACGGCATACGCGCAGCTCAGGCGGCGTGGCGAGCCGGAAGTCAGCTGGGCTGCTTCTCGCGCTTCTCCTTGATCTTGGCCTTCTTGCCCCGCAGCTCACGCAGGTAGTAGAGCTTGGCGCGGCGGACGTCACCGCGGGTCACGACCTCGATCCGGTCGATGCCAGGGCCGTTGAGCGGGTAGGTGCGCTCGACGCCGACGCCGAAGCTGACCTTGCGGACCGAGAAGGTCTCCCGCAGGCCGTCACCCTGGCGGCGGATGACCACGCCCTGGAAGATCTGAACACGGGACCGGTTGCCCTCGACGACCCGCGCGTGCACCTTGACGGTGTCACCGGCACGGAAGTCGGGAAGGTCGGTCCGCTTCGACTGGGCGTCAAGGGCGTCCAGGATGTTCATCGCTGTGTCCTCGTGAGGCTCACGGCGCACCGTCAGTCGGTGCGCGGATGGGTGATTCTGATCCCCGGGTGGCGGCCGGCTTGCACCGGCCCCGGTCGGGGATCCTCGCAGCCCGCCGCGGCGCGGCCGGATGCGGCAACCCCCCTACTTTGCCACATCCCCGGGGGTCACCTGAAATCCGGCCCTCTCCAGCGCGGCGGCGTCCCGTTTGTCCAGGGCGGCGGGGTCGATCGCGGCCAGCATGTCCGGCCGGCGCAGCGCGGTCCGGGTCAGCGCCGCGTCACGCCGCCAGCGGGCGATCCGGCCGTGGTCGCCGGAGCGGAGCACCTCGGGCACGTCCAGGCCCCGCCAGGTGGCCGGCTTGGTGTACATCGGTGCTTCCAGCAGGCCGTGGGCGTGCGACTCCTCATCCAGTGACCCGGCGTTGCCGAGGACGCCCGGCAGCAGCCGGGTGACCGCCTCCAGGACGACCAGCACGGCCACCTCGCCGCCGAAGAGCACGTAGTCACCCAGGGAGATCTCGGTGACCGGCATCCGGGTGGCGGCGTGGTCGAGTACCCGCTGGTCGATCCCCTCGTACCGGCCGCAGGCGAAGAGCAGGTGCGGCTCGGCGGCCAGTTCGTGCGCCAGTGCCTGGGTGAACGGCACGCCGGTGGGGGCGGGCACCAGCAGCCGGGGCGGCGGGACCTCCGCCGGGGCGAGGGAGTCCAGCGCCTCGCCCCACGGCTCGGGCCGCATCACCATGCCCGGGCCGCCGCCGTAGGGGGTGTCGTCGACCGTGCGGTGCACGTCGTGGGTCCAGGTCCGCAGATCGTGTACGGCCAGCCGCAGCGTCCCGTTGGCCCGGGCCTTGCCGATCAACGACAGGTCCAGCGGGGCGAAGTACTCGGGGAAGATCGACACGATGTCGACGCGCATGCGGGGTGCTCCAGCTAGAGGTCGAGCAGGCCGCCGGGCGGGTCGACGACGACGCGACCGCCGGCGATGTCCACCTCGGGCACGATCGCCTTGACGAACGGGATCAGCGCGGTGCCGCCCTCGGGGCGGCGCAGGACCAGCAGGTCGGAGGCGGGGGCGTGGTCGATCCGGGCCACCTCGCCCAGCCGCTCGCCGTCCGGCGTGACCACGGCCAGCCCGACGAGCTGGTGGTCGTGGAACTCCTCCGGGTCCTCCGGCGGATCGACGTCGGCGCTGTCCACCAGGAGCATGGTGCCGCGCAGCGCCTCGGCGACGTCACGCTCCAGCACGCCCTCGAACGCCACCAGCAGCCGCCCCTGGTGGAACCGGGCCGACTCCACGGTCAGCTCCGGTGGCACCTGGAAGACCACGCCGGGACCCGCAGCCGGGTTGGCCGGAGGCGTCGCCCCGGGCTCGGTGCGTAGCACCACGCCCGGGGCGAAACGCTGTTCGGGCTCGTCGGTCCGCACCTCCACGGTGACCTCACCGCGGATCCCGTGCGGTTTGCCGATCCTGCCGACGATGAGCTGCATCAGTACGAGTCGACGATGTCGACGCGTACGCCGCGCCCACCGATGGAGCCGATCACCTGGCGCAGCGCCTTGGCGGTCCGGCCGGACCGCCCGATCACCGTGCCGAGGTCCTCGGGATGCACGCGAACCTCGAGCCGCTTGCCCCGACGGGAGTCGACCATCCGGACGCGTACGTCATCGGGGTGGTCGACGATGCCCTTGACCAGGTGCTCCAACGCCGGACGCAGTGGCATGTCAGGCCTGCTCACCGGCGTCGGCAGCCGGGGCCTCGGCCGGAGCCTCGGTCTTCGGAGCCTCGGTCTTCGGCGCCTCGGCCTTCGGCGCCTCGGCCTTCGGCGCCTCGGTCTTCGGCGCCTCGGTCGCGGCCGGGGCCTCCGCCTTGGCGGCCTTCTTGGCCGGCTTGGCCGGGGTCTCCGGGGCCAGCCCGGCGGCGGCCTTCGCCTCGGCCTCGTACGCCGCCTTGCGGTCGGCCCGCTCCGGGGCGACCTTCAGCGGCGGCGGGGCCGGCAGGCCCTTGAACTTCTGCCAGTCACCGGTCAGCTCCAGCAGACGCTGCACCGCCTCGCTCGGCTGCGCGCCGACGGACAGCCAGTACTGGACCCGCTCCGACTTGACCTCGATCACCGAAGGGTCTTCCTTCGGCTGGTACACGCCCACGAACTCGATCGCGCGACCGTCACGCTTGGTGCGCGAGTCGGCGACGACGATGCGGTACTGCGGGTTGCGGATCTTGCCCATCCGCAGGAGCCGGATCTTTACGGCCACAGTTGTTTCGCTCCTGTTGCGATCTCACCGACCCCAACGGGGCGGTGCACGGGTGAGCGCCGACCGGCACAGTGGGGTTGGGCCGGAGACTACTCGGTGGACTGGCGGACGTGCCCGGGTTAGAGGGCGCCGGACACGCGCCGGATACCAGCCAGCCATTCTGCCAGATCGGGTCGGGACTTCTCACACCGGACCGGCACGGGTCACCCACCGGGCGCGGACTGTGACCGGAAACACGTCTCCGGTCAGCGGGCCGGCGGCCGGTCCCAGCCCGCCGGCAGCTCGCTCGGAGCCGTCCAGTCGACGGGCGGGGTGAAGTCGCACCAGGTGCCGTCGAACGGGAACTCCCCCGCCTCGGCACGAGCGACGACCCGCTTGCCCTCGGCGCGGACCGCGTCCGGGTCGGGCACCCAGTAGTGGTCGGGGAAGGCCAGCCGCTCGGTGAACTCCTCCTCGTCCTTCCACTCCCAGCTGCGGTCGGGGCGGACGACCACGTCGAGGTCCTGGTCGATCATGTCCACCCCGGCGACCGACCCGTCGTCCCAGCGGACGCCCGGTTCCTCCAGGTTCACGTACCACTCGGCGAAGCGACCTCGGGCGTCGGAGAACCACCAGACCGAGTGGGCGGCGCCGGTGGGCAGGAACTTCAGCAGCGGCGGGCCGTTCCACCGCCCCCGCGCCAGCCGGTAGGACGAGGTGACCCACTCGGCGAACGGCATCGCCCGCATGCCCAGACCCGCCTCGGTGACCTCGTGCGCCACCGGGCTGTCCCGGGCGACCCAGAGCAGCAGACCCCGGTCGTCGTCGAGGACCACCCGGGCCGGCCGCACCCAGCCGATCCGGCCGTGCCGGACGTTCCGGTGCATGATCAGCCGTCCCGGCTCGAAGCGCACGTCACCACCCGCAACTGTTAACAGGGGACCCCTCCTCTACCGGAGACGTTAAGAAGGGGCCCTTCCTTACACCTCAGTAGGCGCGGGCGAGGATGGCGACCAGGTCCGGCTCGTCCTCGGAGTCCGGCACCGAGCCGTCGGCGCGGAGCAGGCAGCGCACCGTGACGCCCTGCCCGTTGGCCTCGGCCTCGCCCTGCACGCCGACCGCCGACCACGGCACCTTCGCCCAGCCGTTGGCCGCCGCCTCGATCGCCTCGGCGAGGGTCTGGACCTCCACCGTGCGGGACTCGCGGTTCGCGAGGGCCTGGTCGTGCAGCGTCTTCTGGTCCGCGTCCAGCGCCGCGAGGACCGCGCCGACCACGTCGGCGACCGGCGTCGGAGCCTTCGAGCCGTCCGTACGCCGGACCACGACCGCGTTGCCGGCGGCCAGGTCGCGGGGGCCCACCTCGACGCGTACCGGATAGCCGCGCAGCTCGGCGTCGACGGCCCGGCGGCCGAACGCGGTGTCGGTGCGGTCGTCGAGCGCGACCCGGACACCGGCGTCGCGCAGGCCGTCGCGGAGCTTGGCCGCCGCCTCACCGACACCCTCGCCGTCCTTGACGACCATGACGTACGCCTGCACGGGCGCCAGCTTCGGCGGAACCCGCAGGCCGTTGTCGTCGCCGTGGCACATGATCAGACCGCCGAGCATCCGGGTCGAGGTGCCCCAGGAGGTCGTCCAGGCGAGCTCCCTGCCACCCTCGGCCGAGGAGTAGCTGATGTCGAACGCCTTGGCGAAGTTCTGTCCCAGTTCGTGGCTCGTACCCAGCTGGAGAGCCTTGCCGTCACCCATCATGCCTTCGCACGTGTAGGTGGCGGTCGCCCCGGCGAAGCGCTCCCGGGCGGTCTTGAGCCCGACCACCACCGGGATGCCGATGACGTTGACCATCAGGTCCTCGTACGCCTCGTGCAGGATCCGGCGGGCGTACGCGCGGGCATCCTCGCGGGTGGCGTGGGCGGTGTGGCCCTCCTGCCAGAGGAACTCGCTGGTACGGAGGAAGATCCGGGGGCGCAGCTCCCAGCGGACCACGTTCGCCCACTGGTTGAGCAGCAGCGGCAGGTCCCGGTACGAGTCGATCCACTTGGCCATGAACTCGCCGATGACCGTCTCGCTGGTGGGGCGCACCACCACCGGCTCGGCCAACTGCTTGCCGCCACCGTGGGTGACCACGGCCAGCTCCGGCGAGAAGCCCTCGACGTGCTCGGCCTCGCGCTTGAGGTAGCTCTCCGGGATGAACAGCGGGAAGTACGCGTTCTCCGCGCCGGCCGCCTTGATCCGGGCGTCCATCTCGGCCTGCATCCGCTCCCAGATGGCGTAGCCGGCCGGTCGGATCACCATGGTCCCCCGGACCGGGCCGTTGTCGGCCAGCTTCGCCTTGGCGATCAGGTCCTGGTACCAGCGGGGAAAGTCCTCCGCACGGGGAGTGAGCACGCGTGCCATGACCGCACATCCTATGCGCCTCCCCACCGACCGACGCGATCGGGCGGCCCGCCCGGATCCCGCGTCGTGCCGCCGCCGCTGTTGGGGCGCCGACCGGCACGGCTTTCCGGGCGCCGACCGGCAGGGCCGTCCGGGCGCCGGCCGGCACGGCTTCTCGGGCGCCGACCGGCAGGGCGCAGCACACGGTCCGCGCCCCGGTCCGCCGTAGACTTCGACCACCATGGGTGAGTCGAGAAGCACCACACCGGTCCGGGACGGCATCGTCGCCGCCGCCCGCGCGCTGACCGTCGCGCGCGGCTGGGACGGCGTACGGATGGGCGCCGTCGCGACCGCGGCCGGGGTGAGCCGGCAGACCGTCTACAACGAGTTCGGCAGCAAGGCGGGTCTGGCCGAGGCCCTGGCACGGCACGAGGTGGACCGGTTCGTCGACGACGTCCGGGCGGCGCTGGGAGCGCACGGCACCGACGTCCGCGCCGGCGCGTACGCGGCCATCCGGCACACCCTCACCCAGGCGGCGGACAACCCACTGATCAAGGCGATCCTGACCAGTGCCCGGGGCGGCTCGGACGAACTCCTGCCGTACCTGACCACCCGGGCCGACCTGGTGCTCACCGAGGCGTCCGGCGCGCTGCTGGAGTGGGCCGGCGGCATCCTCCGCGGAGCCGACCCGGCCGCCCTCGCGTTCGCGGCGGACTCGACCGTCCGCCTGGTGGTGAGCCACATCGTGCTCCCCCAGGCCCCGGTCGACCAGACCGCCCGCGCCCTCGCGGACCTGGCCGTCCACCTCTTCCTCAAGTCCACCACCCCAACCCGCTGACCACCCCCCACGCCCCCACCCCCCCGCGCCCCACCCCCACGCCCCGACACCGGCGCAGTTTCACGGAAAGAGTGGCTATCCGCCGTGGAATGACCACTCTTTCCCTGAAAATGCGGGCGGACGGGCGGACGCTGCGCCCCGCGCGGCGGGGTCAGCGGATGACGCGGCCGCGGAGGACGACGCGGGACGGGGTGCGGACCACGCGCAGGTCGGTGCGGGGGTCCTCCGGGTACACGGTGAGGTCGGCGAGGCCCCCCTCGACCAGGCCGGGGAAGCCGAGCCACTCGCGGGCGCCCCAGGAGGCGGCGGCGAGGACGTCGAGCGGGGACATGCCGGCCTGCTCGTGCAGCAGCAGCATCTCCTCGGCGGCCAGCCCGTGGTCGATCCCGCCGCCGGCATCGGTTCCCACGTAGATCGGCACCCCCGCCTCGTACGCCGCGCGCACCACCTCCGGGAAGCGGTCGCGCAGGGCGAGCATGTGGTCGGCGTACCCGGGGAACTTCGCCCGTGCCTGCTCGGCGATCCCGCCGAACGTCCGGATGTTGATCATCGTCGGAACCAGGGCGGTGCCCTGGCGGGCCATCTGGTCGATCAGGTCGAGGCTGAGCCCGGTGCCGTGCTCGACCGAGTCCACCCCGGCCCGCACCATGATCTCCACGGCCGCCTCGGAGAAGGTGTGCACCGCCGCGCGTACCCCGGCGGCGTGCGCGACCGCGACGGCCGCCGTCAGGGTGTCGGCGTCCCAGGCCGGCGCCAGGTCCCCCACCCCGCGGTCGATCCAGTCGCCGACCAGCTTGACCCAGCCGTTGCCGGCCGCCGCCTGCTCGGTCACCGTGGCGGCGACCTCCGCCGGCCCGACCTCCACGCCGATGTCGCGCAGGTAGCGCTTCGGCGGCGCGACGTGCCGGCCCGCGCGGGCGAGCCGGGGCAGGTCCGGCTCGTCCTCCAGCTCCGGATAGGGGTGCGGGGAGCCGGCGTCCCGGATGGCGAGGACCCCGGCGTCCCGGTCGATACGGGCCAGCTCGCGGGCCTGGTCGAGGGAGGTGATCGGGGCGCCGCCCCGGGCGATGCCGATGTGACAGTGCGCGTCGGTCAGGCCGGGCAGGACGAAGCCGCCGTCGGCGACGGTCTCGGCGTCGGGCACCGGGTCGAAGGTGACCCGGTCGCCGACCAGCCACAGGTCCCGGACCTCGTCGTCGGGCAGGAGCACACCGCGCACATGCAGAGCCATGCACACAGTCCTACCGGATCATCCCCCGCCGCGCCTCGGCGGGCCGCCGCCCGCGGCGGTCGCCGGTCCGCTCACCCGGACCGGGTGGGGCCGCCTCACCCGGTGACGGTGGACGGTAACGGGACCCGAGAGCTCAGGGAGGAAAGATGGCTGTCCGGACGAAGGTACATCCCTCGCCCACCGACGAGTTCCCGCTGCACCCGGCGTACGGCTTCCGGATGCGTCGCCAGCGGCACCCCATCGGCGTACGCGGTGGGCCACGGCGCGCCCCACGCGGGTACGAACTGAGCGACAGCGACCAGCGGCAGGTCCGGGCGGCGTACGGGCTGCGCATGCGGCAGCTGGCCCGAGCGGTGGTGACGGCCGGCCGCCAACCGGGCGACGCGACGGAGAACCTGATCGGCCAGTTGGAACAGCGGATGGACTCGCTGGTGCACCGGGCCGGCTTCGCGCCCTCGGTCGACGCGGCACGGGATCTCGTCGCCCACAACACCTTCACCATCGACGGCGGCAAGGTCAACCGGCCGTCGTACCTGGTGCAGCCGGGACAGACCATCGAGGTGCGCCGGGACCGGCAGTGCCGCGCGCCGGTCGCCGTCGCCATGGCCGAACACGCCGACGAGGACGCACCGCCGTACCTGGAGGTCAGGCCGGAGCGGTTTACCGCGACCCTGACCCGGGAGCCGCGACGGCAGGAGGTGCCCGCGCTGCGGGACATCCCCCTCGCCGTCCGCGCCGAGGAGCCGATCGCGCGCTGAGCGTGCCCGCTCCGAACGACCGCGGCCCCGTCCCGCACAGGGTCAGCGGGGCCGCTGGTCGCCCTTGCCGAGCTTGTTGAAGTCGATCTTCGGAAGCTTGAAGCCCGGCGGCAGCCCCTGCCCACCGGCCAGGTCGTTCGGGTCCATCCCCGGCGGGAGCTGCGGCATGCCGCCCGGGAAGCCGCCCGGCATGCCGGCGCCCGCGCCGGTACGCGGCCGGTTGCCGCCCTTGGTGCCCTTGCGCTTGTTCTTCGGCGACTTGGTCGCCTTGCGCCGCCCGCCGCCGGGCAGGCCCATCATGCCGCCCATCTGCTTCATCATCTTCTGCGCGTCGGCGAAGCGGTTGAGCAGCTGGTTGACGTCCATGACGGTGACGCCGGAACCGTTGGCGATGCGCGCCCGGCGGGACCCGTTGATGATCTTCGGGTTGGTGCGCTCGCCCGGGGTCATCGACCGGATGATCGCGGTGACCCGGTCGAAGTGCGTGTCGTCCAGCTCGGCGAGCTGGTCCTTCATCTGCCCCATGCCGGGCATCATGGCCAGCACGTTGGCGATCGGGCCCATCCGACGGACCGCGATGAGCTGGTCGAGGAAGTCCTCCAGCGTGAACTGCTCGCCGCCCATCAGCTTGGCGGTCATCTTCTCTTTCTGATCTTCGTCGAAGGCCTGCTCGGCCTGCTCGATCAGAGTGAGGACGTCGCCCATGCCGAGGATCCGGCTGGCCATCCGGTCGGGGTGGAAGACGTCGAAGTCCTCCAGCTTCTCGCCGGTGGAGGCGAAGAGGATCGGCTGCCCGGTGACCTCGCGGACCGACAGCGCGGCACCACCACGGGCGTCGCCGTCGAGCTTGGAGAGGACCACGCCCGTGATGCCCACGCCGTCGCGGAACGCCTCGGCGGTGCGGACGGCGTCCTGACCGACCATCGCGTCGATGACGAAGATGACCTCGTCGGGGTCGACGGCGTCGCGGATGTCGGCGGCCTGCTGCATCATCTCGGCGTCGATGCCGAGGCGGCCGGCGGTGTCCACGATGACGATGTCGCGGGCGGCACGCCTCGCGTGCTCGATGGAGGCGCGCGCCACCTGGACGGGGTCGCCGGTGCCGTTGCCGGGCTCCGGGGCGTACACCTCGACGCCGGCGCGGCCACCGAGCACCTGGAGCTGCCCGACGGCGTTGGGGCGCTGGAGGTCGGCGGCGACCAGCAGCGGCTGGTGGCCCTGCGCCTTGAGCCAGCGGGCCAGCTTGCCGGCGAGGGTGGTCTTACCGGAGCCCTGGAGGCCCGCCAGCATGATCACGGTCGGCGGCTGCTTGGCGAACTGGAGCCGCCGCCCCTCGCCGCCCAGGACGTTGATCAACTCGTCGTTGACGATCTTGATGATCTGCTGCGCCGGGTTGAGCGCCTCGGAGACCTCCGCGCCGCGGGCCCGTTCCTTGAGGTTGGCGATGAAGCCCTTGACCACCGGCAGGGCGACGTCCGCCTCCAGCAACGCCATGCGGATCTCGCGCGCGGTGGCGTCGATGTCGGCGTCGGTGAGCCGACCCTTGCCGCGGAGCTTGGTGAAGATCCCGGACAGGCGGTCACTCAAGGTGTCAAACACGCGAACATCCCGTTTGTCAGTGTTCCGGTGAGCGCAGCACGGCCGGGCGAGGTGACCGACCACCCGCAAGGGTAACCGCCCCGTCCGCACCACCGCTCCTGGCCGGCCGCACCCCGGCCCGCCTCCGGCCCGGCGCAGTCGTTAAGAGGGGACCCTTCCTCTACCGCAGGCGTTAACAGGGTGCCCTTCCTTACACCGCGGCGAGGACGGCGGTCTCCACGCGGGCGCGGGTGTCGTCGTCGGGCCAGCCGCCGGTGAGGTAGAAGGCGTCCACCACGTCCCCGCCGAGGGTGGAGATGCGGGCCGCCCGCACCTGGGCGCCCGCCTCGTCGAGGGCGCAGGCCACCCGGTAGAGCAGGCCCGCCGCGTCGGCGGCGCGCAGCTCCAGCAGCACCGCGTCGGTGGCCGCCTCGCGGTGCCAGACGACGCGGGGCGCGGCGCCCGACCCTCGTGCGGCGAGGGCCCGCCCGCGCAGTCGCTGGATCACCGAGACGTCGCCGGTGACCGCGCGGCGCAGGTCGGCGCCGAGCGCGATCGGATCCGGCGCGAGGCCGTAGCGCGGCTGCACCCGGAACTGCACCAGGGCCCGGCCGTCGACCGTGGCGGCGTCGGCGGAGAGGACCTCCAGCCGGTGCAGCGCCAGGCACCCGGCCACCGTCGCGAGCAGGCCGCGCCGGTCCGCCGCGGCCACCGCCACCCCGTCGGCGGTCAGGTGTACGACCGGCAGCGGCCCCGCGACCAGCGCGGGATCGGGTGCGGGCGGGGCGGGCAGCGCTCCGGTGTCCAGGGCGGTACGCACCCGGGCGACGAGTTCGGCGATCAGCCGCCCCTTCCAGTCCGACCAGGCGGCCGGGCCGGTGGCGGCGGCGTCGGCGCGGACCAGGGCGTGCAGCAGGTCCAGCGTGGTGGTGTCGCCGACCGCCTCGGCGACACCGGCGACGGTCTTCGGGTCGGAGAGGTCCCGCCGGGTGGCCACGTCGGGCAGGAGCAGGTGCAGGCGGACCAGCGTGCCGATCAGCGCCACCTCCGGCTCGGGCAGGCCGATCCGGGTGGCCACCGCCTCGGCCAGCGGCACGCCGACCCGGCTGTGGTCCCCCGGCAGCCCCTTGCCGATGTCGTGCAGGAGGGCGCCGAGCAGCAGCAGGTCGGGCCGGTCCACCTCGCGGGTGTGCCGCCCGGCCTCGTACGCGGTCTGCACCAGGTGCCGGTCCAGGGTGAACCGGTGCACCGGGTTGTGCTGGGGCAGGCTGCGCAGCCGCGTCCACTCGGGCAGCCAGCCGTCGATCAGCCCGTACCGGTCGCAGGTCTCCCAGGCGGGCACCAGGCCGGGACCGGCGCCGAGCAGGGTGACGAGCGCGGCGCGGGCGTCGGCGGGCCACGGGGCCGGCAGCGGCGGGCAGTACGCGGCGAGCCACTCGCAGGTGGCCCGGGCGATCGGCAGGCGGGTGGCCGCCGACGCGGCGGCGACGCGCAGCGACAGGCTCGGGTCGGGGCGGGCGCCGATGGCGGTGCGGGCGAGCACCAGTTCCCCGTCCTGCTCGACCACGTCCCGGGCGACGGGACGGCGGGCCGGACGGCCGTCGGTGCCCCGGCGGCGGCCGGCGCGGAGCCGGTCGGCGGCCCGGAAGGCGTCGTCGAGGGCGTGGCGGACGGTGCGGGCGTCACCGGCGACCCGGCGCAGCAGGACGTCGCCGTCGGCGACGACGGGTTCCGCACCGGCGTCGGGCCCACCGGCCGGTAGCTGGCGAAGGCCGAGCAGCGCGGCCACCCCGTCGCGTTCCTGGGCGAGGAGACGGTCCGCCCGACGGCCGACCTGCTGGTGCAGGGCGTCGCGGGTGTCGAGCAGGCGCAGGTGGGCGGCGCGGACCGCCGGGCGCAGCGCGTCGGTGATCCCGGCGGTGGCGATCGCCCGCAGGACGCCCACGTCGCGCAGCCCGCCGGCGGCCTCCTTGAGGTCGCCCTCCAGCAGGAAGGCGAGTTCGCCGTGGGCCTCCCACCGGGCGGCGGTGATCTCCCGCAGCCCGGACAGCTGCCGGACGGCGGTACGCCGCCAGTGGTCGGTCGCGGTACGTGCCAGCGCGTCGGCGAGGGCCGCGTCACCGGCGACCAGCCGCGCGTCGAGCAGCCCGGTGGCCACCTTGACATCGTCCTGGGCCACCGAGAGCGCCTCGGCGACGGTACGCACGGAGTGGTCCAGCCGCAGGCCGGCGTCCCAGATCGGGTACCAGAGCGAGGCGGCCAGCTCGTCCACGCCGGCCACCCCGGCGTGCACCAGCACCAGGTCGACGTCCCCGTACGGCGCGCACTGCCGCCGCCCCAGCCCCCCGACGGCGACCAACGCCACCCCCGCCCGCTCCGGCAGCAACCCACCCAACCAGGCATCGAACGCGTCCGCCCGCGCCCCCCGCGCCCCCTCCCCGATCCCCCCGGGCAGGCCGACGACCCCGTTGATCAAGGGGTTCGCGTCACCGTCGCCGGTCTTCTCTGACGCATTCCCCTTGATCAACGAGGTCATCGGTTCGGGACTCCCCTACAGGGCGTCGAGGCCGCGTTCGCCGGTACGGACCCGGACGACCTCCTCGACGCCGGTGACCCAGACCTTGCCGTCGCCGATCTTGCCCGTCCGGGCGGCGGCGACGATGGCGTCCACGATCTTGTCAACGTCCATCTCGTCGGTGAGCACCTCGACCCGGATCTTGGGCAGGAACTCGACCGTGTACTCGGCACCCCGGTAGACCTCGGTGTGCCCCTTCTGCCGGCCGTACCCCTGGACCTCGCTGACGGTCAGGCCGGCCACGCCGAGGGCGTGCAGGGCCTCCTTCACCGCGTCCAGCTGGTACGGCTTGATGACCGCGGTCACCAGCTTCATGTCCAACCCCTCCATCCCAGGAACGTTAACCGGCGACCTTCTCGTTGACCGGCCCGGTGGCCGGTTCGGCCGGCGCCGCCGGCTCGTCCGCCGCCTTGCCGCCCGCGGTGAGCCCGGCCATCGCGAACGCACCGCCACTGCTGCTGCCGGTGGTCGGCGAGAGGTCGTACGCGCTCTCCGCGTGCTCGGCCACGTCGATGCCGGCGACCTCGTCCTCGGCGTCGGACCGCAGGCCGATGATCGCCTTGACGGCCAGCGCGAGGACCACCGCGACCCCGAACGAGTAGACCGAGACGATGCCGCTGGCCAGCGCCTGCCGGCCGAGCTGGGTGACACCGCCGCCGTAGAAGAGCCCCTCGCTGGCGCCGAGGCCCTCGATGGCCGAGTTGACCTGGAGGGTGGCGAAGAAGCCGATGAACAGCGAGCCGATCCAGCCGGCGACGAAGTGCACGCCGACCACGTCGAGCGAGTCGTCGAAGCCGAGCTTGTACTTCAGGCCGACCGCCACCGCGCAGACCGCCCCGGCGATGAGGCCGAGCAGCACCGCCGGGAGCGGGGCGATGAAGCCACACGCCGGGGTGATGGCGACCAGGCCGGCGATGGCTCCGGAGGAGGCGCCGACCAGGGTCGGCTTCCCGTTGCGCAGCCACTCCACGATGATCCAGCCGAGCACGCCGGCGGCCGTGGCGACCTGGGTGTTGACGAAGGCGACGGCGGTGGTGCCGTCGACGGTCAGCTCGGAGCCGGCGTTGAAGCCGAACCAGCCGAACCAGAGCAGGCCGGCGCCGAGCGCGACCAGCGGGACGTTGTGCGGCTTGAAGCTCTCCCGCGGCCAGCCGATGCGCTTGCCGAGAACGAGGACCAGGCCGAGCGCGGCGGCGCCGGCGTTGATGTGGACCGCCGTGCCACCGGCGAAGTCCAGCGCCTTGATCTTGGCGCCGATGAAGCCGCCGCCCCAGACCCAGTGCGCCACCGGGACGTAGACCAGGGTGAACCAGGCGAAGGCGAACAGCAGCCAGCCGGAGAACTTCAACCGGTCGGAGACCGCGCCGCTGATCAGGGCGACCGTGATGACCGCGAACATCATCTGGAAGACCATGAAGACGTACGTCGGGATGCCGGTGCCCGCGCCGAGGAACAGCCACTCCTCGCCGATGAAGTCGGTCTCCGTGCCGAGGTACTGGGTGAAGCTGCCGATCACGTTGTTCAGGCCGGCGTTGTCGTTGGTGCCGAACGCCAGGGTGAAGCCGTAGATGACCCAAAGAACAGAGATGAGCCCGATCGCGGAGAAGCTCATCATCATCATGTTGAGTACGCCCTTGGACCGGTTCAGGCCGCCGTAGAACAGGGCCAGGCCGGGCGTCATGAGCAGCACGAGCGCAGACGACAAGAGCAACCAGGCGGTGTTGCCGGTGTTGATCTCCACGCTGCCTCCTCTCGGTGTGGAAGTCCTCCCTCCGGCTGAGACCTGGCAGCATCGCCCGTCAGCCGGTTGCGCGGAAGCCTCGCCGCCGGCTGTTTCATCGAAGGTCCCCGACCGGTTTCCACTCGGTGACGGCTTGTTTCGTACGTGTGAAGAAGACCGCACAGTCGTCGACATGGACGGGGGTGGATCGGCCGGTCGGCGTACGCCGATGTCCGACCGGCCGTGACCGCCCCCCGGAGGGTCAGCGGAGCGAGTTCTCCAGGGCGTGCCGTTCGTAGTCGAGCAGCCGGAGGTCCCGCATGGGCCGGCGCAGGTGCCCCCGGTGCACGATCCGGACGAACGCCGGCTCCCCGGCGGCGGCCATCCGGCGGATCCCCTCGACGTGGTCGACGATCCGCTTGCGGATGGTCCGGATCAGCCGGTGCCGGTCCCGCGGGATCAGCCCGTACGCGTCGGCGAAGAGCCGCAGTCGGCGGGGCCGGTCGGGCCGTTTCCACCCGAGGGTGATGGAGTCCCGGTCGGAGAAGATCGGCACCCAGGTCCAGGCCGCGTACGCGACGTCGTAGATCCGCGCGCCGGGCGAGGCGAGGTCGAAGTCGATCAGCCCGAGGGTGCCGTCCGGTCGCCAGATCACGTTGTGGGGTGCGGCGTCGTGGTGACAGATCACCTCGGTGTCCGGCGGCGGCGGGCCGAACGAGCGCCACACCGCCTGCGGCGGCGGGACGAAGCCGTACTGCGCGTCGTGAAACATCCGCAGCATGGTCGCCACGGTCACCAGGGCCTCGTCGGTGACCCAGTGCGGGGCCAGCGGGTACTCCCCGCACTCCCCCTCCAGGTACGACAGGACCTCCCGGTTGCGCTCGTCCATGCCGAGGGCGCGGGGGGCGCCGGTGAACCCGACGTACTCCAGGTGGCGCAGGAGCGCGTGCACGGACGGTGTCCACGGGCCGGCGTTGCGGCGGACCGTGTCGCCGACCCGGACCACGGTGCTCACGTTCCCGCCGTGCAGCGGGATCTCCTGCGAAGTCACGTACGGTCTCCCGAGGCGCGGCGCCGGGTGGCGGGGGTCGCGCCACCCGGCGTAGGCGCGATCGTCGGTCGTCACTGCGAGGTTACGCGTCCCGTCCGGGGGCTTCGGTCCCCAGCAGCGCGTCGACGAACTGCGCGGGGTCGAAGGGGGCCAGGTCGTCCTTGCCCTCGCCGAGCCCCACCAGCTTCACCGGAATGCCCAGCTTCCGCTGGACGGCGATGACGATGCCGCCCTTGGCGGTGCCGTCGAGCTTGGTCAGCGCCACGCCGGTCACCTTCACCACCTCGGTGAAGACCCGGGCCTGCTCCAGACCGTTCTGTCCGGTGGTGGCGTCGAGGATCAGCAGGGTCTCGTCGATCGGGCCGTGCTTCTCCACGACCCGCTTGACCTTGCCCAGCTCGTCCATCAGGCCGACCTTGTTCTGCAGGCGACCGGCGGTGTCGATGAGGACCGTGTCGACGCCGGTCTCGATGCCCCGCTTGACCGCGTCGAACGCGACGCTGGCCGGGTCCGCGCCCTCGGGGCCACGGACGGTCTCCGCGCCGACCCGGCCGGCCCAGGTCTCCAACTGATCGGCGGCGGCGGCGCGGAAGGTGTCGGCGGCGCCGAGGATCACGCTGCGGCCGTCGGCGACCAGCACACGGGCGATCTTGCCGCAGGTCGTGGTCTTGCCGGCGCCGTTGACACCGACGACCAGCAGCACCGCGGGCACGCCCTCCTTGGGCGCGGTGTGCAGGGACCGGTCCAGGCTCGGGTCGAGGGCGTTGACCAGCTCGGCGGCGAGCAGCGCGCGCAGCTCGGAGCCCGAGCGGGTGCCCAGCACGCGGGTGCGCTCGCGGAGGCGGTCGACGATCTCGCGGGTGGAGTCGATGCCGACGTCGGCGGTGATCAGGCTGTCCTCGATCTCCTCCCAGGTGTCCTCGTCCAGGTGGTCGCGGCTGAGCAGGCCGAGCAGGCTCTTGCCGAAGACGTTCTGCGAGCGGGACAGCCGGGAGCGCAGCCGGACCAGCCGCCCGGCGGTCGGCTCGGGGACCTCCAGCGTGGGCGGCGGCGCCTCGACGACCGGCGGCTCGACCAGGATTCCGGTGGATATCTCCGCCTCCGGCGCGAGCACCGGCGGGCCGGCGAGATCCTCCTCCGCCCGGGTGTCGACCTCCGTTCTCGGCAGCGGCGGCTCCGGGCGCCGCCGCAGCCGCGGCACGACCAGCCCGATGGCACCGAGGATCAGCACGCCGAGCAGGGCGAGTGCGATGAGGAGGTATTCCGTCATGCCGGAATCCTGTCAGATGGGGACCACCGCGTCTTCACCACCGCTCTCTCCGCACCCCCGCACCGACGGCGGTAATCTCGACGTCAGCCAGCAGTGGTGCGACCGCCGGCGGGGTAGTAAAGATGAAGCCCGTTCACCTGGAGGTCCGCCATGCCCGCCGCACACCTGCTCATCGGCCCCCTGCTCCGGCGGGTGGTCGACACGCGGGCGACCGTCTGGGTCGAGACCAGCGCGCCCGCGGTGGTCACCGTCCGCACGGCCGACGGCGCCACCGGCAGCGCGCCCACCTTCTCGGCGTACGACCACCACTACGCCCTCGTCGTCGTGAGCGGCCTCACTCCCGACAGCGCGACGACGTACGAGGTGCTGATCGACGACGAGGTCGCCTGGCCGGTGCCGCGCGCCGGGTTCCCGCCGAGCGTCATCCGCACCCGGGCCGCCGACGACCTCGACCAGCCGGTCCGGCTGATCTTCGGCTCGTGCCGGGAGACCACCCAGCACGCCACCGCGCGGAAGCTGCCGCCGGACGCGCTGGACGCGTACGCCCGGCGGTTGATCGCGGACCCGGACCCGGCCGACCTGCCCGACCTGCTGGTGCTCCTCGGTGACCAGGTCTACGCCGACGAGACCTCGCCGACGGTGAAGCGGCTACTCAAGCGGCGCCGGCGGCGGCCGAAGGACGCACCGAGGGACCAGGTGGTCAGCTTCGACGAGTACACCAAGCTCTACCTGGAGTCCTGGCGCGACCCGGAGATCCGCTGGCTCTTCTCCACCGTGCCCAGCGTGATGATCTTCGACGACCACGAGATCATCGACGACTGGAACACGTCCGCCTCGTGGCGGGCGGAGATGCGCGAGCAGGCGTGGTGGGCCGAGCGGATCGGCAGCGGCCTCGCCTCGTACTGGGTCTACCAGCACCTGGGCAACCTCTCCCCCGACGAGATCGCGGCTGATCCGGTCTACGCCAAGGTCGTCGCCGCCGAGGACGCGACCGGCGTGCTGAAGGAGTTCGGCCACCGGGTCGACCAGGAGTCCGACCAAGCCCACGACACCGAGCGGTGGCGGGCGGCGCAGTACCAGTGGAGCTACGCGCTCGACCTCGGCCGGACCCGCCTGGTGATGCTGGACAACCGGTGCAGCCGTGTCCTGGACCGGGGGCAACGGGCCATGCTGCCGCCGGGCGAGTGGTCCTGGTTCCTCGACCAGGCCCACGGCGTGTACGACCACCTCGTCGTGGGCTCCTCACTGCCGTGGCTGCTCCCGCCGGGCATCCACCACGTGGAGGCGTGGAACGAGAAGCTCGCCGACTCGCCGCGCCGATGGGTCGCCGGGCTCGCCGAGAGGCTGCGCCGAGGGCTGGACCTGGAGCACTGGGCCGCCTTCCGCCGCTCCTTCGAGGCGCTGGGCGCACTGTTCGCCCGGATCGGCGCCGGCACGCCGGGCCAGTCGGGCGACCGGGTCGGCGCCGGGCCGGCGTACGCGCCACCGGCCTCGATCAGCGTGCTCTCCGGCGACGTGCACCACTCGTACGTGGCCCGGGTCCGGTTCACCGACGCCGACGTGGCCACCCCCGTGCACCAGCTCACCTGTTCGCCCATCCACAACCAGGTGCCCGCCGGCATCCGCCCGCTGATGCGGATGGGGTGGTCCGCCGGGCCGTCCGGGGCCACCCGGGCGCTCGCCCGCGCCGCGGGGGTACGCCGGTCGCCGGTGCGGTGGCGGAAGCTGGCCGGGCCGTACTTCGGCAACGCGGTGGCGACGCTGACGCACAGCGGGCGCACCGCCGAGGTGACCATGGAGGGCACCACCGCCGACGGGCACCTGCGACCGGTGATGCGACGCCGACTGACCGACGCCGGCTGAGCGGGAGACCGTACCCTCGGTACCCGTGACGGAACACCCGCCGGAGACGGTGCGCGCGGTGGAGCACGAGTTGACCGCGCTGTTGCGCCGCAGCCGCGCGGTCTCCTGGGAGATCGCCCGTCAGGTGCACCCCAACCTGGAGCCGAACGCGTACGGGCTGCTGCTCTGGCTGCGCCGCACCGACTCGGTCCGGCTCACCGACCTGGCCGCCCAACTGGGCATCGGCAAGGGGACGCTGAGCCGGCAGATCCAGGCGCTGGAGGAACTGGGGCTGGTCCGGCGCGACCCGGACCCGGACGACCGCCGGGCCTGGGGGCTGAGCCTGACCGACGAGGGGCAGCGGCGGTTCGACGTGGCGCGGGAGGGCCGGCTGGACCGGTTCCACCGCACGCTGGAGGACTGGCCGACCCGCGACGTGGAGGACTTCGCGCGGCTGCTCAACCGCTTCAACGAAAACTACTTCTGAGGTGAAAGGAAGGGCCCCTTCTTAACGCCTCGCGTGGTAAAGGTTCCCTTCCTCACACTCCGGAGGGGTAAATCGGGTCGCCGGATGTCGGACCCGGACGCAAGGATGGCCGGCATGACCTGGAGAGCACCTGAGATCAACCGTCGGCACGAGCCCTTCCTCGGTGACGAGCGCACCATGCTGGAGGGCTGGCTCAACTACCATCGCGACACCCTGCTGCACAAGTGCGCGGGGCTGACCGCCGAGCAGTTGCGGACCGCGAGCGTCGAGCCGTCCGGGCTCAACCTGCTCGGTCTGGTCCGGCACATGACCGTCGTGGAGCGGGCCTGGTTCCGGCAGCGCTTCGCCGGGGAGGACCTGCCCGAGCTGCACGACTGGGCGGCCGACCCGGACGCCGAGTTCACCACCGTGTCCACCGCCGACCCGGAGGCCGAGTTCGCCGCCTTCCGGGCCGAGATCGCGGCCGCCGACGCGGCCGCCGCCGGGCACGACCTGGGCGAGGAGTTCACGCTGCGCCGCCGGGACGGCAGCGAGCACCAGGTCAGCCTGCGCTGGGTCTACGTCCACATGATCGAGGAGTACGCCCGGCACAACGGGCACGCTGACCTGATCCGGGAGCGCATCGACGGCGCCACCGGCGACTGAGCAGGTCGGTGCTGCCGGGACCGGTCAGCCGGCCGTGGCGAGCGCGGCCCGCAGGTAGCGCAGGTCGCCGGGGCCGCTCCACCGGTGCGCGGAGAGCCCGGCGGTCCGGGCGCCACGAACCGCCCAGTCCTCGTCGTCGACGAACAGCACCCGCGACGGTGCGGTCTCCAGTGCCTCGCAGGCCGCCAGGAAGTAGTCCTTCGCCGGCTTGTTCACCCCGAGCGCCGAGGAGTTGACCACCACGTCCAGCTCGCCGACGAGGTCCAGCGCGGCCAGGTCGGCGTCGAGCAGGTCGGTGGCGTTGGTGCCCAGCCCGACCCGGATGCCGCCGGCGCGCACCTCGCGGACGAAGTCCAGCACCTCCGGGTCCACCTCGCCGCGGTAACGCTGCCACTTCTCGACGGCGGCGCGGGCCCGCTCCGGGCCGCCCGCCGAATCGGCGAGCGCGTCGGCCACGCTGGTCACCCAGTCGGCGTGGCTGACCTGGCCGGTCACCACCGGCTGGAGGCGGCCCCACTGCATGGCGATCTCGACGAGGACGCCCTCGGAGAGGCCGTACTCCCGCTCCACGCCGGCCGCCACGGACGGGTCCCACCGCCGCAGCACACCGTCGAAGTCCACCAGGAGCGCCGTCGCACGTTCCCGAGCCACTAACTGATCTCCTCGTCGTCGCCGTCGCGGCCGGGCCGCGCGGTCTCCCCGTCGGCCCGGTTGAGCCGCTGACTGATCACCTGGGTGACCCCGTTACGCATGGTGACGCCGTACAGGGCGTCGGCGACCTCCATCGTCCGCTTCTGGTGCGTGATGACGATGAGCTGGCTCTTCTCGCGCAGCTGGGCCAGCAGCGTGATCAGCCGGCCCAGGTTGACGTCGTCGAGCGCCGCCTCCACCTCGTCCATGATGTAGAAGGGGCTGGGCCGGGCGCGGAAGATCGCCACCAGCATGGCCACCGCGGTCAGCGACCGCTCCCCGCCGGAGAGCAGCGACAGCCGCTTGATCTTCTTGCCCGGCGGGCGGGCCTCCACCTCGACGCCCGTGGTGAGCAGGTCGTCCGGGTCGGTGAGGATCAGCCGTCCCTCGCCACCGGGGAAGAGCACGGTGAAGACCTGCTCGAACTCCCGGGCGGTGTCGGCGAACGCGCTGGCGAAGACCTCCAGGATCCGGTCGTCGACGTCCTTCACCACGGTCAGCAGGTCGCGGCGGGTGGCCTTGAGGTCCTCCAGCTGCTCGGAGAGGAACTTGAAGCGCTCCTCCAGCGCGGCGAACTCCTCCAGCGCGAGCGGGTTGACCTTGCCGAGCAGGGCCAGCTCCCGTTCCGCCTTGGCGGCCCGCTTCTCCTGCACCGGTCGCTCGTAGCGCACCGGCTCGGGCACCGGCAGGCCGTCCCGCTCGGCGGTCGCCACGTCGACCTGGGTGGGTGGGACGAGCTGGTGCGGTCCGTACTCGGCGACCAGGGTCTCCACGTCGAGGCCGAAGTCCTCGGCGGCCTTCGCCTCCAACTGCTCGATGCGCATCCGCTGCTCGGCGCGGGCCACCTCGTCCCGGTGCACCTGGCTGGTGAGCCGCTCCAGCTCCGCGCCGAGGCGCTTCCCGGCGCCGCGTACCTCCTGAAGCTCGGCCTCCCGCGCGGCGCGTTCGCGCGCCACGGCGTCGCGGTGCTCCTCCGCCTGCGCGATGGACGCGGTCAGGCGGGTGAGCGCCTCGCGGGCGCCGCCGGCCACGGCCCGCGCGATGCCGGCCCCCCTGGTCCGGGCCGCCCGCCGCGCCGCGGCACGTTCCCGCGCCGCCCGCTCGGCCGCGGCCTGCCGGCGCAGGGAGTCGGCGCGGCCGGCGATCGAGGAGACCCGCTCCTCGGCGGTACGCACCGCGAGCCGCACCTCCATCTCGTTCTGCCGGGCACCGGGGACCATCGCGGCGAGCTGGTCCCGCTCCTCGGTGGACGGCTCGGCGTCGATCGGGGTCTCCTCGGCCAGCCGCAGGCGCTCCTCCAGCTCGGCGAGGGCGAGCAGGTCCCGTTCGCGGGCCGCCTCGGCCCGCGCGCGGGACGCACCGAGCCGGTCGGTCTCCGCCTTCGCGGACCGCGCGGCGGCCCCCAGCTCGGCCAGTCGGCGCGCGGCGGCGTTGCGGTGGCTCTCCGCCTCGCGCTTCGCGGCGGCGGCGTGCTGCACCGCCTCCTTCGCGGTGGCCACCTCGGCGCGCGCGTCGACCAGCTGCGCACGCAGCTCGGCACTGGTCCGATCGGCGGCGAGGCGGTTGGTGCGGGCCTCCTCGACGGCGGCCTGCACCTCGATGAAGCTGGGCGCCTTGGCCGAACCGCCGGCCGCCGCGTACGCGCCCACCACGTCGCCGTCCGGTGTGACCGCGCGCAGCTCCGGGTTACCGGCGACCACCTCGGCCGCCGCCGCGAGGTCGGAGACGACCACCACGTCACGCAGCGCGCGGTGCACGGCCGGGCGGATCTCGGCGGAGCACTCCACCAGGTCGGGAGCCCAACGGGCGCCCTCGGGCAGCCTCGGGCGCAGCGCGTCGGCGGACCCGTCCATGCCGGGTCCCGCGGGGCTGCCGACCAGCAGGCCGGCCCGGCCCGCGTCGGAGATCTTGAGCAGCCGCATCGCCTCGACCGCCTCGTCGACCCCGCTCATGGCCACGGCGTCGGCGAGCCCGCCGAGGGCGGCGGCGAGCGCGGCCTCGTGTCCGGGCGCGACGGTCAGCAGCCCGGCGAGGCTGCCCAACAGCCCGGGAACCTCGCCTGCGCGGGCCAGCAGGGCACCGGCGCCGTCCTTGCGCCGCAGGCCCAGGGCGAGCGCCTCCTCCCGGGCCTTCCAGGTGGCGGCGTCCTTCTCCGCGGAACGCTCGGCGTCGCTCAACGAGCGGACGGTGGCCTGCGCCCGTTCCTGGGCGGCGACGGCCTCCGCGTGCCGGGCGTCCAGATCGGCGTTGTCCCGGTCCGCCTCGGTGGACTGCGCGGCGACCGCGTCCAGGTCCGCCTGTGCCTTCTCGGCCCGGCCGAGCGCGTCGGTGTGGGCGGCGGCGAGGCGTTCGATCTCCTCACCCGCCGTGGCCGTACGCGCCCGCGCGGAGTTCACCTGCCCGGTCAGCCGGGCCAGCCCCTCCCGCCGGTCAGCGATGGCCTTGGCCGCGGCGACCAGCTCGCGTTCGGCGGCGGCGAGCTGACGCTCCAGCTCCTGCCGGTGCTCCACCGCCTCGGCCAGCCGGATCTGGTCGTCGGTGAGCGCGGCGCGCAGCTCCTCCTCCTGCTCGCGGACCCGCTCGGCCTCCGCCTCCAACTGGTCCGGGTCGCGCCCCGGGCGCTCGTCGTCGGGGGTCGCGCTGAGGTGGCGCAGCCGCTCCCGGGCCAACTGCTCGATCGAGCGGAACCGCTCCTGCAACGCGGACAGCCGGTACCAGGTGTCCTGGGCCGCGGCGAGCAGCGGCGCGTCCTCCGCGAGGGCGGCCTCCAGCTCGGCGAGGCGCGCCTGGACCTCGACGTGCTCGGCCTCGACCTGCTCGCGGCGTTCGCGTACCGCGGTCTCGTCGGCGATCTCCTTGTCGAGCGTCGCACGGAGGGTGGCCAGGTCGTCGGCGAGCAGCCGAAGCCGGGCGTCCCGCAGGTTGGCCTGGATGGCGGCGGCGCGGCGGGCCACCTCGGCCTGCCGGCCCAGCGGCTTGAGCTGGCGGCGCAGCTCGGCGGTGAGGTCGGTCAGCCGGTTGAGGTTGGTCTGCATCGCGTCGAGCTTCCGCAGCGCCTTCTCCTTGCGCTTGCGGTGCTTGAGGACGCCGGCCGCCTCCTCGATGAACGCCCGCCGGTCCTCCGGCTTGGCGTGCAGCATGCCGTCCAGGCGGCCCTGCCCGACGATGATGTGCATCTCCCGGCCGATGCCGGAGTCGCTCAGCAGCTCCTGGATGTCGAGCAGGCGGCAGGAGCCGCCGTTGATCTCGTACTCGCTCTCGCCGGAGCGGAACATCCGGCGGGTGATGGAGACCTCGGTGTACTCGATCGGCAGCGCGCCGTCGGTGTTGTCGATCGTGAGGGTCACCTCGGCCCGGCCCAGTGGGGCGCGGCCGGCCGTGCCGGCGAAGATGACGTCCTCCATCTTGCCGCCGCGCAGGGCCTTGGCGCCCTGCTCGCCGAGCACCCAGGCGATGGCGTCGACGACGTTCGACTTGCCGGAGCCGTTCGGGCCC
Source organism: Micromonospora sp. NPDC049497 (assembly GCF_044465805.1). Classification (NCBI taxonomy): domain Bacteria; kingdom Bacillati; phylum Actinomycetota; class Actinomycetes; order Micromonosporales; family Micromonosporaceae; genus Micromonospora; species Micromonospora sp. NPDC049497. Next base: position 12,864 of record NZ_JBITMC010000027.1, on the reverse strand, counting down.
ACCACGCAGGTGATCCCCGGCTCCAGCTTCAGTGTCGTCGCGGAGGCGAAGGACTTGAAGCCCTTCACCGTCAGGCTCTTGAGATGCACCTTCTCGATCCTCGTCCGGTGGCCGCCGTACCGTCGCCGGCTGCGCGGACCTGGTGAACCCGCAGCCTAACCCGCTGTCGCGGACCAGCCGGCACGCGACCCGCCTGGTGCGCATTCCGTGATCACCGTCGGGACAGTTTCCGCGCCGGCGCTAACAAGATCGTCAAATGGTCGCCGGAGAATGGGGCGGACAGAGCTGCGCGCCGGCACATAAGTGTCGGCGCGCCTTTTCGCGGGTGGTGCGATTCAGTTTTTCCCCGACCCGGAGATCAGGTCAGTGCGGGCTCAGCGAGCCGGAGCAGGTCGTCCGCCTCGGACGCCGCCGCCGCGAGCCGATCGTTCTCGGCACGCAACCGCGTGATCTCGAACTCGAGTGCCTGAACCCTGGAACGCAGTCGGGTGACCTCGTCGAGCAGGCGCCGGTCGGGCGCCGCACCTACGTGGCCGTACAGGGCCTTCGCCATGTTGACTCCTTGATATGCGCTGCCGGAAAGGCCGGCCAACGCGCGCCCAATGTGTACGCGGCTGTCAACCCAGGCGATTCTGGGCATGACCGGGCGCGACTGGCGACACCTACATATTGAGCCGATACCCCCTCCTTCGTCAAGTTCTCGCAGGCCGTAGATCATCTCCACGTCGACCTGTCCACTTGTCGGGGGCTGCCTCGCGGCGCGGACACGCTCTGTCCGGACCACTTCACTGTACGCCCGGATCCCCGGAAGTCCCTACCCGTGCGTCCCGGTTCCCCTTAACTCTTCCTTAGCCACGTTGCCGCAGTTCGGGCCGACACGTAGCGTCACCACGGCTCCGAACCGACCCCTGGAGGCTGAGGCGTGTACGGCTGGACCGACCCGATCAACCCGGACGACGTCGATCCGCGTCCCGAGCCGCCGAGCGACGAGCCGGCCTGGCTGACCGACCGTCCGGCGCCCCGCTCGTCGTACCTCTTCGGCGACGAGCCGGACCGGCCCGTCGACGAGCGGCACCACGACCAGCCCACCGAGCAGTGGCGACCCGGACCGCCGCAGGCCAACCCCTACCGGGCCGACCAGCCGTACGGGGCCGGCCACCACCCCTACCGGGACGACCAGCCGGCCGCTCCGTGGCAGCCCGCCGACCGGTGGCGGGACGACCCCACCACGGACTGGCAGCCGGCGGACGCGTGGCGGGAAGAGCCCGCACCCGACCGGCACGAGGCGGCGCCGACCGCGCAGCTGGCCGCCGTCCCGCCGCTCGATGCCACCGGGACGGGGCACGCGTACCGGCCGGCGGTACCGGACGCCGAGTCGACCAGCGAGGGACGGCACCGTCCGCCCCGCCGGTTCCCCCGTCCGATGCTGATCGGTGGGGCCGCCGCCGCGGCCACCCTCGTGGTGAGCCTGGGCGTCGGCGCCGTCGCGCTGACGGGCGGTGACGACCGGACGACCGCGTCGAGCGCCGTCGACGACACCGTCGCCGAAGCCCCGGTGCTGCCCGAGACCGACGGGCCCCCGGCCGACGCGCTCGCCCCCACCAGTCCCGCCGCGTCACCGACGTCCGCGAAGCCGACCCCGGCGGCGACCCCGAGCCGTAAGCCGACGCCCGCGCCGTCCCGCACCACCGCGCCGTCGCGGCGCACCGAGCGGAGCAGCGCGCCGACGACCGCCGGACAGGCCACCGCCACCAGCACCGGCGTCAGCAGCCAGGCACGCCAGGTCGTCGACCTGGTGAACGCCGAGCGGGCCAAGGCCGGCTGTGGCGCGCTGGGCATCGACAGCAAACTGATGACCGCCGCCCAGCGGCACAGCCAGGACCAGGCCGACCACCAGGACATGTCGCACGACGGCAGTGACGGCAGCGATGCGGGTGAGCGCCTGGACCGGGTCGGTTACGCCTGGCGCACCTACGGCGAGAACGTCGCCTGGAACCAGAAGACCCCGGCCGCGGTCATGGACGCCTGGATGAACAGCCCGGGCCACCGCGCCAACATCCTCAACTGCGCCTTCACCGAGATCGGCGTCGGCGTGGCCAGCAGCAACGGCCCGTACTGGACGCAGGTCTTCGCTGCGCCGCGCTGACCCGGCACCCCTCGCAGCGCCCCCCACCCGCGACGTCGGGCGGGGGGCGCTCGTTTGTCCGGGTACGGCGTGCGGCGAGGGGGCCCCGCCAGGACCCGGGAGCGACCGATGCGGATCCGGTGGTGGGCGTCCGCGCCGAGACACGCGCCGTCCGGCACGACCGGCCGGCGTCCGCGGCGACGGGCGCTCCGGCGGGCGCTGGCGGCCGCCGTCGTGCTCACCCTCCCGACCCCGGTGTACGCCTGCCACCCGCAACTGGCGCCACCCGAGGCGCCGACGCCGTGGCCGGCGGCGTACGCGCACCGCTGGCAGTGGCAGTGGCAGCTCACCGGCCCGGTGGACGTCACGGTCGACGCCGACGTCTTCCTGCTCGACGCGGTCGGCGTCACCGCCGAGGAGACCGCCGCCCTGCGCCGGCGGGACCGGAGGCTGGTGTGCCACGTGCCCGTCGGCTCGTACGCGGACACCGACCCGGACGCCGGTCGCTTCCCGTCGGCCGTGCGCGGGGCGGCGGTACGGGGCGTGACGAGCCGCGACCCGCAGCGCCGGTGGCTGGACGTACGCCGCTGGGACCTGCTCGGGCCGGTGCTCGCCGACCGGTTCCGGCTGTGCCGGGGCAAGGGGTTCGGCGCGGTCGCCCTGGTCGACGCCGACGGGTACGCCCAGCGCACCGGCTTCCCGCTCGGCTTCGACGACCAACTCGTCTTCAACCGGCGGCTGGCGACCCTGGCCCGTTCCCTGGACCTCTCCCCCGGCCTGGTCGACGACGTGGGCCAGATCGCCGCGCTGGCGCCGGACTTCGACTTCGCGGTCAGCCGGGAGTGCGTCCGGCTGAACCGGTGCGCCAAACTGCTGCCGTTCACCGACGCCGGCAAGCCGGTCTTCCACGTCGAGTTCACCGGCGACCCGGCGGTGTTCTGCGTGACCACCCTCGGGTACGGGTTCTCCTCGATCCGCAAGAGCCGGGAGCTGGACGCCGAGCGGCAGCCCTGCCGCCTCCCCTGACGCCGCGTACGACCGGAGGGCCGGCCCGCGGGTGCGGCCCGGCCCTCCGGTCCCGGTACGGGGTCGGTCAGCGCGCGCCGACCAGCTCCGGGGCCGGTGCCGGCGGGTCGGCGGGCGCCGCGGCCGGACGGGCCCGGAGGAACTTCGGCGCCCACCAGTTCGCGTCGCCCAGCATCGTCATCAGCGCCGGCAGCACCACCGCGCGGATGATCGTGGCGTCCAGCAGGATCGCCGCGGCCAGGCCGACACCGAGCTGCTTCATGTCGATGGTGCTCAGCGTGGCGAAGATCGAGAAGACGCCGACCATCACGATCGCCGCGCTGGTCACCACGCCCGCCGAGGACGTAATGCCGTACGCGACGGCCTCGGAGTTGGACATGCCGGCCCGGATTCCCTCGCGGATCCGGCTGACCACGAAGACGTGGTAGTCCATCGAGAGCCCGAAGAGCACCACGAACAGGAACAGCGGCAGCCAGGAGACGATGGCGCCCATCGAGGTGAAGTTGAGCAGGTCGTCGGCCCAGTCGCCCTGGAACACCAGGACCAGCAGGCCGTACGCGGCCCCGGCGGAGAGCAGGTTCAGCAGGATCGAGCTGAGCGCGATCACCACCGACCGGAACACCCACGTCATCACCAGGAACGTGAGCGCCAGGACGAAGCCCATCACGATCGGCAGCTTGTCCCGGACGTGCTGCGCGTAGTCCTCGCTGCCGGCGACCTCGCCGCCGACCGCGTACTCGACCCCGCCGAGCCCGCCGAGGGCGGCCGGGACCAGGTCGTCGCGGAGCCGGTCCAGCGACTGCACGGCCCGGTCGTCCCGGCTGGCGTACGGGATGGACACCTCCAGCACCGACACCCGGCCGTCGGCCGACACCTCGATGTTCGGGCCGTCCGCCTCCGGCGGCGCGAACAGCGGGTCCGCCGAGGCGCGGGCGGACAGCTCGGTCAGCGCCGCCTTCACCCGGCCGGCCTCGGCCCCGGACGCCCGGACCGCCACCGTGTGGCTCGTGCCGCTGCTCGGGAAGGCCGCGGTGAGCCGGTCGTACGCCTGCATGGCCGGCGTGGTGCGCGGCAGGTCCTCCATGCCGGGGAACTTGATCTTCATGCCCAGCGCCGGCGCGGCGAGAGCGAGCAGCAGCCCGACCGAGATCACCAGGGTGGCGACCGGCGCCCGCAGCGCGGGCCTCAGCACGGCCGGCCAGAAGCGGGGCGCGGCGGGCTGGCCGTGCCGCCCGGTACGCGGAGCGGTCAGCCGCCAGAGCAGGGGCACCCGGGGCCGGTCCACCCAGCGGCCGAGCTTCGCCAGCAGCGCCGGCAGCACGGTCAGCGACCCGATCACGGCGACCGCGACCACCAGGATCGACCCGACGGCGAGGGACGAGAAGACCACGTCACCGGCGAGCAGCAACCCGGCCATCGAGATCATCACGGCGAGGCCGGAGACGACCACGGCGTGGCCGGAGGTCTCGGCGGCGATCTCCACCGCGTCCAGCCCCGACCGGCCCTTGGCCCGTTCCTCGCGTTCGCGGCGCACGTAGAACAGCGAGTAGTCGACACCGACCGCCATACCGATCAGCAGGATCACGCTGGCGGTGGTGTCGGTCGCCGGCACCAGGTGCGAGGCCAGCGTGCTGAGGCCCATCGCGGCGGCCACCGAGGACAGTGCCAGCAGCACCGGTACGCCGGCGGCGATCAGGGCGCCGAACGCGACGATGAGGATGGCCAGGGTGACCGGCAGGCTGAGCAGCTCGGCGCGCTTGAAGTCCGCACCGAGCGTGTCGTCCAGGGCCTTGTTGATGGACGGCCCACCGACCTGCTCGATCCGCAGTTGCGGGTGGGCGTCCTGGACACCGGCGGTGGCGTCGCGCAGCGGCTGGACGCGGTCGGAGGCGGTCTCCGGGTCGCCGGACATCGTGATCGGCAGCAGCAGCGCGCCGCTGTCCCGCGCCGGGATCGGCGTGCCGACCGAGGCCACGCCCTCGACGCTCCGCAGCGTGGCGGCGGCGTCGTCGGCGGCCACCTTCGCCGCCGCCGGGTCGAGCGTGCCGGTACGGGGCGTGATGAGGATGTTCTCCTCGGCCGGGTCGGCGAAGTTCCCGGACGAGACGATCAGCCCCGCCCGGCCCGACTCACCGATCGCCTGGTCCGAGTCGGTCGCCTCGTTGAGGCCGGCGGCGTTCCCCCCCACGAAGCACACCGCCACGAACACCACCCACAGCGCGATCGCGCGCCACGGGTGCTCGGCACTCCACCTCGCCAGCCGCACCGTCACCGGTCTTGCACCCATTCCGGGTCCCCCTGTCACGTCAGTCCCCTGTCAACGGTGCTGACGCTATGGGCGTGACGCGCGCGGGACATCGGGGATCGGCCCCGGTCCACCCCGGAACCCGCTTCCGGCCCGCCGCACCGCCTGAGGATGCCCGGAGGGGGCCGTCACCCGGATCCTTCCCGGACCGGACGCCCGGACGCGCCGCAGGCGACCCGGAGTCGTCTCGGGGTCAACCCCGGAGCGCTCCCCGAGGGCGGGGCTGGCACCGCGGGCAACTGTAGGACGACCGGTTCATGAACGCCTCCCGCCGGATCGGGGCGCCGCAGCGGCGGCACGGCAACCCCTCCCGCCCGTAGACGTTGAGCGAACGGTCGAAGTAGCCGCTCTCGCCGTTGACGTTGACGTAGAGGGCGTCGAAGCTGGTCCCGCCCTCGGTGATCGCCTCGCCGAGCACGTCCCGTACGTGGCCGAGCAGGCGCAGCGCGGCCGGCCCGGTCAGCGCGTCGGTCGGCCGGACGCCGTGCAGCTTCGCCCGCCACAGCGCCTCGTCGGCGTAGATGTTGCCCACGCCGGAGATCAGGGACTGGTCGAGCAGGGCCCGCTTCACCTCGGTACGCCGCCGGCGCAGCGCGGCGACGAAGCCCGGGTCCGAGAATTCCGGATCCATCGGGTCCCGGGCGATGTGCGCGATCTCGGCCGGCAGGTCCGCCCCGCCCTCGCTCACCGACAGCCCGCCGAACGTGCGCTGGTCGACGAAGCGGAGCTCCGGACCGTCGTCGGCGAAGCGGAACCGCACCCGCAGGTGCGTCTCGTCGGGGGTCTCGCCCGGTTGCAGCAGCAGCTGGCCGGACATGCCGAGGTGGCCGATCACCGCGTCGCCGCTGTCCAGTGGCAGCCACAGGTACTTGCCGCGGCGGCGTACGTCGAGGATGGTCCGGCCGGCCAGCACGTCGGTGAAGTGCGCGCCGCCCGCGGTGTGCCGGCGTACCGCCCGGGGGTGGCGCACCTCGACCGAGGCGATCCGCCGGCCGATGACCCACTGGGCCAGCCCCTGCCGGACCGTCTCGACCTCGGGCAGTTCAGGCACGGCCCGCCTCGTCCGCCGCCTCGGCGACCGCGTCGGGGGCCCCGACCCGCCCGTTGCCGCTGCCGTTGTGCTCGGCGGCGACCCGGGCCTGCGCCGGGGCGGCGGGCTGCTCCACGCCCGGTGCGACCCCGGCGGCGGGGGTGGACTCCTCGGTGGCGGCCTGGGCGGCGCGCTCCGCCTGCTCGGCCTCGGCGTGGGCGGTGAGCACCCGCCACGCGGACTCGGCGGCCCGCTGCTCCGCCTCCTTCTTGCTGCGCCCCTCGGCTCCGCCGTACCGGTTGCCCGCGACGACCACCCAGGCGGTGAAGGTCTTGAGGTGGTCCGGCCCGGCGCCCTCGATGCGGTACTCCGGGACGCCCAACCCCAGTGCGGCGGTCAGCTCCTGGAGGCTGGTCTTCCAGTCCAGCGCCGCGCCCCGGCCGGCCGACTCGGCCATCAGCGGGTCGAACAGCCGGTGGATGACGATCGCGGCGGTGTCCAGCCCGTACTGCAGGTAGATCGCGCCGAGCAGCGCCTCCAGGGTGTCGGCGAGGATGCTCGCCTTGTCCCGGCCGCCGGTCGTCTCCTCGCCCTTGCCGAGCAGCAGGTAGGCGCCGAGACCGTCCGGGCCGAGCCCCCGGGCCACGTCGGCGAGGGCCCGCATGTTGACGACACTGGCCCGCAGCTTCGCCAGTTGCCCCTCGGGCAGGTCGGGGTGGTTGTGGAACAGCGCCGTGGTGATGACGACGCCGAGCACCGAGTCGCCGAGGAACTCCAGCCGCTCGTTGGTGGGCAGCCCGCCGTTCTCGTACGCGTACGAGCGGTGCGTCAGGGCGCGCTCCAGCAGCTCCGGGTCCAGCGCAACGCCGAACGCCGCCTCCAGGTGACCGACGGACGTGCGCCGCCGCTTGTCATTGCTCATGCCGGCACTCCGCTGCGCTCCGTGCCGCCATGAGGCACCTTCGCGCTGAGCCGATGATTCACTCGCTGACGCTCGTTCATGAATTGGATACCTCGGTGTCGGTGGTGCGGTCGGTGCGGGTTTCTCGGCCCGGAATGTCGGCGCCGTCGATCAGTGCGCGGACCAGTTCGGCGGCACGACGCCGCCAGAGATGGGCGGCGAGGGCGATGCCGGACGCGACGTCACCGGGCTGGGCGGCGCCGTGGCAGACGACCACCGTCCCGGCCACCCCGAGCAGGGCGGCCGCACGCGGGACGCCACCGCCCGCCGGTGCTCCACCGGCCATCGCGTACGCGCCCTCGATCGCCTTGAGCAGCACGTTACCGGTGAACCCGTCGGTGACCACCACATCGGCGCGCGTGCCGAGGGAGACGTCGTGGCCCTCCACGAGGCCGACGTACCGCCCGCCGTGCGGCAGCGACGCGGCGGCCAGGATCGGGTCGGCGAGGCGCCGGGCGCGGTCGCCCTTGCCCGGCTCGGAGCCGACGGAGAGCAACCCGACCCGGGGTTCGGCGATGCCGTGGGCGACCGCGGCGTAGGCGGCGCCCAGCACGGCGTGCCGGGCCAGGACGCTCGGTCGGGGCTCCAACGAACCGCCGACGTCCAGCAGGACCACCGGGCCGTCGACGGCGGGCAGGGTCGCGACGAGGGCCGGGTGGCGGACGTCCGGCCAGCGGCCGAGGCCGAGCGCGACGGCGGTGACCGTGGCGCCGGTCGACCCGGCGGAGACCAGCGCGTCGGCTGCGCCCGCCCGGACGGCGTGCACGGCGGCCCGGACGGTGCTGTCGGCCCGCGCGGCGCTGGGATGGTCGGCCATGCCGACCACGGTGCCGACCGGCCGGACCGCGATGCGGGTGCGTTCGGCCGGGTCGAGGGCATGGATCAGCCCGTCGGCGACCTCGGCCGGGCCGACGAGCAGCAGGTGCAGGTCAGGATCGGTGCGGATGGCCCGCAGAGCGCCGTCAACCACGACGGCGGGAGCATCGTCCCCGCCGAGGAGGTCGACGGCGATCCGCGCGGTGCCCGGCTCCACCGGAACGCCGGCCGGTTCAGGCCGGCCGGCGTCGGAGGGAGCCGGGACACCGGGCGAATGCCAGGGTGCGCGCACCACCCGACCTGCGGTCGGGGGCGTCACTCGGTGTCCGTCAGACCTCGAGGACCTGGCGGCCGTTGTAGGTGCCGCAGACGGCGCAGGCGGCGTGCGGCAGCTTCGCCGACTTGCACTGCGGGCAGGCCACGGTCACGACCGCCGTGGCCTTCCAGTTCGCCCGGCGGGCGCGGGTGTTGCTGCGCGACATCTTGCGCTTGGGGACGGCCACGGTTCTTACTCCTCTTTACGGGTCAGTTGCGACAGGCCCGCCCAACGCGGGTCGATCTGCTGGTGACTGTGGTCGGCCGGCAGATCGTCCCAGTGCACCCCGCACTCGGGGCACAAGCCTGGGCAGTCCTCCCGGCAGAGCGGGTTGGTCGGCAGTGCGAGCACCACCGCGTCCCGCAGCGCCGGCTCCAGGTCGATCAGATCGTCCTGCATCCGGCCCACCTCGTCCTCGTCGGTCGTCTCGTCCGTGGTGCTGTTCTCGTACGCGTACAGCTCCTGGATGGTGACGACCAGCGAGTCGTTGATCTCGCGCAGACAACGGCCACACTCGCCCTGGACGGGACCGGAGACGGTCCCGGAGACGAGTACGCCCTCGGACACCGACTCCAACCTCAGGTCGAGGTCGAGGTCCGCGCCCTCCGGCACGCTGATCAACTCTCCGCCGAGGTCCGCCGGTGCCGGGGCGACCCGCTTGACCGTACGCAACGCACCAGGGCGACGCGGCAGGTCCCTCGTGTCGAGGACCAGCGGCGCCTTGGGGTTGAGTGATGAAGACGAGTGTTTGGGCATAGTCAGACTCCGGCCGGTGAGAGGCCGACAAAAAAGGTTACCTGGACGGGGGCCCGAGAGTCGAACCGGGGCCCGGACACCACCCGGCTGTCGGCTGCTGGGGTGCCGCTCAGAAGGGTAGCGGGCGTTCCGCCTCGTCCCCAGCGAAGGTGCCGATCTCCCGCAGCGCGTGCATCTTGTCGCGGCCGCGCTCTATCGAGGCCAACGCCCGGGTGAGGAACTGCTCGAAGTTCGCCAGGGCGGTATCGACGTAGTCGTCCACCTCGTCACGGAGACGCTGCGCCTCGGCGCGGGCCTCCGCGATGATCCGGGCCCCCTCGTGCTCGGCGGACACGGTGATCTCGTTCACCGAGACCAGCCGGGCGTGTTCCGCCTCACCCTCGCTGATGATCCGGTCCGCCTCCCGCTTCCCGGCCTCCATGATCTTGTCCCGCTCCTCCAGGAGCGCGGCGGCGCGGCGCAGGTCCGCGGGGAGCTCGGCGCGCAGCTCGTCGAGCACGGCGATCATCTCGCCACGGTCGACCATGCAGTTGTTGCGCGACATCGGGACGGAGCGGGCCTGCTCCACCATGGTGATCAGTTCGTCGATGCGATCGAGCGGGTCCACCGGTACCTCACTCCTGTCGTTCGTCGGCCGACCTCAATGATGCGGGCTGAACCCGGATTCGGCGCTCCCCACATGATGTCGTGTGCCGGCGACCCACGCCCCATCCACCCCGGCCGGCGCGCCGCACTCCCGCCTCGCCGGCCGGGTCAGGCGCGCTTCCCCGGGCCCAGGCGGGCCTGCAGGGCCGCACGGACGATGTCCGGCACGTGCGCCGAGATGTCGCCGCCCCACTTCGCCACGTCCTTCACGAGGCTGGAGGAGAGGAACGAGTAGAGCGGGTTCGTCGGCATGAAGAGCGTCTCGACGCCGGCCAGCCCGATGTTCATCTGGGCCATCTGGAGCTCGTAGTCGAAGTCGCTGACCGCGCGCAGTCCCTTGATCAGCACACTCGCCTCCTGCGCCCGGCAGAAGTCCACGAGCAGGCCGCGGAAGGACTCGACCCGGACGTTCTCGTACGAGGCCGTCACCTCGCGGAGCATCTCGATGCGCTCCTCGACGGTGAACAGGCCGCTCTTCGACTGGTTCACCAGCACTCCCACGATCACCTCGTCGAAGAGCCGGCTGGCCCGGCCCACGATGTCGAGGTGTCCGTTGGTGACCGGATCGAACGAGCCGGGACACACCGCACGTCTCATGATCGGCGACCGTACCAAAGGGCGGTCTCGCCGTACCGGCGACTGCGCTCCGCCGTGACGCCCTGCACCCACTCCACCGGGCCGGTGCGGCTGGACCGCTCGACCACCACGAGCGCGTCGGTGGCCAGCCACCCGCCGTCGACCAGGGCGGCGAGCATCGCGGTGATCTCCGCGCCCGGCACCGCGTACGGGGGGTCGGCGAAGACCACGTCGTACGGGTCGCCGTCCGGCCCGGCCGCCAGGACGGTGGCCACCTTTCCGGTGACCAGGCGCACTCCGGACGCCGCGCGCAACATCGCCACGTTCTCCCGGATCACCCGGGCGGCCCGGGCGTCGGACTCCACCAGCAGCACGTGCGCGGCCCCCCGCGAGAGCGCCTCCAGACCGACCGCGCCCGAACCGGCGTACAGGTCCGCGAAGCGGACGCCGGCCAGGTCCACCTCGGCCTGCACCGCGCTGAACAGCGCCTCCCGGACCCGGTCGGACGTGGGCCGGGTGCCGGCGCCCGGCGGCGCCGCGATCCGGCGACCACCCAGCGTCCCGGCCACGATCCGGGTCACCGTCTCCTCCTGCTCATGACGATGACGCTACGCGACCCTCCCCCGGGCCGGCTGCGACACCGTCCGTGCCGGGAAACCGGCCAGATGATCACACGTGGTATATCAATGATCTCACATTCATAACATCAGCCTTGGTGCTTGCCGACCGCTGTGACGCGCGCGGCGATCTCGCTAGGGTCTGCCGGTGCCGGCGGTCACCGCCGGCCCACGGCACGGGACGGCACCCGCAACCGGAGGCCCGCGACGCATCGCGCGATCCCCTCCGGCCGCCTCTCCCGCGCCGCACCCCCTGACGCTTCATCACCCCGGGAGTACGCGTGATCCGTCCCCCGCTGTCGCGCCGGCGACCGCTCACCGTGGCCGCCGCCGCCCTGGCCGGCCTCGCCACGGTGTTCGCGGCCGCCTCGCCGGCACTCGCCACCGACCCGTCGTCGTCCCCGTCGACCCCGGTCAGCGCCGAGTCGACCGCGACCGCCACCGCCCAGCCGGCCGGGAGCCCGTCGCCGGAGGGTCCGACCTGTGTCACGGCCGCCGACGCTCGCTACACCCACACCTTCGACGGGCCGGGCGGCAAGGCGTCGATCACGCTGACCAACGGCCCGCTCTGTGAAGGTGAGCGGCAGGACCTGACCCTGGTGTCCTATGTGGCGCCGTCGGCGCGCTTCGCCGTGCCGCAGTACGTGCTCGACACGTCGGCGAGCGCGTTCACCGGCGTCGGCGAGGGCGAGCTGGCCGTGGCCACCCTGGACTTCGAGGTCGAGGTGCCGAAGTGCTACACGCAGGTCGACTTCGTCTTCGGCAGCACGGTCATCGACCCGCTCACCGACACCAGCGACCGGTACGGCGACCGCAAGGTGGGCAGCCGGTCCGGCGAGGGCGCACGGTCGAAGGGCCCTAGCGCCTGGTACAACGGCGGCGACGGCACCTGTGTGGCCGCGCCGGAGGTCGTCGCCGCCTCCGACTGCGACGGCACCGTCGAACTGACCCTGGTCAACCGGACCGGCAACGCGTCGGTCGACTTCGTCGTGACCGGTGGCGCCGACTTCACCCGCACCGTCCCCGTACCGCTGCGCAAGGCCGAGACGCTCACGCTCACCGCCGAGCAGGCGACGAAGGTCACCGTCGAGGCCGAGGGCATGAAGACCTGGACCGGCGCCTGGGAGAAGCCGCAGGACTGCCAGGAGCCGGAGGTCGGCGAGCCCGAGGCCGGGTACGACATCACCTGCGACGAGATGATCTTCGAGATCGCCAACCCCGCGAACGGCGCCCCGGTGACCTCGACGTTCACCCCGAGCACCGGCACCGCCCGGACGGTGACCGTCGAGGCCGGCAGGACCGAGACGCTCACCTTCACGGCCGGCCCCGGCTTCACCGTCACCGTCACCGGTGACCTGGACTCGGGCGGCCCGCTGGCCTGGAAGCAGCCGAAGGGCTGCGACGAGGGTGGCGAGGGTGGCGGCCTCCCGGTCACCGGTGCGGCGGCCGGCGGCATCGCCGCGGGCGCGATCGCGCTGCTGGCCGCGGGCGCGGTGCTCTTCGTCGTCGCCCGTCGGCGCCGGGTCCGCTTCACCGCCTGATCCGGGGCTGAGCAACTAGGGGCGTGGCCCCCCCCCGGCGGGCCCCCCCCCCCCCCCCCCCCCCCACCCCCCCCCCAGCCCCCCCCCCCCCCCCCCACCCCCCCCCCCCCCCCCCCCCACCCCCCGGCCCCCCCCCCCCACCCCCCGCCC
>NZ_JBITMC010000026.1:0-66711 GCF_044465805.1 Micromonospora sp. NPDC049497 | reverse complement strand
CTGGGCCATGATCCACGTCATGGCCACCCGCCTAGCCCGACACACGAATCCGGCCCAGGCAACCAACACCTGAGCCGAATTCTCAAACACTCACTAAGCGGATGCTGTTCGTCGGTGACCCCGGGCAACTGGACCCGTTCTCACCGGTCGACGGCGAGCGGTGGGCCGGCCTGCCCTGGGATCCGATGCAGAGCGCAGTGGCCGTGCTGCTCCGCAACAACCCGGACATCACGCCGCACCACCTACCCCTGTCGTGGCGGCTGCCGCCAAGCGCTGCCGGAGTCGTGCAGGACGCGTTCTACCCGTTCACCCCCTTCCAGCCCGGCACCACCGCCGCCGACCGCAACATCGTGCTGCGGGTTCCCGGCCTGCGCCCCACCCCGGTCGACGAGGTGATCACCATGGCAACCGAGACTGGATGGGGCTTCTACGAGTTGCCGCATCGCAACACGGTACGCACCGATGAAGAGGCGATCGCCGCGACGGCCGACATCGCCGCGCGCCTGCTGCAGCGGGGCGCGGAAACGTACTGCGAATTCGCCCGCGGCGGGCGTCCGCTGGCCGCCGACCGGATCGCCGTCGGCGCAGCGCACCGCGACCAGGTAGCCGCGCTCGGCCGCGAACTCCGTGCCCGTGGCGCCACCGGCATCCGGGTGGATACCGCCAACCGGTTGCAGGGCGCCGAGTTCGACATCACCGTCATCCTGCACCCTTTGTCCGGGCGGATCGACGCCACCGCATTCCACCTCGAATCCGGCCGACTGTGTGTCCTTGCCTCCCGGCACCGGCACGCCAGCATCGTCGTGGGCCGACAGGGCATCCCGGAGCTACTGGACGCCCACCCGTCCACCGAGCCGATGCACCTCAGATCATTTATCAAGTTCCCGGACGGGTGGGAAGCCAACCAAGCCGTCCTCGCCCACCTCGACGGACACCGAGTCAGCGCCCCTGCCTGACTTCGGCGAGCCGCATCCATGCCAGCGCACGTTCCCCTTCGCGAAAGGGCCACCGCCACATGCAGGTGCTGCACACCTCCGACTGGCACGCCGGACGCACCACGTACAACCATTCCCGTGCTACCGACCTCGACGACGCCCTCACCGAAATCATCAGCATCGCCCGCGACGTGCGCCCCGACGTGATCGTCAATTCCGGTGACCTGATCGACCACTCTAAGGTCAGCCACACCGAAATCGAACGCGTCGTCGACGCTCTCGCCGAACTCGCGGCCATCGCCCCCACCGTTGTGGTCGCTGGCAACCACGACAACTTCAGCCAGATGCGCTACCTTGACCGGCTCGGACGCCTCAACCGGCTCTACTTCGTCAACAAGCCGGTCGGCATCAGCGGTGACCACCTCATACTCCCCGGCCGCGACGGCAACACGCTGCGGCTGGGAGTTCTGCCGTTCGTGTCCGCCGAACGCGGCATCGATGTCTTCGATGACCCCCGGCGATGGGCCGGTGTCTATCGGGCCCGTATCGCCGACCTGCAGGCCAAGATCACCGCCGGCCTCACCGCCAACCTGGACCCCACCCGCGAGCTGACCGTCTTCGCAGCACACCTGCACGTCACCGGCGCCGGGCTCTCCGGCAGCGAGCGTGCCCGCCACTGCAGCGACGACTACGCCTGCGATCCCGCCGCCATCCCGCCGGTCGACTACGCCGCGTTCGGGCACATCCACGACCCGCAGGACCTCCCCGGCCCTGTCCTCGGCCGCTACGCGGGCTCCCCGATCCCGCTGGACTTCGGGGAGGCCGGCCAGCGTAAGAGCGTCACGCTGGTCACCCTCGAGCCTGGCAAGCCAGCGAGTTGTGAGCCGATCGAACTCAGAGGCGGCCGCGCCCTGATCCGGTTCGAAGGCAGCCTCAGGGAATTACAGTCGCAGGTCGAGACGATCGGCGACGCCCTGTGCCTGGCGACTGTGCACACCGACACGCACGACCCCGCCCTGTCGCAACGCGTTCACGACCTCCTCGAACGGGCCACCGTGCTGGACGTCCAACAGCGCGTCGCCGGTACCCGCGGCGGCGCCCTGATAGTGGAGCCCGGCACCGTCACCGCCCAGCGACCACTGCTGGACTCCTTCAGCGCCTACCTGCAGCAGATCGACACACGCACCGCCCCCGCCAGCATGGTGATGGCGCTCATGGCGGAGTTCCTCGTCGCCGACCACGAGGACCGCGACCCGTGCTTCGCCGTCGAAACGCTGCTCACCGACGACCACGTGACAGGGACAGCCGCCGCATGAGACCGCTCGAACTCACCTTCTCCGGCCTGCGGTCATACCGCAGCCGGCAACACATCGACTTCCGCGGCCAGAGCCTCGTCGGGATCACCGGCGACACCGGCGCCGGCAAGTCGTCCATCTTCATCGCCATCAACTTCGCGCTCTTCGGAGCATGCACCTTCGAAGCCGCCACCCCGAAGGTCCTCATCGCCGACGGCGGCGACGGAGTCCTCGCCGTGGAACTGATCTTCGAAGCGCGCGGCAAAGAATGGAAGGTCAGCCGGCGCTTGTCGAAGACCTCGACCAACTCCCACCACCGGCTCGAAGCCCTCGACGGCTCCGAGACACGGGTCGGCCGCGACGCCGCCAACACGCGCATCCAGCAGCTCATCGGCCTCGACCAGAAGACCTTCGTCCGCTCGGTGCTGCTCAGGCAGGGCAAGTTCGAAGAACTGTTGCACGCCTCACCCGCGGAACGCACACGCATGCTCAAAGGCCTGCTGGGACTCGACATCCTCGATACCATCGCGCAGCAAGCCCGCGACCGTCGAGACGCGATCATCCCTCAGCTGCATACACTCAACGAGCGAAAAGCTGCCCTGTTTGAGGACCCGCGGGCCACCGCAGCCCAAGCCGACATAGTTATCGGACAGGCCGACGAGCAGATCGAGCAGCTCAAGACGGCAAAGGACCAACTCGCCAGCCTCGACAAGCAGCGCACCGACGCCGTACACGAACGCGGCCAGCTCCTGGAGCTGGCCGACGCGCTCGCCTGCGCGCTCAAAACCGACGCGCCCGAGCAACTGGCAGGGCTCGCTGCCGACGATGCGGCGCTCTCGACTGAGGACGGGGCGCTGATCGCCGAGCTGGCACCGTTGCGTCAGCAGCGCCACGAGCTCCTCGACGAGCTGGGAGACCGCAGACCGGGCGGTCCACTCGCCGATGTACCCGCCACCGCCGCCACGACTCTCGGACAGTT
Source organism: Micromonospora sp. NPDC049497 (assembly GCF_044465805.1). NCBI lineage: Bacteria > Bacillati > Actinomycetota > Actinomycetes > Micromonosporales > Micromonosporaceae > Micromonospora > Micromonospora sp. NPDC049497. The sequence goes on along the minus strand of NZ_JBITMC010000026.1, from coordinate 63,502 downwards.
GCGCGAGGTCCTCGAGCAAGAGGCCGAAGCCAGTAACCGTCATGCCGCTGCGGCCACCGAGCTGTACAACGTGCAGAACGAGACAACCGGCATCGAAGCGAAAGCGAGCGACCTCACCACACAACGCCTCACCCTGGAGCAGGAGCACAAGGATGCCGAATCCGCCGAAGCCGACCTCCAGAAGCAACTCGACGCCTGGCGCACCGACCTGCGTACCGCCCGGGAACTCACGGCCAGCGTTATGCGACTCGGTCAGGAGCTGAAAGCCCAGCAAGCGGATCACGCGGCGGCAGCCGCGACCCTTAAGCAGCACCGCGCGACCGCGGAGCAAGCCGACCAGGCGACAACGGCGGCCGAGGAGACCCTCGAAGCGCAGAAGCGCCTGAACGCCGCCGCCTATGCCGCCACCGACCTTGGGCCGGGCGACGCCTGCCTAATCTGCCAGCACCAGCTGCCTGATGGCTTCGTACCCCCGCATGCACCGGCCCTGCACACCGCCGAGCAAGCACTGCGGGCGGCCCGAGCCCAAGCCAGGCGCACGGCCAACCTGGTCACGGCCGCGCTCAGCAAGGAACGGGAGACGCACACCCTCGCCCAGCAGACAGCCACCCGACTCGCCGCCACGTCCGCCCAGGCACATAGCGCACTCTCGGTTCTCACCCGTCAGCTAGGCTGCTTTGTCAACCTCGATCAATCTGACGATCAGATCCTGCAAGCACCCCTCGAAGCCCTCGCCGGGGCCCAAGAGCTGACCGCGGCCAAGGCCGCCGATCTCGGGCAGGTCCGCAACAGCGCCGCGGAAGCCATCGCGACTGCCAAAGCGATCAACAAGGACATAGTCAGCCGCACCAAACAGATCGAGAAGGCCACCGAGCACCTCGGCGTGCTGCGCACCAGAATCACCGGACTCATACGGCAACTGCCGGCCGAGTACCGGCCGGAGCCGCCGAGCCCGGATGAGGTAGACCAGCTGAAGAAGCAAGCCGTGGCCGACCGGCTACGGCTGGGCGAGCAGTGGAACACGCTGACCCAGCTCGGTACTGCAACCCAGCACCTCGAAGAACGCCGCGCTCAGCTGGCGACGAAGCGCGCCGACCACATCACGGCCCCGGCACAGCAGAGCCAGCAACGGATGCTCGCGATCACCGCCGCCTACACAACGCTCGCAGCAGTACTGCACAGCCCACCCGCCAGCACCCTCGACCTCACCGCCGATATTGCCACCCAGGCCCGCTGGGCCATCAGAACGAAGGATCTCGCTCAGCAGGCAGTCGAGGCAGGACGTGCTCGCGCCGCAGCCATTACCCCTCTGTTCGAGCGAATCGCCGGCCAGGCAGCCGACATCACCCGCAATGCGCCGACCGACGGCAAACCCATCGAAACGGCGTGCGACGACGCCGTCGGCCGCCGTGCCGTCGCCGTGGAGACTCGCGACACGGCACTCACCCAGATCCCGATCATGGCCGACCTGCAACGCCGCATCACAGCCGTCCAGCCCCACCTCGACGCCCTCAACGTCCTCGTCGAACTGCTCGGCAACGGAAAGTTCGGAACCGCCGTGGTTCAAGAACGCCAGCAGAACCTGCTCGGATCCGCCACCACGATCATTCGCGGCATGACCCTCGGCCGGTTCGCGTTCGGCCCCGACTTCCAGATCTACGACTCCCACACCGGCAGCCTCCGCGACGTCAAGACCCTCTCCGGCGGCGAGACATTCCAGGCCAGCCTCGCCCTCGCCCTCGCCGTCGTCGAACAAGCCAGCAGCAGCGGCGGGAGAGCTGAATCGCTGTTCCTGGACGAAGGCTTCGGCAGTCTCGACCACAACGCCCTCACCTACGCCCTTGACGCCCTGTCCACCCAGGTCACCGTCGGCCGCCTCGTCGTCGTGATCAGCCACATGCTCGCCGTGGCACAGCACGTCCCCGCACTCCTCCGTGTCACGAAGAACGGCGCCGGGAGCACGGTGCGCTGGGCGACCGATACCGAACTGCACGAACTCGCCGACGACCTCGAAACCGGTTCCCTACACGTCTGACCTGTCCCCAGCACCGATCCGCCCAGAGCTAGGAGCCATGGCACCGCAAGCGAGCAGTTGTCCTTATCACCTCACCACGACTCGGGTGACTGTGCCCATGCCCGGGCCTCCGCGAGTGGGCAGTAACTTACCCAAGCGGACCTTGCCCAGTCTCGATCTCGTCAGACAGCCCAATTCAGTCGGGAGAACATCAGCGATCGCCGCAGGCATGAGTACCGACGACAATGGCGAGGTCTTCCGTGTCGTACCTGCGCCGTACGCTACGTGCTGATGGCCACGCGAGGTGTTGAAGGTGCTTACCAGGGAGCGCTTCGGGCGTTTCAGAATCCGATGCTCGCCTTGCTTCACCAGACGCACGCGCCATTCGTGGTGACGGTGTTGGCGATGGTCTTTACCGCAGAGCGTCCGACGGTTGCGGTGGCGGACGCGCATGCGGAGATCAATGACGCCCTTGACCAGTTGCGGGCTGCCGGCTACGGCGACGAGGACAGCCAGCCGCTGCCCGCGGGGAACGCGCGTGATCTTTGCCGGCAGTGGGTGCAGGCAGGGTGGTTGGTGCGACAGGTGTCCGACGACGATGCCGAGGTGTATCGGCTTTCAGCGTACGGTGTCGGTGCGCTCGAGGTTGCTGGACGGGTCGGCGGAGCCCGTACGAGGGTGTCGGAGTCGCGGGTAAGGACGTTGCTGGAGGCGATCGAGCGACTTGCGCAGGACGCTGATCCGGACCTGATGTCGCGGATGGTCCGCCTCCATGAGGAGATCCAGCAGCGGCAGAAGGAGTTGACTCGGCTCGAAAAGGGCGGCGCCGTCGAGACTGTCGATGACGAGCAGCTGCTTGAGGCGGCCGAGAATGTGCTGTACTTGGCGCGGGAGCTACCCGCGGATTTCGGCCGCGTGGCAGAGTCGATCAAAGCCATTCAGCGCGACGTTGTCGCGGAATTGCGGCACGACGTGCGGCCGACCGGTGAGGTGCTGCGTGAGTACCTTGTGCGCGGCCAGCGGATCCTGGATGCGACACCGGAAGGCCGCGCGTTCGCGGGGGCACTGCGCCTGATCGGAGACCCGGCGCAGATCGATGACCTGTGGGGCCAGCTCCGTACCGTGCTGCGGCACCGGTTCACTGAGCTGCTGCCGCAGCAGCAGCGGCGCGAGCTTACCGAGATATCGCGGCGGATCGAGCAGGGGGTCAAAGAGGTGCTGGCCGCCCAGCGGCAGGCATCGCATGTCATCACCACCCAAGTTCGCAACCACGATCCGATGCGAGACCGCCAGGTAGATGAACTGCTGAGGGACGTGATGTCTGGCCTGCACAAGTGGGTTCCCGGCTCTCGCCGCGGCGAGGCCGTCGAGCCGCTGCGTCGCCTGCCGGTTGCCGACGTCGGACACCTGCGTCAGCGGATGAGCGACCCTCGGCCACCGCAGCCTCCCGCGCCGTTGCGGGACTGGGACGAGTCCGAGGACATGCCGACTGCGGACACGCGGGCATGGGGCGGTCCTCGGTACGCCGACTTGCGTGCGCACCTAGAAGCCTTCGCGGGCGGGGCGGCGAGTGTGGACGTTGTGGCCGCGTTCCGTGCAGCAAGCGAGGAGATCCAGCGGCCGGTTGATCTGCTCGGCCTGCTGGAGATCGCACATGGCGCCGGAATGACCGAGACGGCCGAGGTCGCGGTGGTCGACACGGTGCGACCTGACCGGAGCCGGCGACGGTTCGCTCTCGGCAGTGTGGTGGCGGCGAATCCGGCGGGCGCAGACAGGAGTGGTAGCGATGAGTGAGCCGGATGGCACCGACGACAGCTGGTCGGCAGGCGTGGCGGCCGGGTTCATCGACCCAGTTTCGATGGAGGAGGACCCAGCCGAGCTGTTCGCCGGCGACGCGGGCACGCTGGAAGCTGACGTACGCCGGGTGCTGGTCCAGTTGTTACGGCGCAAGTTCCTGCTCGCAGAGAAGAACCCGGCGCAATGGCGCACGTTGCTGGAGAACCAGCAAATCATCGAATCGCGTCTGCACGACCTGTTCGTCCGCCTCGTGGTCGACCACGACCGAGGCGTCGCTTACAAGCAGCAGGTGCGGTCAGTGGAGCTGGACGTGCCGATCCTGCTCAAGGACGACCCCTACAACCGGGCCGAGACTCTGGTCCTGGTACACCTTCGCACCGTATTTCAGCGGGAACGCGGTACGGGTGAGACGTCCGCGCGCGTGGACATCGAGGAACTGGAGCAGACCGTGCTGACCTACTTCGACCCGCACGACCACAATCTGGCCCGGCGGCAGCAAGAGGTGCGCAACGCGGTGCAGCGGCTGGTCACCGAAGGTCTACTCGCGGAGGAGTCCGCAGGCCGGTATCGGATCACCCCAATGGTGGAGGTCGTGCTGAGCACGGAGAAGCTCGCCGAGCTGGACCAGTGGCTGCGCGAACAGAATGAGGCCACGGCGTGAGCATGATCGACACACTGTTCGGGCTGGTCCCGGCAGCGTCGCGAGGTCAGCAGTGGGTGGCGCGGGACCTGCAACTGGTCAACTGGGGCGGCTACGACGGGTATCACCACCTGCGGCTCGCCCCTGGCGCGACCCTGCTGACCGGAGGTTCCGGATCAGGTAAGTCGACGCTGATGGACTCGTACATCGCGTTGCTCATGCCGCACACGACTCCCTTCAACGGGGCGTCCAACGGCGGAGTGGTCGGCAGGCCCCGGGGCAAGGACCAGCGCAACATCCTCTCCTACGCGCGCGGCAAAGTCGACGAGTCCCGCACCGACGGTGAGACGAAGTTGCGGGTGCTGCGTGGCGACGGCCGTGACACCTGGTCCGCCATCGCCATGACATGGGTGGACCACACCGGTGCCGAGTTCACCGCGTTGCGGGCCTGGTACGTTCCGTCGTCCGCTCGCAGCCTAGACGACGTCGTGCCGGTTCGGGCCACCTGTGACCACGGATATCAGCTGCGGGCGCTGGAAGGTCCGGCGGGCAAGAAGTTCGCCCGTGCCGACGTCGTGGCAACCGGCTTAAACTGGAGTGAAACCGACCGGGACTTCACCGCGCGGCTGCACACCACGCTCGGCATCGGCGCCGCCGGCGACGGGCACAAGGCGGTCGCGTTGCTGGGACGGATTCAGGCCGGCCAGCAGATCACCACGGTCGACGCCCTGTACAAGACGATGGTCCTGGAGGAGCCGTCCACGCTGGCCACTGCGGACGCGGTGGTGCAGCAATTCGACGAGCTGTCCGGCACTCGTGTCAGGATGATCACAGCCCGCCAGCAGGTGAAGGCGCTGACTCCGATTCGCGACCACCGGCGCACCATCGACGAAGCGGTGGACCGGTTGCGTTCGATCGACGAGATCGGATCCTTCACCGATGCGACGTCGCCTGCCGCGTTGTGGCGTCATCAACGCCGGCTCGACCTGTTGCGCTCGGTGGAGAAGGACCTAGAACAGCGGCACCGCCGGGCCCAGGAGGAACTGGCGGAGACGGACGCCCTGGTCAACGCGGCCGAGGCGCAGCGCGACGGGGTGGCCGACATCATTCGTGCGTCCGGTGGCGACCGTATGGACACCGCACAGCGGGAGATCCGCGTCGCGGAGCGGCGGCTGGACGACGCCGAACGCGCTCGGGAGCGACTGGACCGGGTGCTGGCCACGATCGACGCCCGAGTTTCGACCGGTGAGGACTTCGCCGGACTGGTTGAGGCGGCGCATCGCTCTCTGGCTGACATCGACGCCCGGAGGACTGCTCAGAACGCGTACGCCGACGCGGTGGCGGAGAAGAAGGAGGCCGAGCGAGTGCTGGAAGGGTTGCGCGCCGAGCGCAACGCAGTCAAGGCCCGCCGGGGTAATATCCCGACTAACCTCCACGCGGCTCGCGCAGCGTTGGCCGAGGCCGCTGGACTCAATCCCGACGACCTGCCGTTCGTCGGCGAGCTGATCGAGGTACGCACGGAGTTCGAGCCGTGGCGTGAGGCTTTCAACCTGGCGCTCGGCGGATTCGCCACCCGGATGCTAATCGACATCGGCAGGTTGAACTCGTTCCGCGAGGCGATCAACTCGGTGCCGACCGCAATGAGGGTCCAGTTCGAAGGCGTGCGCACCGGGTTGCGTGACGAGGTTGGGCTGGACGGCAAGACGCTCCCCGGAAGGCTCGACTACCGGCCGTCGTTGTTCACCGCCTGGCTCAAGGGTGAACTCGCCCGCCGGTTCGCCTTCGTCTGCGTCGACACGCCAAGGCTGCTGCCGCAGTACCCCAAGGCCCTCACGATCACCGGCCAGACGTCGGAAGGTGGCCGGGGCGCGCACGGCGGCCACGGCCGGGCCAACGTGCTCGGCTTCACGAACAGCAGGACGCTTGCCGAGCTTGAGGACCGGATCAACCTCGCGCGCAAGCGCCTTGACGATGCTGCCGCGAGGGCGTTGAGGGAGGAGGAAAGCCTCAACTCGATGGAAGCCAGACGCACGGCCTACCAGACGTTGACCGAGTTGTCGTGGGATCAGGTGGATGTCGATGCGGTCCGGGCGGAACGGGAACGCTGGAACCGCGTCATCGACGAGATCCGCGCCGGCAATCCGGAGATCGATCAGCTGCAGCGCCAACTAGACGACCTCAAGCAGCAGGTCAGGGATCTGACCGAACGTGTCGGCCGGCAGAAGGACGCCCTGAAAGCGGTCGGGAAGTCATGGGCGTCGACCGTCGACGAGGTGGACCGCGCCCAAACGGCGCTTGACGCGGCCGCCGAGTCAGGCGTCGACCTCAGCCAGGAACACCGGCAGTACCTGGAGACGCTTTTCGACAGCGACACGGACAGCACCAGCCCTGCGGACGTGCTCGCGCAGTTCGACGCCGGGGTGAATCGCGCCACCGAGCGACTCACAACCGACCGGCAATCCGCGACGGAGTCGATCGGCCGATCGAGGAAGGCGCTGCACGACACGTTTTCCATGTTCCTTGAGCGCTGGCCGAACCCGAACCTCGGCATCGACCCAGACGCCTCCTACCGCGACTTCGACCGCTTGCTCACCGACTTGGAGACCAGTGGCCTGCATGAGCTGGAGACCGAGTGGCGGGACAGTCTGCTCAACCTGTCCGGCAACGACCTGACCGGCCTGGATAGCGAGCTCGCCGCCGCTATCCGGGAGATCCGCGACCGGATCGACCCGGTCAACCGTATCCTCGCCGAACTGCCATTCGCCGACGACAAACACCGGCTGCGCATCGACCCTCAGGAGAGCCACTCCACGGCGCGCGCTCGCTTCCGCAAGGAGCTGCGCGACGTACGCGCCTTCATCGATCAGGCTGCAACAGAAGACGACCGGGAACGCGCCTACCACCGGATGTCGAAGGTTATCGATCGCATCCGCCGCACCGCGCCGGATTTCGCCGACCTCGTTGACGTGCGCAACCACGTCCGGATCAGTGCCGAGAAAGTCGACCTCGACGGGAGGCACGTCGCCGTTTACGACCACATCGGCGAGAAGTCCGGCGGCGAGTCGCAGGAGCTCGTCGCGTTCATCGTCGGCGCCGCTCTGCGGTACCAATTGGGCGATGCGGGCGCCGTCCGTCCCCGCTATGCCCCTGTCTTCCTCGACGAGGCGCTGATCAAGGCGGACGCGCATTTCACCGGCCGCGCCATCGGCGCGTGGCGGGGACTGGGCTTCCAGCTGGTCATCGGCGCTCCGAACGACAAGCACAGCGCGATCGAACCGCACGTGGACGCGGAGTACGTGATCCTCAAGAACGCCCACGGTCGATCCGGGGCGAAGCTTCTGGTCGGGGTTCCGGACGCATGAGCGCACTCGTCACCCCACAAGACGCCGTCGCAGCTGTCCGCAGCAAGATCGAACAAAAGTGGGCGGAGGCGGTGTGCGCAGAGCTCGGTGTCGGCGACCCAGTCGTATTCTCCGTTCGGCTCCGCCCAGGGCTGAGGACCGGCAAGGCCGTCGAGCAGCTCGGGCATACCACCTGGCACGGCTGGCGCATGCAGTGGCGCGACTTCGGCAGTCAGCTCCCCGCCGGCGTGGAAGTTGTCTGCACCGCGGTGACCATCCGAGGAGTCGCTGGCGACTTCCCGGCCGTGCTCAATGCAGACCTGGACGGCGCCGCCACGCTTATCGCCGACACCCATAACCAGGCTGAACCAATGACCGTGGAAGTCGGCCGGGCCCGTGCCCTGGCATCGACCCTGCAGTCCGCGGGCGCCACCCTCAACCCGGCCATACTCCGGGCCGTCTACGGCCTTCCAACCAACGACGTAGATGTGCTGATCAACGCGGTGACCTGGCTACGCCAGCACCCCGACGCCGGCAACTGGACACTGCGGCAACTTCCGGTGCCCGGGATGCACACCAAATGGCTCGGCACCCACGGCGCGCTGTTGCGCGACGTTGCTGGACGTGATGTCCGGGATGAAGTCCGACCTCGGCTGACCGTCATACATCTGACCTATATCGACCCACGCCACGCGGCATCGGGCCGACGCAGGCACGATGCCTGGACTACCGGGGACGTGCACGACATCGCCTACCAGCCGCGCGTCGTCCTCGTCGTGGAGAACCGCGACTCCCGCCTCTGGTTTCCGCCGGTCAGCGACACGATCGTGGTCGAGGGAGGCGGCAAGGCCGCAGCCGCCCTACTCGCGGACGTGCCCTGGATCCGCTCCGCGAACCACGTCGTCTACTGGGGCGATATCGACGCGGACGGGTACGCGATCCTCAACCACTTCCGCGCCACGCTCGCCGTGCCCACGCCGGACGGTGCACCAGCTAAACATGTCACCTCCATCCTCATGGAGGCCACCGACCTGCACCACTACTCCCTGCATGGCATAAACCACGACAAGGCCGGCCGGCCCATCAAACCGTCACGGGAGCTCTTGCCGCATTTGACCGAAGCCGAGGCCATCGCGTACGCCACCATCGCTACTGCGGGCCCTACCCCGTTTCGCCGAATCGAACAAGAAGCCATCCCTCTCACCCACGCCGTAGCTCAACTGCTACGGATCTTGAAGGGGCAGGAATCAGATCGGTGGCGCCCACGTCCGTCGTCGAAATAGACACGGTCACCGCTCGGTACCCAGATCGCCCTCATCCGCGCGTACCCGAAGCCGGATACAGGGGACTCTCCCAGCTCGAGCTATCCCCGCACAGCCGAACGTCTATCCCGTTCAGCCGCCGATAGCCGATTTAGCCCGACGTCGTGCTTGAAGGCGGCACGATATTGGCGCCCGGGGGCCCAGACCAAAGGAGCCGCGCGGGCTAGTCGCACACCTGTGTCATCGATGAAGGAGTGGGGCCGGTCAAGGCTCGGGTTTTGACCCTCTGACATTGATTTTTCCGGTTCCGGCAATGGGTTTCGGGCAGGCGTGTCTGCGGTGCCGGGGTCAATGGCTGGGCCGTAGGCCCACCCCGCAGGGGCTTGGCCTTGACGCCGGCGCCGTGCGCGCCATGCTGGTGATGCCGGAAGACGGCGTTGTGGGTGTGGTCGCGTCACCAGTTCCGACCGATGTCGGAAGGGCAGGCCGAGGGGTTCGGCTGCCGGTCATCCATTCGCCCACGGGAGTCGGGGCATGGTGGTTTGCGACCGTGACCGGACGGGGTCAATCAAGCGGGCGGCCTCGCCGTCGGCCGACCGGGGGCCAGACACAAAACGACCACGCGTCCGGTCACGTCCGAACCTGCTCACGCCGCCGCCTTGGCCGGTGCGAGGGCACGAATGTGCCCGTCGCGCAGGCCGTAGTAGACGAGGGTGAGGAGCTTGCGGGCCACCGCGACGGTGGCGATGTTGCGTCCACGGCGCTCGGCGATGGCCGCCCGTCGGGAGACCAGCCAGCCGGCGCGGTGCGGGACGCTTTGGGCGGCCTCGACCGCGGCCCACCGCACCAGCGTGGAGCCTTGTTTGGTGATTCGTCCCCAGTGAACGACGAGATCGGACTCGCGGTGCCGCGGGGTCAGCCCGGCCCATGAGGTCAACTGCGCCGGTCCGGGGAACCGGTCGACCTCGCCAATCTCGGCGACGAACACCGCCCCCAGCACGGACCGACACCGGGGATGGCCTGGATCGTGGTGTAACCACGGTGCCCGGCAAGCCTGGCCCGGATCGGCCCGGCGACCGCGTCGATCTCGAAGTCGACCGCCTCGATCAGCCGGCACAGCGAGGACACCCGCCCCCGATAGGCGCCGTCCAGCGGTGCCCGGGCGAGCAGTTCCCTCCCACCAACGCCGAACAGATCCGAGACAGCGATGTGCACGCCCTGTTTGGCCAACACCGCATGCACCGACGCCTTCAGGCCGCTGCGCCAGGCGACCAGCTTGGCCCGATACCGCACCAGCTCCCGCAACTCACGCACCGCCGGCGGGGCCACATACGCCTCCGGCAGCCTGCCCATCCGCAGCAGATCCGCCAGATCGGCGGCGTCCCGGGCTCGTTCTTCACCCGCCGGTAGGCGAAACCTTTTACCCCCAACGGATGCGCCAAATGCACCCGGGCACCGGCCGCGGTCAGCACATCCACCGCCCAGTACCAGCCGTAAGTGGCCTCCAGGACCACCTCCGGGTCGGGGCCGGCCTTGGCGATCTCCAACCCCAGCGCAACCGGGTCATTGTCGATGCGCACCGCGTCGAGCTTCTCCCCCGCCTCGGTCATCCGCACGATCACCGACCGGCGCCGATGCAGATCGATACCCACGAACTGCCGACCGTCGTACTCTGCCTGCATGAGGGGCCTCCTTCGTCGTGAGACGTGAGCACCCCAAGCATCCCGCCCGGGACCCACGAGGAGCGAGGCCCCGCTCCTTCATGCCATCAAGTCGCAGTTCAGCGGCGAGCTGTCGGGGTCGACGTTAGAGCCCGACCGGGCCAGCGGGCTTATCAACCCTGCCTGACCGCCCGCTCGGGCGCCTCGTTTTCGGCGCACACCTTGTGGCACGGCTTGCCGTCTTGGTCCCGGGTGAACGCGCCGGACCCGCAGATCCGACACGGCTGCCGGTCACCGGCGGCGTAGCCGCTCCAGTTGAAGCTGATGCCCGGATTTTTCGCTGCCGCCCCGCCGAGGTCGAACACCACCGGGCCGCGCGGATCCCGGGGAGCCGCCGGCGGTCGCCGTAACCCCGTGTCGACGCCGTAGTTGCAGTCCAGGTTAAGCTCGCGCGGCTTCATCATTACTACGTCGTCCGGGTCGGGGTCCAGCTCGACGTTCGGGACCGGCCGACGGCCCGCGCGGTCATTGAGGTACCGCTCCATGTCGGCGGCCGTCACCCAGTAGTACATGGGCCGGCCGCGCGAGTCAGTCTCCTCGAGCGACCGCCAGCCGCCGGCCGCCGCCCCGACGACAAGCTCGTCGAGGTTCAGGCCTCGGGTCGCGATCAGGTAGACGTGCAGCTTGCCGCACGGCCGCTTCCGGGTGACCGGGCAGTACACGCTACGGCGGCCGCACCGGTCGATGTCGGCGTCGCGGACACCACCGGAAACGAGCAGCTCATTGCCCCCGCGGACCCAGCCGGCGTTGGTCGTCGGGATCGTCGCCCACGCCACACGATGCTCGATCTGCACGGCGGGGTTGTCCGTCGTCCACATCGGCATCAGGCCGTCCTGGCGGGCGATCCGGACGCGCTTCTTGATCGTCGGGATCGACAGCTTCGATACCTGCAGCTCGTGTCCGAGCACCAGGCCGCCCTCGCCGCGCACCAATACGTCGGTGACCCGCTTGCCGGTCGACGAGCGGGCCTCCACCTCGACGGAGAAGCCGGCCCGCTCGGAGACGGTCGCGACCCGCTCCTTGAGGGCCTTGTGCTTGTCCGTCTCGACGGCATCCGGGTGGTTTTTCACGGCGGACGGGTTGAGGTGCACAGCCTGGCGCAGGCCAGTCCCGTCCGGCTTGCCCTTCAAGTACATCCACTCCGGACAGTCCGGGTCGTTCGTGTAGCAGGCGCCCATGCACCGCAGTTCACCCTGGTGGATCGTCCGCGACCGCAGCTCCTGCCACAGTCCCGGCAGCTCCGGGTGCCCCAGATCCGCTCGGCTCAGGTTCAGATCGATCCCGAGCCGCATGTACCGCACATCGGCCACACAGTTCCCCTCCCGCTTGTCCACCATCATGATGCGGGGTAGCACCGACAGGGCTCCACCGTCCGCGCCATCAGTGGCCCGAATTAGGGCAGCTTCGTGGCCTACGTTACGGCGGTGTAGATCCCGGCACCGACGGCCAGGTAGGCGGTGACCTCGCCCGTGCCGGCACCGACTTCCAGGACGCGCTGGCCAGGTTGAATGTCGAGCCGGTCCAACTCTTGACGGATGATCGGGTCGAGCAGTTCGCGCAGCCGGGTAGGGCGTAGCTGGCCGCCGTGAAGAGTCGTCATCGCGATGCTTCCTCATCGTGAAGTTCGTGCTCAGCGGTGTAGGGCTCATCCGTGGAGATCAGCCACATGGCGGGGCTCAAGGTGTCCTGCTTGCGGTTGGTGCGTCGTGCTGTCGCTGCCTAGGGCGCGGGATCGACCGTGGCGGCGCGGCGGCGGCGAGGTCGGCGATGAAGGCGTCGATCTGTCCTCGGGTGATGCCGGGCATGCAGATCAGATGGCTGGTGTCGCCGTCGGTGGCGAGCAGCCACTTCTTCCTGACCTGCTCGGGCGGGGTGGGCAGGACGACGGTGAAGGCGTGCGGGTGTCGCCAGGCGGGCCAACCGATCAGGTTGAGCCGGTCGGTGGTGTATGCGGCGAGGCGGCGAGCTTGGGTGGCCCGCCACCGGTGCCCTTCCCGACCGTGGGCGGCGATGGCGTGCCACAGCAGCGCGGCGGCCAGCCCGCACCGCGAGCCGGTGATCGTGGTGTCCGCCGTTGCGGTGTAGGCGACGCGGCTGCCGTGGGTGCGCAGGTGGTCGCGGATGAGCACCACCCCGCAGGGCGTCGGCGTGCCGAGGAACTTGTGGCCGCTGATGGCGATGCTGCTGATGCCACTGGTGTCATCCAGGCGGAGCAGGCCGTCGAGGGCCAGGGGTATGCCGGACAGGGCCGCGTCGACGTGCAGGTATCCGGCCGCGCCGTGCTCGTCGAGTACGGCGCGGATATGGCCGGTGTCGTCGACCGCCTCGGTCATGGTGGTGCCGGCGGTCGCGACGACGATGGCTGGCCAGCAGCGCCGCCTGCGTAGCTGTGCGGCGAGGTGCGTGTAGTCCATTTCCCCGTCCGGCTGCGCTTTGACCGGGACGCCTCGGGCTCCGAGCAGACGTACCACCTTCGGCACGGAGTAGTGGGCGGCGGTCGAGTAGTAGATGCGGGCGGTGGGGTCCCGCTGGTGTGCGGCGTGCAGGGCGGACAGGTTGCCTTCCGTGCCGCCGCTGTTCACGTAGCCCCAGCGGTCGGCGGGGGGCATGGCGAGCAGGTCGGCGATCCAGGTGATCACCGCGCCTTCCAGCGCCCGCGTGTGTACCACTCCGCCGTCATCGACGGGGTCGCCGATGTTGTTCCACAGCCTGCTGCCGAGGCGGGTCATGACCTCGGTGTGGTCGAGGTCCACGGCGCCGGGGAATCCGATGCTCGTGGCCGCCGCGGCGTCGGCCTCGCGCACGAGGTGGTCGAGGACGGCTCCGACGTCGATCGGCGTGCGGCTCAGCTCGGTGGCGTCGGCGAGGTTCAAAGTGTGGGTCACACCGGCCGCCCGCCGTGCAGGTGCGCGGTGAGGGTGTGGTGCAGTGCGCCGAGGTGCCGCCACACTGCCCGAGTGGCGTCGTCGCCGTCTTCGGTCAGGTGTTCGTGGCGGTTGTAGTAGGTGACCCGGTCCGCATCGAAGGTGCGGTTGCAGCGGATGCCGTCTACGCCCAGGCGGGCGTGCGGGTCGCGGTCGATGTGCATGGCGGTGCCGTCGGTCAGCAGCGCGTACGCCTGGCCTTTGAGGTCGAAGACCGACAGGCGGTGTCCGGTGGCGGGTAGGTCCCGCAGGGTGTGGGCGAGTTGGTACCAGCGGCCCTGGTCGGAGTCGAGGGTGCTGACCCCGATTCCGACGTAGGTCGCGTGCTCGGGCAGGCTCATGTCTCCGCCGTTGACCATCGAGCCGTCCGGGCCGAGGGGATGCCAGCGGCGCCGGACGGAGGCCGCGCGGGTGATGTTGTCCCGGGCCACGCCGTCGAGGTCGGCCAGCAGCCGAGGGAGGTCGTCGGAGTCCGGGGAGGCCAGCCACAGCCGGTAGGCGGTGTGCAGCCGGTAGCCGTGCGGCTCGGCCTGGGCGTCGGAGACGAAGAACAGCAGCACCCCGTGCGGGCCGAGCGCGTGGCGTTGCCCGAACCGCTGATCCGCCTCCACCATGTGGCCGGTGTTGATGCGCTTGCATCGGTACGCGACCTGCTTGCGTAGGTCCGCCCAGCGCCGCACCTCGGGCGGTATGCCATCACCGACCGGCGCCTGCTCGTCCGCCGACGACGGCGCGGACGGCGGGGTCGGGGTCGGGGGAACCATGGCCTCGGGTGGGCGCGGGTAGTCGGCAGGAACATGAGCATGTCGGTAGCCGGGCGGTGGCACATGGGACACGACTCTGGGCGGCTCGGCCGGCGTTGCTGCCGATGAAGCCGGTCGCCAGCCCAAGTTGACGGGATCGACGTCGTAGTGCTTCCCAGCAGGCGGCCTCGCCGCGTGGGTCATCATCATCGCTCCCTTCAGATTGAGACGTTGATGGCGTCGGGAACGGCATGTGTCTTCGGGGTGCCACGGCCGATGCCGGCGTAGACCTCCGGACTGGCCTGCCGAAGGTGCCCGGCCCACACTCCGCCCACGAGTGCGGTGGCGGCGAGGATCGCGGGCAGGAAGAACGGATACAGCGACCCGGGGGCGGCGCCGAGCAGGGAGCCGACGTTGCCGACCATCAGGGCCAGCACCACCGACCCGCCGAGCACACCCAAGGCGGGGGCGAGCCGCCACTCCCACGCGCCGGCATCCGGGCCGCGCACGCTGGCCGGGGCCGTCATGGCGGCCACGGACGAGGCCAGCAGCAGGCACAGCAAGCCCATGGCACCCAGCGTTGACAGCCAGGTGAACATCGCCGCGATCGGGTCAGCGCCGGCCGCCGCGAACGCGCCCACCACCACGGTCGCGATGCCGGTCTGCGTCAGCGACCCGCCGCGCGGCGCGCTGACCCTCATCGCGCTGCCGGTCCGCGCCAGGCCGGCGGGCAGGACACCGTCGCGGGCCATCGCGAACACGTACCGGGCGACAACGCTGTGGAAGGCCAGCATCGAGGTGACGATCGCGAAGATCAGCATCAGCTCCGCGATGGGAACCCACCCACCGCTGAGGCGCTCCAACACCGAGAATGGCAGCCCGGCCGCAGGGTCGGATGCCGTCTCGGCGACGGAGTCGGGGCCGACCGCCACCCCCATCGCCCACGCGGCGAGCGCGTACACCCCGCCGAGGACGACCACTGCCCCGATGGTGGCCCGGCCGACCGACCTGCGGTCGGTAGCCTCTTCGACGAACGACCCTGGGGCGTCGACCCCCATCAGCGCGGCCACGCAGAAGGCGACCGCGCCGCCGATGCCACTGACCGCCAGTCCTGAGGCATCGAAGCCCTCCCAGGACAGCTCACCGGCCGCCGGCTGTCCCACTCCCGCCAGGACGAAAGCCGCGACGATCAGCAGCGACACCGCCAGGACCGCTGCGAGGAACCGGGTGGACAGGACGATCGCCCGAACCCCCAGCACGCCGACCACGGCCAGGGCGATGCCGGCCCACACCCACCACGCTCCGCCCAGCTGCGCGGTCATGGTCGCCCCGAACAACCCGTAGAGGCTGCTTTGGATGGCGTTGTACGCGACGAGAGCGACGAAGCCGGCGGCGACACCCCAGCCGCGACCCAACCCGCCCGCGAGAATGCCGTAGTAGGCGGCCGGGTGCCCGAGTTGGCGGGCCATCGCCGTGTACCCGACCGCGAGTACCGCCACCACGACCGCGACAAGGACGAAGGTCAACGGCAGGGCGGTGACCTGTGTGGTCGCGTAGGTGGCGACGATGCCACCGGCGAGTACCACCATGGGTGCCGACGCTGCCGCCCCGAACACCCACAAGCCGAACGGCGTCACCGTCCGCCGCGCAAGGGCCACCTGCACATGCGTCGCCCTCACCGCTGCTGCCCCCGGTCCGGAGAGTTCGGGCAGCCCGAGCGCCGGCAGCCATATACCGGGTGCTGCTTCACGTCGGCGGCGTTGGCGGCCACCACGTACACCGCCATGGGCCGTACCGGGCCGCTGCGCCAGTAGCCCTGGTCGCGGTCGAGCCGCCGCTGCGCGGTGCCAGCCTCCGGGGTGAACCCGAACAGGTCGTGAGTACCGTCGGGCCACTCCCGCCGCAGCGCATACCCCCACGTGTAGGCGTCGTCCCGCATGCCGTCTCCCGAGCCTGGGACGTCGGCGGCGGTAGACACGGCAGCGGGCGTTGCAGGCCTCATCCATCGCCCGAAGTTCCGCGTGCGGGGCGGCGGCGTGGCGGTGGGATGGAGGTTTCTGGTCAGCATGAGGGGTGCCTTCCTTCGATAGGGCGCGGCGAGGTGGTCTGCTAGGCGCGAGGCCATCGCCGGCAGGTGATCGGTCACGTGGATCTTTCTGATCAGGGAGAGCGCGGCGGTGCTGCCCGGATGATCTGAGGCCGCAGGGAAGTTGCGGTTCGGTGCAGGCGCACTCGGCGCGGTAGTCCGCCAGGCGGCCGTCGGCCGAGCGGAGGCCGCCACATCCGCCACAGCACCGGTCCGCCCGGCTGCAGCCGGATCGGTGAGCGCGGCTCGTACCCGAGATCGGCGAACACGCTGCCGCGGGGCCGGCAGCTGCTGATCTCCGTGTACGCCGGGAGCCCTTCCGCTTCCAGACGCCGGTGGTGGTTGACCAGCAGCGCCCTCTCGGCGGCGCCGTGCTCGGGACGGGCTGCGACGTGCGCGAGGTAGTGATGCGGCGGGTGCGGCAGCACCGCGTCAAGGTAGGCGTGCAGCAGGGCGAACCGGGGCGCGTGCGGGCCGAGGAGCCGGTGCAGGTCGTACATCCACACCGCGGCCAGCGGGGGCGGTTCCCGTCGCAGGTACCAGACCGTCACAGCGGTGTGGTCGTCGGTCGTGTCGACCTGGCCGTGCGCCAGTCCCTGCGTCAACACCATGTGCGCCCAGTGGCGCAGGACGTCATGACGCTCGGCCGCATCCGGTACCAGCCAGGTGCTCAAGGGACGGGGCATCAGGGCGTCAGCCATGACCGAGGACAACGCACCGACGTCCTCACCGGTCGCACGGCGAATCAGCGGTTCCACGAGCGTCATATCCCGTCCCTCGGCGACGGGCGCGCGCCGGTGCCATCGGGGATGTCCAGCGCCAGCCAGGACTCGTCAGCGCATGCCGCCCCTTGGCACGAGATCCACGGCAGCATGTCGATCGCTGGCTGGAAGGTCCTGGCGAGATGCAGGTTTCCCGATTCGATCCCCGCCAATGGCAGGCGGGCCCGCGCTTCGTCGATCAACCCCGGCGGACCGCAAACGTAGAACGCTTGCCCATCCTGGTAGTGGCGCAGGGCCACCGTGAGCACGTCGCCCTGCGCGGCCGGTTCGACATCACGGTCGTCGGAGAACGCCAACACCACCGTCAGCCAGTCACCATGTGCCTGCTGCAGCTTGTCAAGCGCTACGGCGTCATACAGGTCGGACAGTGCCCGCCATCCCACCACCACCGTCACCCGGCGTCTGATCGGGGAGGCGGCGACCTGCTCGATCAGCGCCCGCATCGGCGCGAGACCCGTACCCCCAGCGGCCAACAGCAGGTCGGCGTCCCCGGCGCCTTCCAACGACAGCCCTACATCAACCGCAGGCCCCAACCACAGCCACTCCCCCGGCACCACCCGCTCGACCAGCGTCGGTGAAACCGCACCGTCCGGGAGTGCCCGTACATGGAACTCCACCGTCCCGTCCGGACGAGGAGCGTTCCCGGGTGAGTACCACCGCCACTGCCCCGGCAGACGCGGTGTGCACACCGGCATCGCTTGGCCCGGCAGGTAGCGAAGACGCCGCATCGGCCGGACGGTCAAGACGGCGACGCCGTCGGTCGTCGCATCGCGGGCCACCACCTCGCCAACCGTCGCCTGAGGACCGTCGCCCAGGACCGCCGCGGCCCTTTCGGCCAGACGGAGCGCTCGGCGACAACCCCGCTCCCACCAGCTCGCCAATGCCGGCTCCCAGCTCACGATCGAAAACCGACGCACCGTGTCCACCATTGCCGCCGCGACCACGGTCCCGTGGTACGGATGCAGCCCGAAACGCTGGTACATCCGCCCCAACACCACGAGCGCGGCACGCCGCCCAGCCGGATCTCCTCGGCCAGTGACCACCTGCCCGAGGGTGGAGAAGAACATCGGCGCGAACTGCTGCGGCAGGAACCGCACACTACGATCCTCCATAAACGACCAAAAATGGTCAGTGGCACCCTCATGGACAGCGAGGGGGAGAACTACCTGCCTCTCCAGTTCAGTCATCACGGCCACCACCCTCCATGCGACAAATCCCTGGGCGCATCGTCAACCTGAAACCCGCGACAACGGGCCAGGCGACACTAACCGCGGTCGCGCAAGCAATCCGTTGGCGATGGGCGGGTTTCGCCGGGGCATCAAGGTGCACGCTACGAGCGCGACCACCGAGCGATCTAGTGGACCAAGCCGAGTGCCCTGAATCTTCAAATACAACACCACTTGTGGGCTCCCGATTGGAGGAAGCCGACGGTCTTGAACCTGTATGCCCTGCTGCACTTTTCCCACGTGTTTCGACCTGACCCCACAGCGATCGTCCTACTTGCAAACTGTCTCCTCGAAGCCCAGACGGGGTTTGCGGCCACCGCACTTTGAGCGACACGAAAGGTGCCCGCCTTCTCTATTACGTGCAACACCTGAGCCCGCAACAGGCCTTCTCGACAAGAGAAGCGTCACCGATATGCTGTAGGAACAACAGGTGTGCATCGTGTGCACACGCATCTGCACACACGATCGGAGGCAAGGTGAGCTCGTTCGGGCGCGCTCTCAGGCAACACCGCACAGCAGCCGGCCTATCTCTACGAGACCTTGCCGCCCGAATAAACTTCCAGTACAGCCACATCTCGCAAGTGGAACGTGGAGAACGCCGCCCTACGAAGGCGATGGCAGAAGCCTGCGAACGAGCCCTGTCCACTGGCGGCAGACTGGCTGAGGCTTTCCTTCATGAGCAGGCAGGCGACACCGACATGCGCAGACGATCAATCCTCCATGCCATGGGGGCACTCGCCGCAACACCGGCCGCCGACCACCTTGTTGGGTTAGAAGCGCTCCGTCACGGCCTCGGTGCTGCAATCGACGTCGACCACGACGAGTGGCAGGACATCGTTGCCTCCTACGGCCGCGGCTACTACCAGCAGCCACACAACCAACTGATGGCACAACTAAGTCGAGACATGGCGGTACTGCAGCATCAGCTTGCCGCCGACCGTGGCGACCGTCGCCCCGTACTTCTACAGGCTGCTGGTCGGCTGTCGGTCATCGTCGCCCTCGGACTGGTCGCATCCGGACAGGCGATGATGGCTCGTAGGTGGTGGCACACGGCACGACGAGTCGCCGACGAATCCGGGGACCCGGAAACAAAGGTGTTGGTGTACGCCTGGGACGTGGTGAATGGCTGTTACGACGGTCGTCCAGCTGGTGAGGTAGTAGCGCTTTCGGATGAGGTGCTGCCGCTGCTGCAAGGGCGGGCTTCCGCCGCGACCTGCGGGCTACTTGCCGGGCGGGCGCAGGCTCTGTCCCTCGCTGGCCGGCATTCCGAGGCGATCGGCACCGTGGAGCAGCTCGCCAGCTTGGCAGAGCAGCTACCAGCGTCCGTCGTAAACGACGTCGAGAGCTTGTGGGGCTGGCCGGAGCATCGGCTTCGACACACCGAGTCGTGGGTTTATACACACGCAGACAGCTACCGCCGAGCGGACCAAGCGCAGGATCGAGCGCTTGCCCTATACCCTGCGTCGCAGATTCGGCTGCGCACGCAGGTACAACTACATCGTGCAGCAGCATTGATCCGTACCGGCCATATCCCGGACGGGCTGCGGCTGGCCGCTGACCTGCTCGACGGATTACCGGCGGGCCAACACAACGAACTCGTCCGTAGCGTGGCTTGGCAGGTCGTTGCCGCCGTGCCCTACAAGGAGCGCAGCCGTCCGCCGTACGACGAGCTGCTGGAGCGAGTGAGGCCATAGCTTTGCCTCGGTCATCGTCGATGTGTAGGAGTGCACTGCGACGCCGCTACTTGATTAGGTCCGCCCGTAGCATCCGAGGATGCTTACCTACACTGCCATCGCCAGCACCGCTGCCGGTCAGCTCTTCGACGTCCTCGGGGACCTGTACGGTCTCGTGTACGCCGAGCCGCCATATAACGAAGGACCGGAGCAGGTTGCCGGATTTCGTGACGGCCTACCCAAGGAGGCCACGCGGCCAGGGTTCAGCTTGATCGTTGCCGAGGACGACGGGCTCCTAGTCGGGGCAGCATATGGATGGAGGATGCCGGCTGGCAGCTGGTGGTCTCGCGCCGACCGGGATCCGCCCTCAGAGGTACGCGACGCCGACAAGTTCGCGGTTATGGAGTGGATCGTGCACCCGCAGCGGCGGGGTGCTGGCATTGGCGCAGAACTTATGCGCCAGCTACTTGCCGACCGTCCGGAGCCTTATGCGACCCTCGCATCCAACCCCGCCTCGACGGCCAGAGCCCTGTACGAACGGGCGGGGTGGAAGCAAGTGGCCACGTC
The DNA here is from genome assembly GCF_044465805.1 of Micromonospora sp. NPDC049497. NCBI lineage: Bacteria > Bacillati > Actinomycetota > Actinomycetes > Micromonosporales > Micromonosporaceae > Micromonospora > Micromonospora sp. NPDC049497. Next base: position 42,726 of record NZ_JBITMC010000026.1, on the reverse strand, counting down.
CGTGCTGCCGTGGGGGCCGTCCATGGACATCCTGGTCCTGTCGCTCCCAGCTGGAGGCAAGTAACGCGCGGCGCTGGCTCCCAAGCCCTACCGGCACTAAAGACCACGTGCCCGCAAACAGCGGCACCCAGGTCCCCTCGCGCGCAGCATCGCACGGGCTTCCCCATCCAGGTACCGCACGTTGACGAGGTCTCACGTACGGTGGTACTGCTCGACACTGATCGTCGACGTGGGGAACTGAGGGACGGATGCAGGACCGACACGACCATCTATCGCTGGCGAGCCTAGATTTCCTCGGTGACGAGTCCGTACTGCGGGAGCAGGTAGAGCGGACGCTGCCGGGCTCCAGCATTCCCCTTCAGGCCGGCAGCTGTCACGGCGCCGATGTCACCGGGTCGGTCTCGGTTGTCGTCGACGCGTCGCGTCGCATCGAAAGCGTCGTGGTAGGCCGGGAGTGGCGGAGCGAAGTGGGCGTAGCGGGCTTGCCGGCGGCACTCTTCGACGCGTACACCAACGCCCTTGGCGCCGCCCTGGAACAGGCCGCCATGGCCAGACTTCAGGAGGAGCGTCCCGCTCCGCCGGCACCGCGCCGGGCGGCTACCTCTGAGGCGTACGTGGAGGCCGACGAGGACGCGTGGTCGCGGGCGACGTGGCGCACCCTGCAGGGCCTCGACGCGGAACTGGATCGGTTGGCGCGCCTTCGCGATTCCGCGGTCGAGGACACGATGGCCAGCCCGAACGGACTTCTGACGCTGCGGATTCGCGCGGGCAGCATCATCGGCATCACCGGCGACACACGACGGATCGCGCGCGCCGATGCCGGTGAGCTGCAGTTCGAGGCGCTGTCTGTTCTGCGCGCCTTCGACCTAGCCGACGGGCCCCGGCACGACATCGAGGGATGATCCGATGGATGAGCTGAACGTCATCACCGACGCCCTGCGCGCCGAAGGCAGCAAGTGGTTGAACCTGTCTGACAGCGTGGCGGCCGTCAAGGGCGCCGCCGAGCACCTGACCTTGGACCCCTCGGCCTTCTACATCGGTGACGCCAACGTCGCTGTCCATTCGGCCGCGTACCGCGACTTCCACACCTTCATGGTCACAGTCCTCGCCGGCGCGGCCGTGGAGTTCGAGCAGATGGGCGAGGCCCTTCGGCGCGTCGCTGACGCGTACGACCGCGCCGACGAGGTGATCTCACTCGACCTCAACGCCATCTACCGCGCCTGAACGCCGCACCCCGGAGAGGACACCGACACCGATGCAGCCCGCACCGCCGGACCTGGAGTACGGCGAGCCGTTCAACAAGGCCTTCGACCAGATCCGCGCCGGCGTGGATCTCGCCGTCGGCGGGTTCAACGACATCGTCGCGCAGGTCAACGAATGGGCGTGGCTCCTCGGCCCGGCGGCACTGCTGTGGATCAAACGCAACCTCGACGCGGCACGGCGTGGCCTGCGAAGCGTGCTGGATCGGGTCGAGCATGCGGTGGCGCACCAGATGCCGGTGCTGTCACTCATCTCGATGAGCTTCCGGTGGGTCACCGACGTGAAGACGCCCGTCTCCCAGCTGTCGTTCGCCGTCACCGAGCCGGTTGACCAGAACCTCGCCAAGTGGACCGGTGACGCGGCGCGTGCCTACGCCGACAAGGCCACCAAGCAGAAGGCTGCCGTGGACGAGTCCGTGCTCAAGGCCGAGTTCATCAGTCAGTGGCTGTTCAAGATCGCCAAGGCGAACGTCGACTACGCCGTCGAACTGGCGAAGATCGTCACCAACCTGGCCGGCAAGTTCGCCCAGGCCGCCGTCGACGCGGCGGCCGTCATCAACATCCCCTGGGCCATCGACACCCTCGCCGAGTCGGTCGGCGACATCGTCACCGCCGGACTCGACACCCTCCTGCACATCGGTCAGCGTTTCGTCGACGCGTTGGGCAACGTCCGGGACATCGCGACGCAGGTCGGAGACCACTCCAAGCTTCCCGGCGGCCGGTGGCCCGAAGCCGTCCGAGGCTAACGCCGGCCTACGGCGTCCTCAGGCACGCGGCACGGCGGCGTGGGTCGCCTTGAGGATCGCCAGCGCCTTCGCGGCGAGCACGTCCTCGGGCAGGTAGGAATCGCCGCCCACCGCCAGCCACACCTGCACCACCAGGTTCGCGGACCGGGCGTGAACCAGGTACTCGGCGTACTTGAAGCCGGGGTCGGATCGCTTGACGAATCCCTCCGCCTCCTCGCCCACCCCCGCGACCGGACCATCCACCGTCATGCCCGTCACCTGCCGGGTCGCCCGGTAGAGCTGTCCCGCCTCCTCGGCACTGGCCAATGAGGACGCCTCCACCCGCAGGTTCGCCTGATGACCGTCCGCGGTGCGCATCTCGAACAGACACGCCGAGCCCTGCCGCGCCAGCGGCGGCTTCGGATCGGTACGCGTAACCCGCAGCGACAGGTCCGCCAACGGCTTGAGGTCCGTACGCCGGCACAGGTCGAGACTCGCCGCGTCGTAGGAGACACCGGCGGCAAGTGTCGGGCTGCCGGTCGCCGGAGTGCCGACGGCAGGAGGTGCCGTGCTGGCGGCGGGAGCAGCCGCTCCCCCGTCACACGCTCCGACGGCCGCGGGCGTCACCAGAAGAGCGAAGACGACCAGCATACGAGTCCGGGACGAAGCGCTCACACCGTCGAACATACCGTCAGCTGCGCCGCACTGACCGCCGGTGCGCATTCCCCTTATCGTCGACGGATGCCCCACGAGACCATCGAATCTGTTGCCCGCGCCCGCGCCATCACCGCCGCAGCGGTTCTCCACCAGCAGGTCGACCTACGCGCCTACCCTCACCGCCACCTCGCCGTGGTCGCTTACGCCGCAGGCGGCGACAGCGTCAGCCAGGCGCTCGCCGCCGCCGACCACCTCAGCTACACCGGGTGGGAGCTGGTCAACGTGACGCAGGTCGGCAGCAACAGAGCACTGCACGCCTTCATGCGCCGCAGGTGAACGCAGCCCGGTCGCGGACGGTCACCCGGTGGCTGCGGTACTGGCTGTCGGCCAGAACCCGGATCCGGCCGACAACGAGAATGAACTACACCCACTACCCGGCCGTTGCCGCAACGGACCTGGCAATGGTTCGGGTTGTGCATAGGACGAGCCGCGGCGTCCGGACCGGATCGGTCGGCGCTTTTGCCGGGCGCTCCGCATGCACCCACTCAATCGACGACCGAGGTGTACGTCATGAGCGGGCTGCCGTGAAACCCGCGGGGGTCGCGACGCGGGCATCCCGGGAGGCATGCTCACGGCCACGGCCCCGCACGTGCTCGTGGCCGCCCACCTCGAGGTGTTCCTGGTGGCCGGGGTGCTTGTGCTCGCCCTCGTCCCGTTCCTTCGACCGAACCACCCGCGCCTGGCCGAAGGTCCGACGATCGGCACCCTGCTGGGTGCGCTCGCCGTCGCCGTGTGACGCTCACGGTTAAGGATTGACCGGCCGGTACCCCACAGTCAGCTCGGCCGTGGGGTCGCCGGCGTTCGGCCCACCACTCGCCGAGCGCCTCCTCCGAGCCGAAGGTCAGCGCCTGCGGTATAGGCCGAGGCCCGGGACGGTGGTGCAGGGCGCCTACGGCGGGCATGTCGAGATCGTTCGCGGTACGCAGACGGACGGTCATTCGCCCGACGGGATCCGGGCCGGCACCGCGACGCGCATCAGGTCCTGGGCCACCACGATGACACTGTCGAACTCGGCGGCCGCCTTTGTCATGGAAGCGGGCCGGTCCCCATACCGCTGAGGGACGTGGGTCAGCACCAGCCGGCTCTGCCGCGCGACCATCCCGACCTGCCCGGCAATCAGGTGTCTCACCTGGGCGGCCATCGTGGCGTCCTCGGGCAGGAACGTCGACTCGATGACTCGCCGGGTGGAGGCGATCGCCGCTGGCGGATTCGGTGGAACCCACTGTCGGATTGGTGATCGAGCAAGGTTGACCGGAGCGTGTTGACTTGGTGCCCTAGTGGGAACTCGGAACCCGCCCGGAGGGTGGCTGCCTGTGGCCGACTGCACGGAACCCGCTCGGCCGCCGGCACTGCCGGCCGCTCTGCCCGCCGCAGCACCGGGCGATCCGCCGGCCGGCCTCGCTGCCGTGGACATCGCCGTGGCCGTCGCGCGCGTGGCCGTCGCCCGTCTCGCCCCCGAGGAGCTGGCCGTCTTCGAACCCGTCGCCGCCGACTGGCGAAAGCACGCCGGCAGACGCGGCTGGTCGGCGCCTGGCGGTTCCGTGGGCTTCGGAGTCGAGGCCGTACTCGTCACGGAGGTCGCCCTCCAGGCGGCCGGGCAGGCCATCGCGGACGTCCTGGTCCTCGGCGGAACCCTGCTCGGCCGGCGCTGGTGGCGGCGTCGGGAACGACCCGTCGCGGTCCCGGTCGTCGAGCCGGGTGGCACCGGCCACCCGCCGCGGCTGGCCCTCACCGCCGAGCAGGCGCGGCAGCTACGGGCCGCCTGTCGCCGGCACGCCATCGCCCTCGGCCTGGAGGACAGCCGGGCCGACGTGCTCGCCGACGCGGTGGTGGGCGCCCTGCACGTCGACGCTGAGCTGCCATGACCCCGGACGAGACGGAGCGGGTCGCACCCGCGCCGCTCGCCTGGCTGTACCTACTCGTGGCCGCACTGGTCACGACCCTCGGCGTCGCCCTCGGGAACCTGTTCTTCCACGCCCACCGGCCGCTGGCCAACGAGTACGCGCTGGCTCTCACCCGCTGCGACCGGGTCTTCCCGGGGTACCCGTTCACGGCGCCGGAGCGGAACCTGGAGACGGCCAACGGCTTCATCGCCTGCATCAGCGAGCCCAGCCGCGCCCTCGGCTGGACACTGCTGGCGGGCGCGGCGCTGCTGCTGGCCGGTCTGGCGGCGCTGCTGATGCTGGTGCCCATGGTCGACGCCCTCCGGCTGCGCCGCCGCCGGGTGGCGCTGACCGTGCCGGGGGCCGAGGAGCGCTTCGCCGCGCTGTGCACGGCAGCCGGGCTGGCCGGGAGACAACGACCCCGGCTGCTGGTCGCCGGGCCACCGGTGCGCCAGGCATTCACCACCGCCCTGCCCGGCGGGCGGCCACTGGTCGTGCTGCCGGCCGCGGTGGCGCTCGCCCACGCCGACTCTGCCCGCTTCGACCCGGTGATCCGCCACGAGCTGGCGCACGTGCAGGCCCGCGACGTGGCGTGGGTGTCGACGCTGCGGGGCCTGCCCTGGGTCGTGGTTCCGCCCGTGCTGGCCGTGGCGGCCGGAAACATCGGCACCGCCCGCGTGGTGGTGCTACCGCCGCTGATCCGGGCCCTGATCCTGGTCGCCGCCGTCGCACTGCTGGCCGCGGCGCTGCTACGACTGCGCGAGCATGCCGCGGACCGGCTCGTCGGCGCCGACATCGGGCCTGGCATGCTCGCCGCGATCCTCGCTCGGGCACCGGCACCAGCGGCCGGGCCGCTGCGCCGGGCCCGACGCGCCGCCCTGGGACGCCACCCGTCACCTGCGGCGCGGGTGGCGGCGTTGACGGGGTCACGCCCGCCCCTGGACGCCGGGTTCACCCATGCCTTCGCCACGACCGCCGTCACGGTGGGTGCCATGGGTGCGGCGATGGCGGTGACCCAGTCCCTCGACGTGACCGGCGACCCCAAGGGTCCGGCGGCGGCCGTGGGCGGGTTGCTCCTCGGGCTGGGCCTGGTGCCGGCGCTGCACCGGCGGGCCGCAGCGGCGCGGCGATCGGGCAGCCGTGCCGCCTGGTGGCGCCCGGTCGCGGGTGCGACGGCCGGATTCGTCGTGGGTGCCATCCTGCTGCCGGTCGCGGCCCTGCCGGACGCGGTCGCATTTCCCGGCGGTGCCACCGACGCGCGCAGCGCGGTGACGTACGCCGCCGTGACCACGGTGGCGGGGGTCGCGCTCACCGTCCTCTGCGTGTTCGTCGCCCGGCTACTCGCCGACACCTCCGCGTCGGCCGGAGTGCGCGGGCGCGTGCTGCGAGGCGCGACATACCTCGCCGTCGCCCTGACGGTCACCGCGGTGGTGTGGGCGGTGCCGGTCGCCGCCCAGGCGCTGCAACAGCCCCGCGACCAGATCCATGACTGGCTGGTCTTCTCCGCACCGGTGGGCGGGTGGTCCATGACGTCGCTCGCCGCGCCGCTGGCCTGCGCGTTGCTGCTACGCGCCGCGGCCGGCCGCGGCTGGTGGGTCGGGCCGGCGCTCGCCTCCGCCGGGGCGGCGCTCGCCGCCGGAGCGGTCGCGGTGGTACATGCCGCCCGGCACCGGAACCCCACCCTCGTGGAGCTGATGGCGCTGTACCAGGATCAGCAGTGGACTGCGGCGCTGGCCGGGTGGGCCATCCTCATCGCGCTCGGCATGCGCCGCGCTCGGCACAGCGAGGTCATCGGAATCGTCGCGGCGTGGGCCACGACGGCGACGGTCGGAACCGGGCTCTACCTTCACTCACTGCTGGCCGGCTACCCCGCCAGCATGTTCCGGTTCCGGCTGCTCACCCTCGCCCCACTGGTGTGGCTGCTCTACCTGACGATCGTGACGCTGCCCGCGCTCGCCGCAGTCAGCGCCCTGCGTCGGACACCGGCCCCGGGGCCGCTGCCGTCCGAACCGGCAGTCGAACCCTGGAGCGCGCGGCTGGCATGGCCGGCGTCAACCGCCACGGTCCTCGCCGGCATTCTGGTGCTGCTGGTCAACGGTCCGGCCGGAGGCGTCCTTCGTGCCCCCGGTACCGCAGCGGCCGCAGCCGCGGCGGCGGGGGACGTCCCACCGTCCGCGCCGGCCTCGCCGGCGCCCACGACGAGGGCAGGCTCCTCGGCGCCCAGTGGCGCCACCGACCCGCGGCGGCCGCTGACCGCTGCCGAGACCGAAACGGCCGCCCGCGCCGTGGCACCCGCCCTGCCTGCCTACTGGCAGGCCGCCCCCGCCGGCACCGACGCAGACAACCCGGTCGAACCAGCGAGCTGCCTGCCCTTTGCCCGCACCCAGTTCCTCGACCCGTTGAAGCCGACCGAACGCGCCGACTCAGTCGTGCGCTACCAGACCCGGCCGGGGCCGGCGGCACTGGCCTCCACCAGCCTGACCGTCGGCGTCACCTCGTACGCCGAGCCGATCCCACCCACCGTCCTCGCCGCCGCCGAGACGGCCCGCGCGGCCTGCCCGCGCTTCCGCACGCCCGGCAAGCTCCCGATCAGCACGGAGGTGACGGCCGGCGCGGCACCGGCACTCGGCGAACAGGGCTGGCGGGTCGACCTGCGCCTCGCGGCCACCAGCGACGACGTCCAACTGACCGGCACCTCGGCGTACGTACTGATCCGGGTGGGTCACAACCTGGTGAGCGCATCGATGACCGCGATCATGGAACCGCTGGACGAGGAGCTGCTGCGGCAGGCGCTGCAGCGCACCGCGGCGGCACTGTCGGCCCCGTCGAGCCCGGCACCTTCATCGAGCCCGGCGGCCCCATCGGCGACCCCCACGCGGTAGGTCTTCGCCTGCGTCCGGGCAGTCTCAGGCATAGCCGAACGAGGACTACATATCGTCAGGCCACCACAGGGGGTCGAGGCTCTTGCCGTGACCGTGGGGGCAGGTGCCGTAGCCGGTGCTGGACACGTTCCAGTGGTGGTAGCAGTAGGGGGCGTCGCACGGGCCGCAGAATCCGGCGTCGTCGTAGAAACCTGCGGTGACCACGGCGGCGTACCGGTATGGCTCGGCGAAGGCGGCGGCGATTCGTGCGGCCCTCACCGGATCGACCGGTTGGCCGGTTCCGTTGCCTGCTTCGATGCCGGAGAACAGCAGCCACCACTGCTGGTCTCCGTGGCGCTGTCGAGCGGCGTCGAAGGTGTCGCGTTGCTGTGGTGACCACTGCCCCCAGTGCGCTGGCAGGCCCCCGGGTGCGACGAGCTCCACGTGTGTTGCCGGTCGTGCGCATACCGCGCATGGCGGTTCTGCTACGAAGGCTTGAAGCATGATCGCTCCTCTCCTCTGTTCTCAGGCGCCGCTGGGCTGTTGAGGTGGCACTGCCTGTCGAGCGGGATGGTGTGCGGGGCGTTCCGTCATGACGCAGGTACCAGTGAGTGGCCACCAGGGGCCACTGACCAGGGCGATCTCACGACATCGACGCCAAAGCGGGTGGGTGGCAGGTAGGGACGGGTAGCTGTCGATGGCGGCGAGGACGATCGGGTCGGGCCAGTAGCGCCAGGCAGCCTCGATGATCTGGTCGTCGTAATCGGGTAGCGCATAGCGGACGACGGCGCGGGCCTCGTCGTCCTGGTCGACCATGCAGCGGTTGTCGTCCCAGTACCAGACAGGCTGGAGGTGGTAATTGTGGGTGAGGAGCGGGTCGATCAGGCGCCATAGCGGGACCGTGACGTCCTCGAATGTCTGCCTGACAGCGCTCACGAGCGGCCTCAGCGTGGCGAGCTCGGCGTCGGTGACCGGGTGGCACCGGTAGGGGCGCTCCCTCAGGTCGTAGCGTTCTTCCATGCCGTCGTAGCGTTGCTCCCCGTAGTAGCCGGAGCTTTCGAAGAAGAAGTGGAAGTCACCGAAGGCGGTCACTCTGTCGATCTCGCTGGTCTGCTGCCACACCGGCTCTCGCACAGCGGATAGGACGTCGTTGAGCGGTCTACGGCGGAGGGCGTCGACGTACGACTGGCGGCCGCGGTCGATGAGGTGCCGGACGTGCTCGAGAGCGGCTGCTGGTGAGGGGCACCAGATGACCGTCGGCTCGGGCAGTTCGGCTATCCGGTAGGCGTCGCGTACGGCGGCTTCTGCCCGTAGCCGGTCGGCGGGCTCGGTGGTGCGGACCGCTGTCTTCCACCGTCGGATCACCTGATCCGCTGCTGGTGAGGTAGGAGCCATCGTCGGGTCCATGTCGTCTCCCATCTCTGTGTCGCGGCTGCCGGTCAGATCGTGGATGCCGATGGCTGAATGGTCCTGGCGTCCTACGCCCTGGGTGGGATCTACCTTCCAGGATGTGCAGGCACCGCCACTGGGGGTCGTTAACAGTTGGCACCCCGGTGCGCTTTAGTGCTCATTAGACTGCTAGAGTCACCGCGTGAACCTGAAGGAGTGGGCAGCGGCGACCGGCGTCTCGTACGCGACCGCACGGCGGCGTTACGAGGCCGGGGCGCTGCCCGTTCCCACGTACCGGCTCGGACGACTCATCATGGTCGGCGAGCCGGTGACCGCCGCGCCGCAGGCCGGGCGGGTCGTCGTGTACGCACGTGTGTCGTCGGCCGACCAGAAGTCTGACCTTGACCGGCAGGTCGCCCGGGTCACCATGTGGGCCACGAGCCAGCAGCTTTCCGTGTCGCGGGTGGTGACCGAGGTCGGCTCGGCGCTCAACGGACATCGCAAGGAGTTCCTCGCCCTGCTGGGCGACCCTGCCGTGTCGACGATCGTGGTCGAGCACCGCGACAGGTTCGCCCGCTTCGGTGCCGAGTATGTCGAAGCGGCCCTCGCGGCGCAGGGCCGCCGGCTGCTGGTGGTTGATCCGGCCGAGGTGGACGATGACCTCGTGCGTGACGTTACCGAGATTCTGACGTCGTTGTGTGCTCGCCTGTACGGCCGCCGCGCCGCAGCGAACCGCGCCCGCCGCGCGGTCGAAGCCGCCACGCAGGACGCCCGGTCGTGAAGGCGATCCAGGCGTACCGGTTCGCGCTCGACCTCACCCCGTCGCAGGAACGCGCGGTGCTCGCGCACGCCGGCGCGGCGCGGGTCGCGCACAACTGGGCGCTGGCACGGGTGAAGGCGGTCATGGACCAGCGTGCGGCGGAACGCTCCTACGGCTTCCCGGACGAGTTGTTGACCCCGGCGGTGTCGTGGTCACTGCCCGCGTTGCGCAAGTCATGGAACGCCGCGAAGGCCGAGGTGGCGCCGTGGTGGGCCGAATGCTCGAAGGAAGCGTTCAACACCGGCCTGGACGCCCTGGCCAGGGCGTTGAAGAACTGGTCCGATTCCCGATCCGGCAAGCGCGCAGGCCGGCCGGTCGGGTTTCCCCGGTTCAAGTCCCGACGCCGCGCCACCCCTACCGTGCGGTTCACCACCGGCGCGATCCGCGTCGAGCCGGACCGTAAACATGTGGTGCTGCCCCGACTGGGCCGGTTGAAGCTGCACGAGTCGGCCCGTAAGCTCGCCCGCCGCGTCGAGGCCGGCACCGCCCGGATCATGTCCGCGACGGTGCGCCGTGACGGCGGACGCTGGCACGTCGCGTTCTGTGTCGAGCTCGACCGCGCTGAACGCGCTCCGGCCCGGCCCGGCTCGGTGATCGGTGTGGACCTCGGCGTCACGCACCTCGCGGTGCTGTCCACCGGCGAGCTGGTACCGAACCCGCGACACCTCCTCGACGCGCAGTCACGGCTGCGAGCACTCGGCCGGGCTCTGTCTCGCAAGGTCGGCCCTGATCGGCGTACCGGCCAGCGTCCGTCGAATCGGTGGCAGCGCGCTCAAGCTCGGCTCGGGCGTGCACACGCCCGCGTCGCTCACCTGCGCCGCGACGGGCTGCACAAGCTCACCACCGGACTGACCCGCGAGCACGACACGATCGTGGTCGAAGACCTCAACGTCACCGGCATGCTGGCCAACCGGCGTCTGGCCCGGCACATCGCCGACGCCGGGTTCGCCGAACTGCGCCGCCAACTCGCCTACAAAACCCAGTGGAACGGTGGCCGGCTGCTCGTGGCCGACCGCTGGTATCCATCCTCAAAAACCTGTTCAGGATGCGGCGCGGTGAAAGCCAAACTCGCCCTGTCCGAACGTAAATACGACTGCCAGGCATGCGGCGTGGTCCTGGACCGGGACCTCAACGCCGCCCGTAACCTGGCCGCCCTCGCAGCAAACGCAGCAACCGCCGGGAGTGGCCCGGTGGCAGGACGTGGAGCCAACCGTAAGACCCCGCCCGCGGGGCCGGTGGCCGTGAAACGTCAACCCGGCACCGCCCACGCGGATCAGACCGGGACCGTCCCACCGCAAGGCGGGACTACCCTCAACCCTGCGCTCGCCAGAGCGCATTGAAAGGTAACGGCTGTCGTGGCGGGCTGCGATGGTGGCTCGGACGTCATCAGAGCGGCGTCCAAGGCTCGATGAGGTGCGCGGTGGCGGGATGCGGGTCCCGCCACCGCGCTGCGTCGGCATGGATTACTCCGGCGTGCCGTCGGTCGGGGGTGGAGGGTGACGTCGTCCGAGGACCCGCACGGTGGTGCTGAGTTTGATGGGCTTGTCGTCGGGGCCTTTGAGGAACGGCTCGACGTCGATCTTCTTGCGGAGGCTTCGGCCTGGTCCGTAGGCCTGGTTGCGTTCGTGCCCGGAAACCCAGTAGCGGTAGTCGGGCGTGCCCCGGGTCCGATGGCCAGTAGGCGTCGGCGTGTCGGTGACGGGTGTGCTGGAGGGTGGTCTGATCCGGACCAGTCGCACATCGGGCGCCGGGCGTTGGCTGCGGTGGTAGGCGTTGCGGGTCGCTCTCGGGAGCTTGGCGGGCGTGGTCTCGGTCATCTGTTGGTTCATGAGGAGCCAGGTGGTGATCAGCGGTCCGAGCGGGTGGCTGCCGCCGATGGACGCGGTGCGGGAGACGTGTTCGGTGTGGACGGGGATGAGCCAGCCGATGTCGTGGCGCAGTGTCGGCATCAGGTCGTCGTCGAGGCCTCCCCCGATGCTGCGGTAGCCGAGCATGTGCCAGCCGTTGGCGTGCGGTGTCCAGGAGACGGCGGCGACGCGCCCTTGGGTGCTGGTGGGGTGGGGCCAGACGACCAGTCCGCTGGGTGACGGGGTGATCCGGTCGGTGACTGGCGCCGGTGGTTGGCTGCCGGTGACGGCGTTGATCAGGTCGGTGAACTCGTGGTTGATCCAGTAGAGCGGTGCGCGGTCGAGGTGGTCGGCGAGGGTGCGGCGGGCCTCTGGCGCGTGGAGCGGGTCGGGCAGGCCGGCCGGGCCTCGTAAGAGTCCGGTGAGCCGGTCGCGGACCTTCGGCAGGATGTCCGGGGCGAGCTTGGCCGGTGGCCAGTCGGTGGTGGTGAGCAGGGTGCGGCCTTCGCGGGTCAGGACGATCGCGCGGTGCACCATGCCCAGGATGGCGTAGCGGGGGTTGGAGGGGTGCCAGCCCATGTGGGCGGCGCTGGTGGCGGTCAGGCCGGTCGGGTCGTCGGCTTCGATGTAGTGGGCGCAGCGCGCGCAGACGTGCCATTGGGTGTTGTAGGTCTGGATGATCTCCCGGCTGCCTCCGATGCCTTGGGCTTCGAGTTCCGCGGTGCGGTAGTTCCAGACGGGTCGGGGTCCGCTGCAGATGTGGCAGCGGTCGTAGACGTCGGCGATGAGGTGGGCGGCGACGGGTACGGGTTGGTGTCGTCCGTCCTCGCTGACCGGGTGCCGGTAGACGACCTTGTCGCCGTTGTGGTGTTGGGTGAGGCTGTAGCCGCAGGTGGCGCAGGCGATGAGGGTTGCCAGGTTCATGCGCCGGTCCCCTGCCCGGTCGGGCGGAGGTTGCGCAGGCGCCGCCCACGGCGGGGTGTGGTGGTCGGCATGGTCATGCCGGGTGTGTAGAGGGCGTGCTGGTTGCCGCCGGCGTGCTTGGCGTGGTACATGGCGATGTCGGCGCGTCGCAGGGCGACCTCTTCCAGGGGGTCGCTGCTGTCGACGATGGCGGCTCCGACGCTGGCCGAGACGTCGACCGTGGTGGGCTCACCGCCGCAGGGCAGGTCGATGGGGTGGGCGATCAGGGCGACGACCAGCCCGGCGACCCGAGCAGGGTTGCCGCGGTGCGCGGGCAGCAGGACGGCGTACTCGTCGCCGGCCAGCCGCGCGGCGGCGCCGCCGTGCAGGGCGGCGATCTCGTGGATGCGGGCGCCGATCTCGGTGAGGATGTAGTCGCCGGCGTCGTGGCCGTGGGTGTCGTTGACGGCCTTGAAGTCGTCCAGGTCGATCAGCAGGACAAGCATCGGCTGGGGTGTCGCGGCGAGGGTGGCGTGCAGGGCGAGCAGGCCGGCGCGGTTCAGCAGACCGGTGAGCGGGTCACGGGCAAGCTGCCGGACGGCGTCGGCGAGTTGGGCGCGCGTGCGCCGGAGTGCTGCGATCAGGTAGCAGGCCCAGGCGGTGGCTACGAGTGCCACGGCGGTCGTGGCAGTCACGGACATTGTGGTGAACACTGAGGTCCTCCATTCGTTTGGAGAACCCGGGGCGCCGGCGTTTCCTAGGCGGGGCGCCCCGGGTCCATAACGGCGACGGCCCGCCGATGGCGGGCCGTGGGTGTGGTGCCGGTGATGACGGCAGGACCGCCGGCATGGCGGAAGGCTGCGGCGGCCGGGGTGTCCGTCGGCTACAGGCGCAGTGGCGCTGCGGACGCGGGACAGGTTGTGCTGGTGCCTTGCGGTCAGTCGCGGTGCGCCTCGAGGCGGTGGTCGGCGTGTTCGCCGAGGTAGGCCGTCTGGAGCGGGATCGTGGCGGGGGCCGCCACGGTGTCGGACAGGACGCTGAGCTGCAGCCGTACCGCCTCTTCGGCCAGTCGAGGCGAGTGGGCGGCGCGTAGGCACACCAGGTAGGTCTCATGCCAGGTGACCTGGAAGGTGCCCGTGCCGCTGTCGTGGATGGTCGGCTCGCGGACCATGGCGCTGAGGGTGATGGGCAGCCCGTACTGCTGTTGCAGGGCGAAGGCGTCGCGGGCCAGGTGGTAGGCGGCGATACGTGCCGCTGTCGGGCTGTCGGCGGTGACGGTGAGGGGAATCGCGGCGGTGATCTCGTACAGGTGCGCGGTGGGCAGTCCCGGTAGGCCGAGGCCGCGCAGCAGGTCGTCGACGAGCTGGTACGGGGCGTGTGCGCCGGGCCGGTCGTCGAGGTCTCCGGTGCGCAGCGCCTCGATGAGCGCCGAGCGGATCTGCCGTACCCGGTGGTGCCATGCCTGCGCGGCGAGGTACCGCGCCGTGGTCGCCTCCGTGCTGGCCTCGCGTGAGGGCGGCGGGGTGTAGGGCGTGTCCGGGGCGTCTCTGTCGACGCTCAGATCGGTTGGGTCGCGCGGATCAGGATCGAGGACGACCGCCTGCACGGCGGGAAGGTCGACTGCGGGTGCGGGCAGCGCGGCGACGGCGCGGTGGACGGCCGCGAGGGCGTGGGCGCGGGCGTCGTCGCCGGTGCAGGCGCGCACCTGCGCGGTAAGTGTCACGAGCAGGCTGGCCTCGTATGGTCCGTGAACGGGGCCGTCACCGGGGCCCGCCGCACGCCGGTGCGGAAGCCGGTCGACGGTGATGGTGACGTTCGGGTCGAGCGCCTGCCGCACCCCCTGTTCCCGGTTGCCAGGGCCGGCGGCGAAGGCCCGCTCCAACGCGGTGGCGTCGGTGGGACGAGCGCAGGCCAGGGTGAGATGCAGGGTCCAGATTCGGGGCAGCGGGGACAGGCCAGCGGCCTGCAGGATCCGGCAGGCCGCCTCCAGCGCAACCAGGTTGGTGCGCACGAGGGGAATCAGTCGGCGGCGCAGGTCGACGCCGAGGCCGTGGGTGAGGCATCGCCACGCGGTGGCCTCCTGCCTCGTGAGGGTGTCGGCGCTGCTGGTTGTGGTGTGCTCGGTGTCGTAGCGCCCGTCGTCCGGCGCGGTGGTGCTGGGCGTCATCGATTCGCCTCCGAGGTCAGGTGGGTCAAAGACCAGTGGGGCGAGCCGGATGGCTCGCCCCACTGATGGGCTGAGGAACCGAAAGCGGGCCGGCGCGAGGGCGGCGGTAGACGTTCGCGCAGGGCCGCGGGATGTCGATTCAGTCGTTCTCATGCGCCGCGGTGGCGTGCGCGCTGCTCGACCAGGTCGGTGATCTTGTCTCGTCTGGCGGCCGGAAGGCTGGCCAGGACGGCGACCAGGTGGTGTTCCTGTTCGCTGAGCGGCTCGGCGAAGGCCGCCTTGTAGGCGAGTCGGGCTGCCTCGTGTGGGGCTTCGATCGGGCCGCTGTAATCGTGGCCGTAGGCGATCTCGCGGAGCTGCTCGGCGGCGGCGAGCGGATCGCGGGACAGGGTGACGTCGTAGACCGTGAAGGTCGCGGGAAGGTCAGCCGCGCTGATCGCCGTGATCAGGCACAGCCCTGCCTGCACGTCGTAGGCCCACAGTTCGCTACGGCCGGGGTTGTCGCCGCGAGCGCGGACGGCGGCACGGGCCGCGCGCCAACTCAACCGGGCTTCTTGGGAGCGGGCGGCGAGGGCGAGCAGCATGCGGCGTACGGGATCCATGAATGGGTTACTCCTGCTCTGGTGATTCCCCGACGACAGCGTCAGGGAGCGGGTGAACGGTCGGAGGCGCGATGTCGCAGTGCGTGCAGGGGTCATCGGGGCGCCGGTCGCGCCCGAGTTGGTGAGAGGTGCCGGCTTGTGGAGCTACGGCTGGTCGAAGAACTCCGACGGCGGGAGGCCGACGTGCAACGCCTGCTCCAGCAGACCCGCCAGCTCGTAGGTGGGCTCGATGGCCAGGGCGTGCTCGACGGCGAGCAGGGCGAGGGCGCCGTCGCCGCAGCGCCACGCGGCCAGAGCGAGCAGGGTCGCCGGTGCCGGCACCAGTGGCTGCTCGGCGCGGCGGGTGACCTCGGCCCAGAACGTGACGTGCTGGTCGTGCGGCTCGGTCAGTTCCATGGCGAGGTCGCGAACCGACGGGCGGGTCACCAGCACGGTCAGCCACGCCACCTCGTCGTCGGCGAGGCGCTTACCGGCGTCGTGCTGCCGTAGTGCCGCCCGAACGGCTCGTGCCCCCGCCTCGTGCGCGGCGGCGTCTCCGGCGTCGCGTAGTGACGCCGCCCGTGTGATCGCCTCACCTGTGGCGCGGCGCATGGCGTCGCGGTCGGCGCCCCCGACGGGTGCGAACCGAGCCGCCACCGCAGCGCGATCCGGGAACGCGACCTGCCCCGCGGCGGTCGCCTGCACGCTGATCAACGAGGTACGCGAATCGAAGGGGATGCCCTGTGGTGGGCAGCAGGCGGGGTTGTCGCACAGCAGACTGAAGATCCGTCGGTCGGTGACCCGCAACAGGTCGCGAATGGGCACGTCCTGAGCGGTGAACGTGCGGTCGAAGGTGCGCAGCGGCGGCTCGACGTGCTGGGCGTCGCCGTAGCCGATGATCACCGCGTCGGTGATCGGCTGTTGCCGCCGCACGACCTGGGTCAGGTGAGCGGCCGGGTTCTGCACCTGGGCCGTCGTGGCGCCACGGTCAGGGAGATCCCCTCGGGCGACGAACGTGACCCGGCGGTTGTTGAAGACGACCACGACGACGCTGCCGTCGTCGGGGTGGAAACCCAGCAGGTACGGCACCGCCGCGACCAGATCGGCCGGGGATCGGACTGTCAGCGTCTTCTCGGGAGTAGACATGATGCTTTCCACTTCGTATCGGAATCGGGGCCAGCGGGACATCAGCCGGAGACACGGAAGCCGTGCCTGGCTCGGCGCGATCCAGGAGCACCGGGATGTACGGGATGTCGGGCCGGCAGCGGTACGGCGACGGACGCGGCGCCAGCAGCCGGGCGACGCCGTGTCGTGGCATTGGATGCGTGCGCAGATGGACGGAGACCGCGGTCTGCTCGCGGGTGATCGCACGGGTTCGTGCCATCAGCGAGGTGATCCGGCCGGTAGAGGAGCCCGGGTGGCCGGTGACGTGTCTGGCTCGAGGGACGGCTATGCGGCCAGGGTCCGCAGGATCAGGTGCGCTTCCTTGAGGTGACCGGCGAGGACCTCGCCGTTGGCACCGGCGGTGCTGAGGCTGTCGGTGAGGGCTTGCACGACCGCAGTGGGCGCGGCGGGCAGCCCCGTGAAGGCGCGTCTGTTGACGTGCCCGCAGATGCGCTGGACGGTCTGGGTCAGGTGGGCCTGCGCGAGGTTGAGCCCGCACAGCAGTCGGGCCAGCTCGGTCAGGTCGTGGCCTTCGGCGGCGTACGTCATGATGTCGCCGAGGTTTTCCACGGCCAGCAGGAGCACGCGCGTCGCGGCGACGGTCCCGGCGGGGTCGAAGCGCGCCTCGTCGTCGAACAACGTGGTGAGCTCACCGATCACGGTCTGGCCGTGGTCGCTGAGGCGGGGCGCTTCCGGCAGCTGGGCGAACCAGTCGTCGTCGGACAGGTACCAGGTGTTTGTCAGCATGGTGTCCTCCACGGACAGAAGAAGGCGGCCACCGCGCGGTGGCCGCCTGAAGGGATGGAGGTGCCACGTCCCGACCGCGTACGCGAGGGACGTGGGGCTTTGTGGGTGCCGGATCTGAGACCGGGCAACGGCGGCCGACCGAGAGTGGTGGGCCCGATGCCGTCGCACGAGGCGTCGGATCAACAGCAGGCAGGGGTAACAGGGAGAGCCATCAGGCTAGCCCCGGCCGATGCAGGTGCGCTCGCAGCTGTCAGGTTCTGCTTTCTGGCCGGACCTGACAGCGCCGCCGGTCCCGGTGCTGCCACCGGGTGGTGTTCGCTCAGGCGACCACCACATCGACGGGCGAACCAAAGGTCTGCCGATCATCCGGGTGTGAGCCCAGGTCAGCCGCTGCGAGCGGTCTTCTTTCCCCCGGCTGCTGCAGCGATACAGCAAGCGGGGTCACCGAGGCCGTGCGCCCTGCAGCCCATCCCCCGCACGTCGTCAGACCGCTGTCATGGCGTCACCCCGACTACCCCGGGGTACGCCTTGCATCACGGGCTGTGCCCCACCGAATGCATGGTGGGCCATCCATCTCGTTCACCGCCGGCGGCTACGGCGCGTTTCAGGTCCAGGTCCATGGCCGAAGAGCTGTCCGTACGCGTCCGCGCCACCGCATACGACGTGGGTGCAGAAAGGTCTCGATGTCATCGAGGGCGTTGTCGGCGGTGCCGCTGGTGTGGGGCACCGTCCGGGCATGGCGCAGGGCGGCGACCACCCGATCCTCGTCCAGCCGGCGGTAGACCCTCGCCAGGTGTCCGAGGCAGGTCGCGGCGAGGGCGCTGACCTGGTGGTCCTCATGATCGAGTAACCGAAGATGCAGCTCCTGCAGTTCCTTCCAGTCGCCGTCGCCGTACAACGCGGTTCCGACCATGGCATCCAACGCCGCCGGCAGGTCGCCGCGATCGAGCGCGGAATTGACCTCTGCCGGTGTTGCTGGCGGCGGGTTGTGGAAGACGTGATGCTCATGGCGCACCGTCACATCCTCGCTCACATGCGCAGCGGCATGTGGTCCGAGCTGTGCGGTCCGCCCTGGCCTGCCGTCGGGCGATGGGTCGACGGCAGACCAGGGCGCGAATTCCGCCGATCCTGTAGAGCCGGATCCGGTGGTCAGTCAGCCGCGCCGCAGGATCAACACGTCCTCGTGCGCTATCAGGTGCACCGGGATGCCTTCGGCGCGGGCGCGTCGGACCGCCATCATCGCGAACATGGAGGCTCGGTGCACGATCTGCCCCTGGTGCACCGCGGCGAGCATCGCCGCGCACCGCTGCACCGGAATCAGCCCGACTGACTGCGCCACAGCGAGCAGCTCGCCGGGTAGATCGATCAGGTCGTCCCGCTGCCGGCGCACCGGCCGGCAAGTGATCACGACGAAACCGCCAGGACGAAGCAGCTGATGACTGGCGGCGAGGATTGCGGTGAATCCGTCGAGCAGACGGGACCATCCCGCGTAGGCGAGGTTGCCGCGTCTGCGGTCCCCGTAGAGGTGATCTCGTTTGCGTACCCCGGTGCCGGTCGTGTGGACCAGGCCGTGAGTCCCGCGCCCGTACGGCGGAGAGGTCAGTACCAGGCTGACGGCGCCGACAGCAGACGCGGGTACCAACTCCAGCAGGCCGGTGGCGTCGCCGGTGAGTACCGTCGCACGGCCGGCGGCACCCTGGGACGAGGCGAGGGCGACGTTAGCCCGGGCCAGTGCGGTGTAGCGAGGTTCGATGTCGATTCCGATCGCCTGCCGGCCGAGGTGCGTGGCCTCGACCAGGGTGGTACCCGACCCGCACATCGGATCGAACACCAGATCCCCTGGCGCGGTGTAAGAGCTGATCGCGTGCGCGGCCAGATGCGGCAGCATCTTGCCCGGGTGACTGGAGGTACGCGGGACGTAGCGGCCCCGTCGCTGGTCGCGGGCGGGCTGTTGGCAGGTCAACCAGATCGAGGTGACCGGCAGCGGCTCAGCCATCACCGCCCCCGGCCCTCATGGGGCTGCGGGTCAGGATCAGCACGTCGGTGTGGATGTCCAGCTGCGTCTGCTGGCCACGCCGAGGCGGCCGGTCGGCCGCCACGATGTGCTGCAGGTACGCCAGCCCGGCCCGCTTCGCGGCGATGACAACATCGACCGGCAGGACAACCTCGCCGTGCGGCAGCAGCACCGCCACGCAGCCGCCGGGCACGAGGCTGGCGCGGCACCGCACGAAGAACTGCACCGGTGAGGCGTCGCCAGTCGGCCATCCGGTAACGATCAGCGTCGCCGCCTCCGGGCCCCACCCGACCTGCCGGGGGGCCTGCAGGTGGTTGCGGCGGCGCGAAGCGATAACCGCGCGGGCCAGTTGCGGCCCCGCCGCCAAGTCGATGACCAGATCGGATGGATGGGTGAGGTTGTGGACGAGCCGAACGCCCATCGCGTTGGACATCGTCTCCTCGCCGTGCGGGGCGGGTACCGGCCAAACGGTGATCGGCACGGGCGGCTCACCGGGCACCACGTCCCCCACAGGGATCGGCGCCCAGTGCAGATTTCTGTCGGTCATGGGCACGGTGGCCCCCGGACCAGCGGACGTACTGACGATCCCCAGTACTCCGATGACAGGCCGATCGAACCCGCCTCGACCCTGACAGCACCCGTCAACCGGCCCACCTGACAGCTTGATCAACCGACGTGTCGACGGTTCCGACGGGCGCGAACCAGACCCGACCTGTCCCGGCCTGACAACTGCTCGTGGTGTCAGGCCGGACTGTCCCAATCGACGTCTCGGCGCCTTCGCACTGGGCGAGCGCTCATCCTCGACAAGGACATCACCATGGCCACGACCACCCGCACGAAGACGGCCGACACGGCGCTGACCACCGCCGAGAAGGCGTTCGCACTGCTGACCTGCGAACCCGCGCCACTGGCGTTCAACGCCCGCCCGGTGCCCGGCCTCCCGGACGCCACCATGCCGTTGGACGAGCTGCGCACGCTGCTGATGTACCAGCGCTACGACAGCGACACCACCGACGAGCTGTGGCGTCAGCTTGCCCACCACGCCCGCGAATGGGGACCGGCCTGGGTCGTCGGCGCGATCGGCGTGGCGCTGCCCGCGCTGACGCACCTCGCGGCGAAAGTCAGCCGCGGTCACGTCCAGCACGCCGACGACGTCGACTCCGAAATCCTGGCTGGCTTCCTCCAGGCCCTGCGCACGGCGGACCTCGCCCCGCCCCGGCTGTGGCTGCGGCTGTGCTGGGCGGCATGGCGTGCCGGGGCCGCGGTCGTCAAGGACGACGGTGACGAGGAGCTGCCTCTGGACCTGCCCACCGGCTCGCGTTCACCGAGGATGCCCTACGGCCATCCCGATCTCCTCCTCGGCCGGGCAGCCGCCGCCGGCCTGATCACTGCTGATGCAGCCGAGCTGATCAGCTCGACGCGGTTCGGCGACGCGCTTATTGAGCAGCTGGCCGCCGAAGTGGGTGTGACCCCATCGGTCCTGCGGATGCGCCGGCGGCGGGCCGAGCGCATCGTGGCTGCTGCTGTCACACGAGGCGATCTGTCTGGCCCAGCCCGCTCGCTCGGCCGCTGCGACGCCGCCGTTGCGGCCTGACACAACCGCGCTGTCCGCGTACCCGCCTGCAGGCAGTCCCGACGCCACCACCGATGACCTGCTCGTCAAGGCGAGCAACTACCTGCGTCAGTGGCACGCTGGGGGTCCCCCGGTATGAACCGGTCAGCGAGACCCGTTGCCGCCTCGTCCAGGATGACCTTCACCGGCCCACACCCGATACCAGACCCGCTAGACGACATATCCAGTTGCGGCACGGTGAAGGGTATTTCTCTTTGAAGACCGAGGTGCGTGACGACTGACGCCTCAGGGCTTGCGCCTTTCGATCCGGGTCCATCCGGTCCAACCGCGCTCGGCGACCAGCTCCCGTAGCCGCGTGACGGCGGGGTGGGCGGCGTTGGCGAACGAGTCCATCAGGTGCACGAACGCTGCGTCGGGCGTGACCTCGTCCTGCAGGTCGAGTTCCCCGCTGGCGGCGGCCTGTTCGAACAGCTCGCTCATCAGGTCGGCGGTCTCGCGCAGCAGATCCTCGTCGCCCCAGTCGTCCGCGATCCGACCGATGAGCTGGTAGAGCCGGATGACCTTCGGGTTGGCCAGCTGTGCCACCTTGTCGGCCATGAGTTCCGGGATCACCTCCGGCCACCGCGCCGCCATGAGGATCCACGCGTCGCGCTCAGCCTCGACGAGGGCAGCCGGCGCTCCGATGGCCCGCAGGCGGTCCAGGTAGTCGACCACCTCCGCGGGGACAGCCAGCGAGTCGCCGCCGCTGAGCCGCGCGATGCGCCGCCGGTGCTCCTGCAGCTCGCGGATCTGCGTACGCAACCGCCGGTCGATCTCTGTGGTCGCGGCGGCGAACGTCTCCGGGCCGGCGTCGAGGAGCTCGCTGACCCGGGCCAGCGGGACCCCGGCCTCGGCGAGGGTCCGGATCCGGATCAGTCGCACGACCGCCGCCGCGTCGTAGCTGCGGTAGCCGGAGGCGTCACGCTCCGGCTCCCGCAGCAGCCCGATCTGGTGGTAGTGCCGCACCGCGCGGATGGTCACCCCGGCGTAGGAGGCCAGCTGTCCGATGGTCAGCATGGCTTCAGCCTGCCACGACGACCCGTCATCAACTGATGACGCGGCGGTAGATGGTCATGGCGACGCCGTACGCGACGACGAGGAGGCCGGCGCACCAGACGAGGGCGATCCAGATGTCGCCACCGACATGCTGGTGGGCGAACAGGTCGCGGATCGTGTTGACGATGGCGGTCACCGGCTGGTTCTCGGCGAAGGCGCGCACCGGGCCGGGCATGCTCTGCGTGGGCACGAAAGCGGAGCTGATGAACGGCAGGAAGACCAGCGGGTAGGAGAACGCGCTCGCGCCGTCCACGGACTGGGCGGTGAGGCCCGGGATCACGGCGAGCCAGGTCAGGGCCAGCGTGAACAGCATCATGATGCCGGTGACCGCGAGCCAGGCCAGCACGCCGGCGCCCGAGCGGAAGCCCATGGCCAGGGCGACCAGCACCACCACCACGAGGGAGATGAGGTTGGCGACCAGCGAGGTCAGCACGTGCGCCCACAGCACGGACGAGCGTGCGATCGGCATGGATTGGAACCGCTCGAAGATGCCGCTCTTCATGTCCAGGAAGAGCCGGTACGCGGTGTAGGAGATGCCCGAGGCGACGGTGATGAGCAGAATGCCGGGCAGCAGGTAGTTCACGTAGTTGTCCGACCCGGTCTGGATCGCGCCGCCGAACACGTAGACGAACAGCAGCATGAATGCGATCGGCATGATCGCGGTCGTAATGATGGTGTCCGGGCTGCGGCTGATGTGGCGCAGAGACCGCCCCAGCAGGACGGCGGTGTCGCCGAAGAAGTGCCTGTTCATCGAGGGTCCTTGACTGCTTGTGCCGTCGGGGTGGGGGCGCCTGCGGTGCCGTCGCCGCCGATGATGGCGAGGAAGACGTCCTCGAGACTCGGCTGCTTCTCGACGTACTCGACGGTGGCCGGCGGGAGCAGCTGCTTGAGCTCGCCCAGGGTGCCGTTGGCGATGATGCGCCCCTGGTGCAGGATCGCGATCCGGTCGGCGAGTTGTTCGGCCTCGTCGAGGTACTGCGTGGTGAGCAGCACCGTCGTGCCCTGCCGGGCGAGCTCCCGGACGGCCTGCCACACCTCCAGGCGCGCCTGCGGGTCCAGCCCGGTGGTCGGCTCATCGAGGAAGATCACCGGCGGGTTCCCTATGAGGCTCATCGCGATGTCCAGGCGGCGGCGCATGCCACCCGAGTACGTCGACACCTTCCGGGTGGCCGCGTCGGTCAGTGCGAAGCGGGCCAGCAGGTCGTCCGCGATCCGGCCCGGATCCCTCAGGTGCCGCAACCGGGCGACCAGCAGCAGGTTCTCCCGGCCGCTGAGGATTTCGTCGACGGCCGCGAACTGCCCCGTCAGGCTGATCGACTCCCGCACCTTCGCCGCCTGCGTGGCGACGTCGAAGCCGTTGACACCGGCTGTCCCCGCGTCCGGCTTGAGCAGCGTGGACAGTATCCGCACGACGGTGGTCTTGCCCGCCCCGTTGGAGCCGAGCAGGGCGAAAATGCTGCCCCGCGCCACGTCGAAGTCGACGCCGCGCAGCACATGCAGCTGTTTGTATGACTTCTCCAAGCCCTGGACCCGTATCACCGGCCCGGCTGTCTGATGAGAATCGTTGGACATGGCGCCAGCATGCAGGGTTGACGCTGCGTCAAGGTCAAGCCCGGCAGCTAGGCAGGTCGTCGGCACGAATTTTTGGCGGCGTCATGGCCGAGACCGCCCATGGACCCGATATCGGCCACACGGTTTTGGTGCGTCCGGAAGGACTTGAACCTTCAGCCTTCTGATCTGTAGCGCCATTCCCGTGGAATGTCTGTCCGGACAGCATCGATGGCGGCGGCGCAGCGATGCTGCAATCAGCGTCCGAACAAGGGTCGGTCAGCTCCGGAAAGGGCTGATGCGATGCGGGCCGCGCAGGTGGCGTGTTGATCTACGTCGCCACCGATGCCATCACGTGCTGCGCCACGCCCTCTGCGGTGTCGCTGCCGGCGTACACCTTGCCCGCCACCACGAGGCAGAGTGTGGACTCCAGCAAGCAACCCTGACTGCCATCCCCTGGCCGCCGCCCAGGCGTGCGGCCCCAGCAGCTCACTCGGATGGTGGTCGGCGGCGGATGACCAGCAGGGCGATGTCGTCGCTGGCGTGCTCATCGGCGGTGGCGGAAATGATGTGGTCGCACAACGCGTCGGCCGGCCCGGGTTCTATGGCGTTGGTGAGGCGGTCGATACCCGTGTCGATGAGTTCGCCGCGGCGTTCGACCAGTCCGTCGGTGTAGAAGACGAGCGTCGCGGTCGGCGGCAGGTCCAGCACGGTGGTGTGGCGGTTGGTCGGTGGTCGGCCCACGCCCAGTGGCCTGTCGACCGTCAGGTTCATGAGCCGGGCGGGTTGGCCGGGGACGGCCAGCAGTGGCGGCAGGTGTCCGGCGGAGGAGAGGTGCACAGTGGCCCGGTCGGGTGAGATGAGGGCGTAGAGGACGGTGGTGAGGGTGCCGGCTTCGAAGTGGTGGATTTTGCGGTCGAGGGACGTCAGCGCCTGAGCGGGATCGTCGCGGTCGAGTGCGTAGGCGCGTAGCGCGCTGCGGATGCGTCCCATGACGACGGCGGACGGCAGCCCGTGGCCGGAAACGTCGCCGATGACGGCACCGGTCCAGCCCGAAGGCAGCGTGAACACGTCGTACCAGTCGCCGCCGATGCCCAGGTCGTGACCGGGCAGGTATCGGGCGGCCAGGTCCAGACCGGGGATGTCAGGTAGCCGGCTGGGAAGCAGACTTCGCTGCAGGGCCAGCGCGGCCTGCCGGTCGAGGACCTGTGCTCGGGCCCGACCTGCGACGCTGGCTCGGTCGGCGACGAGCTGCAACAGGTGCACATCCTCGGGACCGAAATGGCGCAGGCTCAGAGCGCCGACGTGCAGCACGCCGATGAGGTTGCCGTTGGCGAGCATGGGGACGCCCAGCAGGGCACGCACGCCCGCGTCGAGAAGGATGGGATTGACCACGTCGGCAGGTGTGACGTCGTAGATCGTGACCGGCTGGCGCGTCTCAGCCACCCGTCCGGCGAAGCCGTGCCCGATCCGGATACGGAACCCCCGGCGCACCTCCTCCTCCAAGCCCTTGGCCGCCGTCGCGACCAGTTCGCCGGTGTGGCCGTCGAGCAGCAGGATGGTCGCGGTATCAACCTTGAGGAGATCCCGGACCCGTTCGAGCAGCTCATCCAACAGCTCGGCGACGTTCAGACCTGACAAGGCCGCGTCGGTGATCGCCTCGATGCGACGTAGCCGCTCCTCATTCGTCACAAGCTCGGCTTCGGTCACGCACGCAGCCTAGACGCCGGCACGCCGCCGCTGGCCCACCGGAGGTAGATCAACAAGTGCCGGACCTCGCATTGGCGGTACCTTGGCACATCACATCGGTTGCCTTGATCGTCGGCGTCCGTTCGGCAGGAGCCAAATCGTCCTAACTCGCAGGATCGGTTAAGGTCGGCGGCATACACATCCGGCGACTAGGGGGACCAGTGGCGGAATCGCCGCTCGACCACCTACTCCCCACCGCCGCGGAGCCCTTCCTCTCGACGTCGCTTACCCTTCCGGACCTCACCCGCGTCCGACGCGAGGTCAGGGCTGTCAGTCACCGGTGCGGCCTCGACGATGACCAGATCGAAGACTGGATCAGTGCGGTCAACGAGCTCATGATCAACGTGATCCGGCACGGCGGCGGCCGGGGCACTGTACGCCTGCTACTTCTCAACGGAAGGTTCACCTGCGAAGTCACCGACTACGGGCCTGGATTCAACAACGCTCACTACGTTCCGCGTACCGAGCGGCCATCCCTGTCCGAGACGGGAGGTATGGGGTTATGGGTGGTCGGGCAAATGGCCGACTTCCTCCTGATCGACAGCGGGCCCGCGGGCACCACCATTCGCATCACACCACGCCCCAAGGACACCGCCGGCTGACCGCTTCCTCAAGGTCCCGACAACGCGTTACGGCACGGGCTGTGCCGCCGCGACAGGGCCATGACCCAAGCCGAGCAAGCCGTTCATCGGTGGAGCCAGTGATCCGCTTCGCCGTCACCGCCGGGACCAGACCCGACAAACCCATATCTCACCGGATGGGTCGGGACGTAGGGGATGCTCGTCGGACGAGCAGCCACCGAGCAGCCCAACATCCACGTGGGACGACAATACACAGGGCGGCCTGACCCGCGTTTCCGCAGGTCAGACCCTCATGATCTTGTTCGCCCGAAGGGACTCGAACCCCTAACCTTCTGATCCGTAGTCCGAGGCAGGCCGGGGCGATGAAGTACCGACCGCCGCACGATGACCGTGTCGGGTGCCGATGGCCGAGCGGCTTGCCGGCCGCCGCCTCTGGTGCGGGATCGTGAATGTCTGACCGGGGTGTCAGGGCGTGACAGGCGGGCGGTGGGTTCGATCGGCCTGACAGTCGAGATCTGAGCGGTGCATGTCATCCCTGGCATGCCCGCCCGGTGGGGACCTTCCCTGCGGCGAGGCCAACGGTTCGGCATGGCTGGCGCGGCGTACTGACACCGCAGCCCTTCGCGACGCGCGAGGAGGAGCGCCCCCGACCGAACCGTTGAAGCTTCGCCCTGGTCCCCACCGCGGCGGCCCCACATATCCCTGTGGAGCGCTGCTATGCACCCAACTCTGGCAGTTCTGTCCGACCTCGCCGCTGCTGTAGCACCGCCGGTGGCGGCCCCGAAGAGCATCAACGAGGTCATCTCCAGCGTCACTGGTTGGATCATGGGCATCATCGCGCTGGTCGCGACGATGTTCCTGGTCATTGGCGGCCTGCGGTACATGGCCGCCGGAGGCGATCCGGCGCAGGTCGAGCAGGCCAAGGGCAACGTCAAGTCCGCGTTGATCGGCTATGCCCTCGCGGTGCTGGCCCCGGTGATCCTGCGGGTGTTGCAGGGCATCATCGGCGGCTGAGGCGACTGATGGTCGATTGGCTGATGAACGACCTGGTCGGCTGGCTCGCCGAGAAGATCGTCGAGCTTCTCGGCGGCCTGCTGGCCTTCCTGGCATCGTCTATCTTCGTCACACCTGACGTCACCGTGCTGCCGCAGGTGCAGTCGATCGCCGGTAAGGGCGCAGCGGTTGTCAGCGCCTGCTTCATCCTCGCGATCATCGCCGCGGGTGTCGCGGTGATGGTCGGCGACTCGGTCGAGATGCGCTACGGCGTCAAGGAACTGGTCCCCCGGCTTGTTGTTGGGTTCGTCCTGTCCGCGTTTGCCCTACCGCTGACCGCCGTGGTCATCGACGTGGCCAACGCCCTGACGGTGTCGATGGTCGGCGACTCCGCACCAACGTCCGAGGCGGTCACGTTCGTCCGGGCCCGCTTGGTGTCAGCGATGACCGACGAGAGCGGCGCTCTTCTGATGGTGATCATCGGGCTGCTCATCGTGATGTTGATGTTCATGCTCGTCGGTAGTTGGCTTGCCCGCATCGGGCTGCTGGTGGTCTTGGCCGGGGTCGCGCCGATGGCGTTGGCCTGCTACGCCACGCCGTGGACGCAGGGTGCCGCGCAGCTGTGGTGGCGCACCCTGCTGGGTTGCCTGGCCGCACCGACGTTGCAGGCGGTCGCGTTCTCGGCAGGCATCGGCCTGCTGACGCATCCGGAGTCGAACCTGCCGATCCTGCTCGGCCTGCCCGGCTCGGACGCGGTGAATCTCCTCCTCGTCATCGTCGTTCTTTGGGTCACGATCAAGATCCCCGCAACGATCCGCCGGCACATCAGCCGCGCCGGGTCGCCGAACGTCGGCGGCGTTCTGCTCCGGGCGGTATTCATACAGAGCGTCACCCGTCGACTGCCGATCGGCCGGCTCGGACAAGCCGCGATGCGAGGTGGCCGATGACCAACGAGGACGCTCCCCCGCGCGCTGTCATGCCGACCAACGTCAACGAGCCCGACCGGATCGCGTTCGGGCTGACGTTCCGACAGCTAGGCATCATCGGCGGCACCGGCCTGGCGATGTTCGGTTGCTACCGCACCATCGGGCATCTACTGCCGCTGGCGGCGTGGGTCATCGCGGCAGTCATCGTGTTCGCCGTCGCGGTCGTAGTGGCGCTCGGTCGCCGTGACGGCCTGCCCCTGGACGTGTGGCTGCGACACGGGCTCACCCTCGGCTCTAGTCCGCGAACGCTCACCCCGGGTGCGGCTCGAGCAAGCTCCGTCGCGGTCATGGCCGGCCAACCGATCCTCCCGGCGCCGCTACGCTCGCCAGTCACGGCGATCAGCCCGACCGGCGTGCTCACCAGCGAGGGCAGCAACAAGGTCGTGCTCGCCTGCGGCACGACGAACATCCACCTGCGCACGGGCGGCGAGCAGGGTGCACTGCTGGAGGGGTTCGGCCGGTTCCTGAACAGTCTGACCGGGCCGGCGCAGATCGTCGTGGTCGCGCAGCGGCACGACCTGACCGCCTACGCGCAGACGACCGTCGACCACGCGCCCGGGCTGCCACATCCGGCGTTGCAGGCCGCCGCCGATGACTACGCGCAGTTCCTCCTCGACCTGGACGACGAACGTGATCCGTTGCGCCGCCAGGTCCTCGCGGTCGTCACCGGGGAGCACGCGGCCGACAGCGCCGTTCGCGTCTTGTCCGGGCTCGGTGTCGAAGCTGCCGCGTTGGACGGGCCAGCGGTCGCTTCCGCCCTGGCAGGCGCGGTCGATCCCTTCTCACCGCCGGTGCCCGGCCCGCGAGCGGTGCCCGGCACCCCGATCACCCTACGGAGTACAGGATGAGCCTGCTGAAGGCAACGAAGAAGAGTAGCGCTGCGGCCGGGGAGGGTATGCCGTCCCCGGCCGCGTTGTCGGTCACGCCGTCGTACGTGCAGGTCGGTGACGGGTACGCCGCCACCTACGCGGTGTGCGGATATCCGGCCGAGGTCGGCCCCGCATGGCTGGACCCGCTGCTGTCCTACCCCGCGAGGGTCGACGTCGCCGTTCACGTGGACCCGGTACCGCCGCAACTGGCCGCGCCGATGCTCAAGCGCCAACGTGCTCGCCTGGAATCCTCCCGCCGGTTGGATGCTGACCAGGGCCGCCTCGGTGACCCGATGGTCGAGGTCGCCGCGGCCGATGCCGCCGATCTCGCCGAGCGGGTTGCGCGAGGGGCGGCGAAGCTGTTCGACGTCGGCATCTACGTCACCGTCCACGCCCGCACCCTCGAGGAGTTGGCCGCCGTCGCCGCCGGGGTGAAGTCCGCCGCTGCCAGCGTGCTGCTCGACCTGCAGCCGGCAACGTTCCGCCACCAGCAGGGCTGGATCTCCACCCTGCCGGTCGGCGTGGACCCGCTGCGGGTACGCCGCATCCTCGACACCACCGCCCTCGCCGCGGCGTTCCCTCTCGCCTCAGCGGATCTCGCCGCTCCGGCCCCCGGCGTCGTCGCACCGCCCGAGGGGGTGCTGTACGGGGTCAACACGACGTCCAACGGGGTTGTCATCTGGAACCGGTGGGGGCAGGACAACCACAACAGCGTGGTCCTGGCCCGCTCCGGCGCCGGAAAGTCCTACTTCGTCAAGCTGGAGGTGCTGCGCAACCTCTACCAGGGCACGACCGTGAGCGTGATCGACCCCGAGGACGAGTACGCACCCCTGGCCGAGCACGTCGGCGGCACCGTCGTGCAGCTCGGCCAGCCGGGCGTGCGCGTCAACCCTCTCGATCTGCCCGCCGACAACCGACCCGACACGCTGACCCGGCGCGGGCTGTACCTGCACACCCTGATCGCGGTCATGCTCGGCGCCACACCACCGCCGGCGGAACGCGCCGCCCTTGATCGCGCTATCACCGCCACCTACGCAAGGGCGGGCATCAACGGCGACCCCGGCACGTGGACCAGACCCGCGCCGCTGCTGCGCGACCTGGCCGAGGTACTCGCCGGCGATGACGACCCGGCCGCCGGGCAGCTCGCCGCCCGCCTCGCCCCCTGGACGGTCGGCAACTACGCCAACCTGTTCGACGGGCCCACCTCGACCCGACCCGAGGGCCACCTGGTGGTGTGGTCGCTGCGGCACCTGCCCGACGAGCTGCGCACCGTCGGCACGCTGCTGGCCCTGGACTCGATCTGGACGGGCATCGACACACCAACGGCCGCCGGCCGCCGGCGCCGGCAGCTCGTGGTGGTGGACGAGGCGTGGCTGCTGATGCGCGACGGTGAGGGCAGCCGGTTCCTGTTCCGGATGGCGAAAGCAGCCCGGAAGCGGTCCGCGGGGCTGTGCGTGATCACCCAGGACGCCGCCGACGTGCTGTCGACCGACCTGGGCCTCGCCGTCGTCTCCAACGCGGCGACGCAGGTGCTGATGCGCCAGAGCACGCAGTCCATCGACGCGGTGAGCGAGGCGTTTCACCTGACCGCCGGGGAATCACGGCTGCTGCTGTCGGCGCCGCGCGGCGAGGGCCTGCTCGTCGCCGGCCGCAGCCGCATCCCGTTCCGCGCCGTTGGATCGGCCGCCGAGCACACGATCGCGGTGACCGGCATCGGGGAGGACCAATGACCACCAACCCGACGTGGCCCGCCGACCTCGGCCACTGGATCATCGCCCGACCCTGGCTCGGGTTCCTCGCCGCCGCCGTCATCGTCGGCGCGGTGTTCGGCCACGATCAGGTGCTCGCCTGGCGGCACCGACGGCTCGCTGTCGGTGCAAAATGGCTGACCATCGCCGCCCCACCCGAGGTCACACCGCAGGCCGCCGCCGCGTTCTGGACCACGCTCGTCGGCGTGCTGACACCCTCGGTGTGGCGGCGCCGGGTGTACGGCTGTCCGCACGTCGGATGGGAGTACACCTGGACCGGTCGCGCCCTGACCATCCGGGTATGGGTGCCGGGGACGGTGCCGCCGGGCGCGGTCGAGGCCGCCGTCCGGGCCGCCTGGCCCGCCGCCACCATGACGAGCAGCGACGCCGACGCGCCGATCCCGGCGCAGGTGGGCCAGCAGGTGGGTGGGGCGCACTGGCCGCAGCACACCGACGGGCTGCCGCTGCGCACCGAGCACGACACCGACCCGCTGCGGGCGCTGCTCGCCGCTGGGTCTGAGGTCCGGCACCGCGAACACGCGTGCGTGCAGATCCTCGCCCGCCCGGCACCGGCCCGCCGCGTCCGCGCGGCCCGCCGGGCAGCGGCTGCCACCGGCAGGCATCCCCACGGGCGACCCGACGCGGCCACCCGCGCCGTGTCGGGCGCGGCGCAGCTGGCCATCGAGCCTTTGCTGTGGTTCCTCGACGTGTTCACGCCCGGCCCGTCCCGGCCGCGCAGCCCCGCGTACACCACCGGCCGGCCGGCCGAGCGGGACCCGGTGGCCACCGCCGAGGCCCGCACGGTCGTGGACAAGGCGGTGCGGGTGCCGCACTTCGAGATCGCGGTCCGTTTCGCGGTGGCCACTGACCCGGACCGGCCGGCGGACAAGGAGCGGGCCCGGCAGGTCCGTAGGCGGCTGTTCGACCTCGGCCACACGATCGCCTCGGCGGCCGCGACGTACACCGGTCCGAACCGGCTGCGGCGGATGAAGATGCCCCAGCCGGTGGCCACGATCGCCGGACGCCGGCTGCGGCGCGGGTTCCTGGCTACCGTGCCGGAACTCGCCGCCCTCGCCGCGCTGCCACAAGACCTCGCCGTGCCGGGACTGGATCGGGCGCGGGCCAAGGCCGTGCCGCCGCCCGTGCAGGTGCCTTCGGGCGGACGGGGCGTGAAGGTGTTGGGCCGGTCGCAGATCGGCCATCACAGCGTGGGCCTGCGGGTGACCGACGCGCGCCAGCACGTGCATGTGGTCGGCAAGACCGGCGTCGGCAAGTCCGCGCTGCTGCTGAACATGATCCTCGGCGACATCAAAGCCGGACGCGGAACGGTGGTCATCGACCCGCGAGGAGACCTGATCACCGACATCCTCGACCGTCTCCCCGCCTCCCACGCGAAGAAGATTGTGATCATCGATCCGGATCAGGAGAACCCGGGCTGCTTCAACCCCCTCGACGACCAGGGCGACCCGCACCTGGCCGTGGACAACCTCGTCGGGATCTTCGCGAAGATCTTCCAAGGGCAGTGGGGACCCCGCATGGACGACACCATGCGGGTGGCGTGCCTGACGTTGATGCGGCACGCGAAACCCACGTTGAGCCTGGTCCCGTCGCTGCTGCAGGACCGCCAGTTCCGGGCCCGGTTCACCCACGGCCTGGACGACCCGGACGGCCTCGGCGGGTTCTGGCTCTGGTACGACGGCATCAACGAACAGTTCCGCGGTCAGGTCATCGCTCCCGTCCTCGCCCGGCTGCGGGCTTTCCTGTTGCGTGACTTCGTCAAGAGTGTGATCGGCAACGCCCACTCGTCGTTCGACATGGGCACGGTGCTCGACGGCGGGGTGCTGCTGTGTCGGCTGCCCAAGGGGATCCTCGGTGAGGAGACCAGCCGCATTCTCGGGTCGATGATCGTCGCCCGGGTGTGGCAGGCCGCCATCGCCCGCGCCACCATCGCCGAGGGCCAGCGCAAAGACGCCTGCCTGTATGTGGATGAGTGTCAGAACTTCCTCACGCTGCCCGGCAGCGTCGCCGACATGCTGGCCGAAGCCCGAGGGTTCCGGCTCGGGCTGGTGCTGGCGCACCAGGACCTGGCGCAACTGCCCAGGGACCTCGCCGCGGCGGTGTCGGCCAACGCGCGCACGAAGCTGTTCTTCACCGTCGACCCGGCCGACGCCCGCGAGCTGTCCCGGCACACCAAACCCGAGCTGGACGAGCACGACCTCGCCCACCTCGACGTCTACACCGCCGCCGCGCGACTGCTGGTCGGCAACCGGGAGCTGCCCGGCGTCACCGTCGTCACCAACCCGCCGGCGCCGGTCGTGGGTGAGGCGACCGCGATCCGACAGGAGTGCGCCGCCGCCCACCGCCACGCCGGCGGTGAGCCGCCGATGCAGCAGCTCGCCCGCACCGCGATGAAACGGCGCAGGGCCGACCGCGAACGCTGACCCCCGGCGGCTCGTTCCAGGGCTCGGCCGGGTGCGGCACTGGGGGCTCGTTTGGGGGCGTCTGCGACACGCAACCCCAAACGAGCCGTGCTCGCCCCGACTGTCAGGTGCCTGGCCTGCGCAAACCTGACCCGCCGCAGGCCCGCCCGCACGATCGACTCATCCAGACTCCCTCCGGGACTCTCTCTCCACGGGGTGAACCCACCTATGCCGACATCGCGTTCTCCTGGCCTGCTGACCATCTACCCCCACATCACCAGCCGTGACCGCCTGCTGCTCCACCTCCTCGACGACCACCAGGTCCTCACCACCGACCAGATCCACCGCATGCTGTTCCACGCCCAACGGACCTGCCAGCTCCGGCTGAATGAACTGGCCACCCTGGGCCTGCTGGACCGGTTCCGATTCGCCCGCGACGGCGGCGGCAGCCACCCCTGGCACTGGACGCTCGGCCACCACGGGCACCGGTTCCAGGCCGCCGCCCACCACCGGCCCGAGCCCACCCTGCGCGCGACCCGCCAAAGGCTGCACCGGCTGTCGGCCAACCCCCGCCTGCACCACCTCCTCACCGTCAACGAGTTCTTCGTCCGGCTCACCGCGCACACCCGCCAGCATCCCCACGCGCGGCTGGACCGGTGGTGGTCCGAGACGACGACCACCCAACAGTTCCGGACGATCACCGCTGACGGACACGGCCTGTGGAGCGTCGACGACACCACGGTCGGGTTCTTCCTGGAGGCCGACACCGGCACCGAACCGCTGGGGCGGGTAGTGGCCAAGCTCGACCGGTACGCGCAGCTGATCCGCCGCGGCGGCCCCCGCTACCCGGTGCTGTTCTGGCTCGGCAGCGAGCAACGCGAAGAACACCTGCACCAGCTTCTGTACGGTCGGCGTGGCGATGTTCCGGTCGCGACGGCCACCCACCCCACCAACCCCGCCGACGCCGTCTGGTCCCCGGCCGGCGCCACCAACCGGGTCCGGCTTACCGAGCTGCCCAGCCATCACGGGCAGCCCGTGGCGGACAACCCGAACTACGACGATGCCGGCACCCTCGTTCTCTGACAGACCCTGACAGCCGCTCACACCGTCCTCGCAGTGCAGGTCAGAGCCACTTTCGTGACTCCTGACAGGGGCCGGTTCTGTCAGGTCACCCCGCTACGGTGTGGCTTCTTCTTATCGCTCGCACCGCCGCCCGTCTGTCCTTCCCTGGATCTGCCCGCGCCAGCGGGATCACCCACAGCCCACCCCTGCGAGTCGGCTCGTGATCCACGCCCGCGCCCGTCACGGCAGCTCTGGCGGTCCAGACCCCGGCGATCCGGTGGCACCCGCATCCACCCATGCCAATCCCCACGCCCTCGCGAAGGGAGCACCCTGCCATGCCCATGCCGCCCACCGACCACGTGGTCACCGTCTGCTTCGCCACCGGTGAAGACGCCGACTGGTTCGCCGCCTCGGAGAAGATCAACGACGTTCTGCACACCGACGGCACCCCGGCCCGCCGCTACCGCGTCCGCCACCGACGCCTCATCGGCTGGCTGACCCGATTCCTCGGCTACCACCTGCTCGACGCCGCCCGCCGCTTCGGCGCGGTCACCATGGCCGCCGGCGGCCGCAAGAGCCGCCTCGACCTGACCGGCACCGCCGCCAAGGCCGCCCACGACGCCTCCCGGCGCTGGCGTGCCTGGAACACCCACATCAACGCCACCACCAGGCCCGCTCACCCCTGGGAGGACTACCTCGCCCAACACCACGCCGACCCGGCCAAGGTCACGGTCGCCGAGGCCCGCCGCCGCTTCGAGCAACAGCCCCGCGTCCTGGCGATGCTCGCCCACAGCTTCAACCCGTACGAGCTGTCCGTCTACCAGGCAGGCGAAGCCACCTACGTCGGGCTGCACTGGCGCATCGCCCTGATCGGCGACGCGCTGATCACCACCGACGGCCGGCTACTCATGCCCGCCAGCGACTCCGTCGCCGACCGGTTCCGCTTCCTCAACGACGCCTGCGCCTACCTGCGTGGCCTGCGCTCCAGCGCCCGGCTGTGCGCCGTCACCATCGCCTAGCTCCCCTACCGCCTCAAACACCCCAAGACCGGTCGCAGCCCCGCTGCGACCGGCCTTCGCCATGCCCCCACACCCTCGCCTGTGAAGGAGATTCCCCGGTGTTCCTGACCGATCCCGCGCTGCGGCGCATCGCCGCCGACACCAACGAAGTCCTACCCGAGCACCTGTGGCGCCACGACACCGCCACCCTCGACCCTCTCGGCGACCTCGCCCGCGTCCTGCACAAAACCGCCCGCGAGTTCACCGACAGCAACGCCGCCCTCGACCACGCCCTTGCCCGCGTGGATGAGCTGACCGTAACCGCCCGGCACGGGCTGGCCGCACGAGCCGACCTGCACATGGCCGGCTACCACCAAGCCCTCACCGACGCACTCGCCGCACGCGAACGGCACACCGTCCTCGGGGCCGCGCTCGTCACCGCCTACCGCGCCTGGCGCAACCACCGGCAGATCAGCAGCAGCGACGAGCGGCACGTGCTCCTGCAGCGCAGCGACCCGTCCCATGGCGTGGCGACGCTGCGGCTCACAGACCAGCGCACCTGGCTGGTGGTGCCCGACGCGGAGGCCGCCAGCGCCTTCGGCATCCCTTACCCGGACCGGGTCGTCGGCGAGGTCACCGAGACCGACCAGGGGTGGGCGCCGACCGCGTACACCGATCCGCAGCATCGCCAGATCACGGTGGGAATGGCGTACCCGCTGCCGGTGTGTGACGACCTCGCCTCGGCCTGCCGGTCGCTGCTGCGCTGGTGGCACCTGCGCCACTCCGACGCCTGGCACAGCCGCACCCCCGCTCAGCTCACCCCGGCCGAACTCACCCACCTGTCCAGCTAGGAGCAGAGCATGCTGCACCGCGACGTCATCGGCCGATGGGTTGCCCGCGCCACCGGTCGCACCCTCGACCAGCACGCTGCCGACCCCATCCCCGCCGCCGCGCACCTTCCCGAAGCCGCCGCCACCCTGCGGCACCTGCGCACCGAGCTGCTGCTCACGGTGGACCGGCTGCGCACCATTCTGATCAACGAAGACGACCTGAACGGCTCCACCAGCACGGTCGCCGGCCCGGTGGAGACCATCAGGGAGCTGGCCCGCGAGTACCGGTACGCCCGCAACTGGATCGACACTCTCATCGGCGACGAGGCGCGGGCCGCGTACGCCGAAGCGAACCCGGGTCGGTCGGTGCGGCGGCGCTACGTCAACCCCGGTGACACGGTCCTGGTCG
The DNA here is from genome assembly GCF_044465805.1 of Micromonospora sp. NPDC049497. Lineage (NCBI taxonomy): Bacteria > Bacillati > Actinomycetota > Actinomycetes > Micromonosporales > Micromonosporaceae > Micromonospora > Micromonospora sp. NPDC049497. The sequence continues at coordinate 6,788 of NZ_JBITMC010000026.1, read as the reverse complement.
TCCTTCCACACACCGACTCCTGCCGCCGGCAGAACCTCGCCGGACACGCCACCCACATCACCGTCGGCACGTCCGACGCCAGGCTCCGCCCGCCCAGCAGCGTCAACCCGCTGCGGCTGACCCACGTCGACGCCGGGATCTACCGCGACCCGACCGAGGACCGCCTCTACATCCTGCAGGCCGCCGCTGACGAGGCCGTTCCCGGCCGCTGACCGGCCGGCGCGGCACCACCCCGCCGCCACGACCACCGGGCCGCACCTGAGCAGCACGGCAGCGCACGACGTCACGCGCCTGCCGCGCTGAGCGCTGCCCGCGACCCGGCGCACGACCGCCCGGCACACCACCGTGCCGGGCGTCCCACCAGTTCCCGAGGAGGGAAAACCCTGATGGAACACCTGTCCCTGACGCCTGCCACGCAGGCCGTCCTCGACGCTCTGACCGATCTCGGCCAGGGCACCGTCCACGAGTTGGCCGACCGCTCCGGCAAGGCCCGCTCGACCACCGACAAGGCGATCAAGGCCCTGGCTGACGCCGGTGTCATCGTCGCGGTGGACACCGACGCCGACCAGGCCGAGGGCGCCCCAGTCCGGTGGACCCTCGCCGCGCCGCCCGACGCCACCGCCCTCACGCCCGCCGACACAGTGGACGAGGCCTGCATCGGCGACCCGGACTCCGACGACGACGCTGACCACCCGGACGCCGAGTTGGGCGACCAGCCCACCGATACGGTCAACGGCGCCGACGTCGAGGGCGAGAACGACCGACCCGACGACGGCAGCGACGACGCCGCCGGCACGCCGGACACTGAAACGACCGACCAGCCCGGCAGCCAGATCGACAACGACGACGCACCCGCCGACGGCGCCGACACTGGCGAAGAGGAGCAGGCACCCACGGTCGCCGCTGTGCAGGCCGCTCGCCCTGGTGACCGCAAGGTCATGGCCATCAAGGGTGTCCTGGCCGACTACGGCGACGACGGCGCGACCCTGGACCTGATCGTGGCCGAGAGCGGTATCAGTCACCCGAGCGCCTCCCGGCTGCTGACCGCGATGGAGCAGGCCGACGCTGCCCGCCGGCTGCCCGGCCCGCCGGAGCGGTGGATCGCCGGCCCGACCAAGGCCAGCGAGGTCGACCCGAACCCGCAGCCGCGCCGCTGCCCGCTGTGCTACCAGGTCATCCGCGGCCTGGCGGCCGCGCCGAGCGCCACGGCGGCGGTGCTGCCCCTGATCCGGCCGGACGGCACGCTGCACGTCGTCGCGCCCGACGGCGCCACCCACGTCGTCACCCTCCCCCGGCGCAGGCCGCCGCGCGCGCCGGGCCTCACCGCGAGCGTGAGCCGCCGCAGCGACGCGACCGCCAACGCCGACGGCAGCCCGCCGTTCGGTCGGGGTGAGCTGGAGAAGCTGACCCTCGACGTCCTGGCCGCGAACCCGGGCCGGGCGATGAGCCCGCAGGACATCGCCACCGCCATCAGCGGACAGCTCGGCCGCGCGGTCAGCTCCGGGGCGGTGCGCAACAACTGCACCAAGGCCGCCGCCACCGGCCGAATCATCCTGGTCTCCGACACACCGCTGACCTTCGCCTACCCCGCGCCGGCCGACACCGGGACCACCACCGGAGCCGGCGCGGACGGCACCGGGCAGGCAAGCGACGACACCACGCAGTCCTGACCCGGGGCCGCCGACGTCACCCCGGGGGCGGGCCACCGCCCGGCCCCCGGGGACCCGCTCGCAGGGAGAAACCCCATGCCCGATGTCCGGCAGCTGTCTGACCGGGTGTTGGACTACCTCGCCGAGAGGGCGGCCATCCGTTGAAGCCGCACGAGATCGCCCGCGGCATCAACGCCGCCCTCGACGGGCGGCGCATCGGCGCCAGCGCCGTCACCATCTGCTGCCTGCACGCCGCTGCCACCGGTCACCTCATCCAGGTCACCGAAGAACCGATGGCGTTCGCCTACCCCACCGGTCCGATCACGACCGCCGAAGGCCGCACCGACCAGTCCTGATCCGCACCAACCCCAACCCATCGTGGGGGCCGAGCGCATGCGCTCGGCCCCCACGGAACATCCGAGGAGAAACCCGTGCCACACGAACTCGAGACGTTCGCCGACGGAACGAACGCCTTCGCCAGCGCCCGCCTGTCGGCCTGGCACCAACTGGGCACCGTCACCCAGGACACGATGAAGGCCGAGGAGATCATGGCCGCCGCCCGGCTCGGTGACTGGGGCGTGCGGACCATCCGCACCGTCGGCATCGACATCGTCAACGGCGTCGAGGTGCAGATTCCCGCCGACGACAAGCGGATGACCGTGCGCCGCAACCCCGTCACCGGTGATACCGAGTACCTGGGCATCGTCGGCACCGACTACACGGTGGTGCAGAACGAGCAGTGCGCCGAGATGCTCGACCGCATCGTCGACCAGGTGGGCGGCGCCCACTTCGAAACCGCCGGAAGCCTGCGCCGCGGCAAGAGCGTGTTCGTCACGATGAAACTGCCCACGGCGATGGAGATCGCCGGGGTGGACCGGCTGGACCTCTACCTGATCGGCACGACCTCGCACGACGGCACCGCCGCCCTGCGGGTCGACGCCAGCCCGATCCGGGTGGTCTGCGCGAACACCCAACGCGCCGCCTTCGCCCACTCGGTCGGGCACTACACGTTCCGGCACACCTCCAACGTCAACTCCCAGATCAGCCAGGCCCGCGAGGCGCTCGGCCTGATGTGGAAGTACATGGAGACCTTCGAGAAGGCAGCCGAGCGGATGCTCCAGACCGAGCTGACCATGCGCGAGTTCGAGAAGGTCGTCGCCGAGGTGTGGCCGGTCAAGGACACCGCGTCCGAGCAAACCAAGAACAACGCCAAGCAGCGCCTCGGCACGCTCAAGTACCTGATCCGCGAGGCCGACACCCAGAAGGCCATCGCCGGCAGCCGGTGGGCCGGCTACCAGGCCATCACCGAGTACCTCGACCACTACCAACCCGCCAAGAACGAGACCGCCCGTGCCCACCGGGTGCTCACCGGCAACGTCGGCGAGCTGAAGGTGGCCGCCTTCGACCTGCTGAAGGTCTGACCGCACCTTGATCCGTCGGGGGGGCGGGGCCCCCCCCCCCCCCCCCCCCCCCGGGCCCACCCCCCCCCCCCACCACCCCCGCCCCCCCCCACCCCCCCGGCCAACACCGCCCGGGCCCCCCCCACAGCCCCCCCCCCGGCGGGGGGGGGCGGGGGGGGGCCCCCCCCCCCGGGCGCCCCCCCCCCCCCCCCGGGGGGGGGGGGCCCCCCCCCCCCCCCCCCCCCCCCCCCGACCCGGATGGAACGGACACATTCATGGCACTGCCGAGCACGACCGAGCGCGGATCAGACCGGACGGGCCGCCCATGATCGGCCACATCCGTCACCCGCGCGACCTTCGACAGTCGGTGTGCGGACTGCCCGCTGCCGACGTTCAGCGATGGGAAACCGAAGACCCGCCGCGCATCGAGTCCACCTGCGAGGACTGCTACACCCTGCTGCCCGAAGCGCAACGACCCGACGACGCCCACCACCCACCCGGAGACCCCGCGCTCATCGACACCCTGCGGCGCATCGTCGCCCACCGACAGCACGCCAAGATCGACGGCGTCCTCGTCGACCTATGGTCGGCCAGCGTCACCGTCCTCATCTGGAAGCAGCTCCGGCACAACCAGCGGCAACGGCTGCTGACCATGCCGTCGCACGAGTTGATCCTGCGCTGCATCGCGATCTACACGCGCATCACCGCGACGAAGGACCACCAGTGACCGGGCCCCGCCTACCCCGGCGGTTCCCCTTCGGGGCATGGGTGTTCTCAATCGACGCCGCGCAGGCGCTGATCGCGGCCTGGCCCCGCGACACCCAGCCTTTGGACGCGCCCGCTTAAGCCGCCGCGACTGCCTCGCCCATCTCGACAACGCCAACGCGTGGCAACCAACCTCATCGGACCGACCAGCACCGCCCTCAGCCGGACCTACGCCATGACCACCGACTCGACCGTGCCGGAGAACGCAGAACAGGGACGCGAGTACAAGAACGGGCCCGGCAGGTGCGCCAACACCTGTGATCCGGGCCCTTGACGGACGCAGGAGGTCCGCCCGCTGTGAGCGTAGAAGCTGTGTCCTGGGCGCTGAACGATGCGCCAGACGTACCCCCCGCATGCCTGGCTGTGCTGATCGGTCTCGCCAATCACGCGCACGCCAACGGCCGAGCCGCGTACCCGTCTCAGGAGCGGTTGGCGCACTACTCCCGGAAGTCGACCCGCTCGGTTCGCACGGACCTGGCGACGCTGGAACGGCTCGGGATCATCCATCGTGGCGATCAGCGGCACGTCGCCCACCTGCCGACCGACCGTCGTCCGGTTGTCTGGGATCTCGCAATGGAGCGTCGGCGCACCCTGCCCACGTCGCTCGACCGGTTCGCCGAGCCGCAGCCTGGTCGACCCAACGAGGTGCCCGAGCCTGTGGATAACCGGCCGGAAGCTGGCTTCCCCCCGGTATCGACCGACCGGAAGCACGCTTCCGAGCGACCGGAAGCAGGCTTCCGCACCGGCCGGAAGCGGGCTTCCTACGAACCGTCCTTGAACCATCAAGAACCATCCCCGCGCAGCCGCTCCCTTCGGGGCGGCGCTGCACTGCCGACCGATCCTCGCGCCGGGCAGTGCCCCAAGCACGTGGGATCTCCCGCCAACAACTGCGGACCTTGCCGCAGCGAGGCGATCGGGGGTGCGGCGTGAACGACACCGCCATCTACGCCGTGGGCCTGGTCCTGATTGGCGGACCGTCGTGAATGCTCGCGCCGTTCGTCATCGTTTACCGGCTGGCAGCGTCAGGTGATCCGGCTCGGTGTACCTGCTACGGCTGCACTGGCGGCGGCTCAGCCCGAGCACGTCGGCTCACTGGTCGGCTCGGCTGCGGTTGTCGTGAGCTACCGGCTCAGGCGCAAGCGGACCATGCGCTGGTTCAACCGCGAGTACGTCGCGCCGGTCCAGGCTGCTCTCGCCCCGGCCGTGGGCTTGCAGACCGGCGTGCGGCGGCCTGTGCATGAGACCCATCAGATCCAGGCGGGCCTGCTCCTCCGCCACGCGGCACCCCAACCGTTCCGCCCCGAACCGATGACGGCCTGATACCACTCAACCCCCCGCACGCCTCGGAAACCGCCCTACACAGCGGCCTCCGAGGCGTGCGCGGAGACAGCCGTGCAGGTGCCACTGCCTGGCCACCTGCGCCAGCCAACCCATGACCCTGCTCGCCCCACAGATCAACGGCGCCGTGTTCCTCGACGTCACCAGGGCCCTCTGGTACGTGCCCAGCATGGAGCCCGACCACTGGGACTGGCGCTACGCCACCTGCGTCAACGTGGGCGACCCGCTGTTCCCGGCCAGCATCCTGATCGCCGGCTTCCTCCGCGAGACCCACGCCGGACTGCTTCCTCTTCTGTACCACCTCTAGAACGCACCCCTGCCGCGCGGCGTCCGGCCGCGCACCGCACGCAGACCGGTCCTTTCTCGCTATCCCGAGAGGTCATCACCATGACGAAGATCGTCATCGGCGTCGTTACCGTCGTCGTCATCGCCTGCTTCGGCCTGCCCCTCCTACTGCTGTCCTCCGTCACCGGCGGCGGCCCCGGCGGATGCGCCGTCGCCGCCGCGCCCGCCATACGCCCCTCCGGGCAGCCGCCCGGCGCCGACCGATGGGACACCGAGCAACTCGACATCGCCGCCACGATCATCGACGTCGGTGTCGCCAAAGGCGTACCCCGCTGGGGCTGGATCGTCGCCGTCGCCACCGCCATGCAGGAATCCGGCCTACGCAACCTGCCCCACCTCGGCGAGAACAACGACCACGACTCCATCGGCGTCTTCCAGCAACGCCCCAGCCAAGGCTGGGGCACCATGGCGCAACTGTCCGAACCCGCCTACCAGGCCGGCACGTTCTTCGACAAGCTCCAGACCGTGCCCGGCTGGCAGACGATGCCGCTCACCCAAGCCGCGCAAGCCGTCCAGGTGTCCGCCTTCCCCGACGCCTACACCAAGTGGACCGACGACGCCCTGCACCTCGTGGAGCAGTTGACCAGCACCCTCGCCGACTGCGCAACCGACGCCCTCGACGCGCTCCCCGCCGGGTTCGCGTTACCCGCCACCACCCCGCCCGCCGTCGCGACCGCCATCGTCTGGGCCGTAGGCCAGCTCGGCACGCCGTACCACTTCGGCGGCTCCTGCACGGATCCGCACTCCGGCGACCCCGACAAACAGTGCGACTGCTCTTCGCTTATGCAATCGGCGTACCGGGCGGCTGGCATCTCCATCCCACGCATCACCATCGACCAGGTCAACATCGGAAAGCCGGTGGCAAACCCGGCGCTCCTGCTACCTGGCGACCTCGTCTTCATCCCCGGCAGCCACGGCACCCTGACCAACCCCCGCCACGTCGGCATGTACATCGGACAGGAATTGATCATCCAGGCGCCAACAACCGGCGACATGGTCAAGATCTCGCGGCTGAGCGACTGGTCCGGCCAGATCGCCGCCATCAGGCGGGTTCTGTTGTGACAGCGTCGGCTCCAGCCTCGATCCCGCCTGGCGCTCCATCCCGCCGACCGCGCTCAGCGGATCGCGGCAGATCCGGATACCGCTCCACACTGGCCAGCAGCTGACCAAAGGTCGGCAAATCGCCTCGATGCGGTTAGCCCGTGTTTCGTAAGGCCCAGAGGTACTGGTTGATGGCGGCGATGGTGAGGGTGGCTTCGTAGCGCACGGCGAGTTTGTCGTAGCGGGTGGC
>NZ_JBITMC010000025.1:0-80168 GCF_044465805.1 Micromonospora sp. NPDC049497 | reverse complement strand
GGTCACATTCCGAACCCGGAAGCTAAGCCCTCCAGCGCCGATGGTACTGCACCCGGGAGGGTGTGGGAGAGTAGGACACCGCCGGACAATCTTCCAGTCGAGGGCCGCCCCAGCAGGGTCGGCCCTCGACTGCGTCGCGCCTTCGATGGCGCAATCAGGAAGGATGTACCTGTGAGTTCAGAACCGCAGGGCGGAGACCGTCCGCGTCGTAACGAAGACCGATCCGGCGGACGCGAGGGCGCCCCGCGCCGCGACGACCGCTCGTCCTCCCGGGACGACCGGGGTGGCCAGCGCGGCTACGGCGCCGGCGAGCGCGGCGGCCGCGAGGGCGGCTACCGGGGTGGTGAGCGTCGCGAGGGCGGCTTCCGCGGCGGTGACCGCGAGGGATCCCGTGGCGGTGACCGTCGTGAGGGCGGCTTCCGTTCGGGTCCCCGCGACGGTGACTCGCGTTCCGGTGGCTTCCGCGGTGGGGACCGTCGTGAGGGCGGCGACCGTGGCGGTTTCGGCGGCGGTGAGCGTCGCGAGGGTGGTTTCCGTGGCGGTGACCGTCGTGAGGGCGGCTTCCGTTCCGGTCCTCCGCGTGAGGGTGGCTTCCGTGGTGGCGATCGCCGTGAGGGTGGCGACCGTCCGGGTGGCTTCCGTGGCGGCGACCGCGAGGGTGGTTTCCGTGGCGGCGACCGTCGTGAGGGTGGTGACCGTCCGGGCTTCCGTGGTGGTGACCGCGAGGGTGGTTTCCGTGGCGGTGACCGTCGCGAGGGCGGCGACCGTCCCGGTGGCTTCCGTGGCGGCGACCGCGAGGGTGGCTTCCGTGGCGGTGAGCGCCGTGAGGGTGGTGACCGTCCGGGCTTCCGCGGTGGTGACCGCGAGGGCGGTTTCCGCGGCGGTGACCGTCGCGAGGGCGGTGACCGTCCGGGTGGCTTCCGTGGCGGCGACCGCGAGGGTGGCTTCCGTGGCGGTGATCGCCGCGAGGGCGGTTTCCGTGGCGGTGACCGTCGTGAGGGCGGCGACCGTCCCGGTGGCTTCCGTGGCGGCGACCGCGAGGGCGGCTTCCGTGGCGGTGAGCGCCGTGAGGGTGGTGACCGTCCGGGCTTCCGCGGTGGTGACCGCGAGGGTGGCTTCCGTGGCGGTGACCGTCGTGAGGGCGGCTTCCGCGGCGGCGATCGCCGTGAGGGTGGCGACCGTCCGGGTGGCTTCCGCGGCGGTGACCGTCGTGAGGGCGGCTTCCGCGGCGGCGATCGCCGTGAGGGCGGTGACCGTCCGGGTGGCTTCCGCGGTGGTGACCGCGAGGGTGGCTTCCGTGGCGGTGACCGTCGTGAGGGCGGCTTCCGTGGCGGCGATCGCCGTGAGGGCGGTGACCGTCCGGGTGGCTTCCGCGGTGGTGACCGCGAGGGTGGCTTCCGTGGCGGCGACCGCCGCGAGGGCGGCGACCGTCCGGGTGGCTTCCGCGGTGGTGACCGCGAGGGCGGCTTCCGTGGCGGCGACCGCCGCGAGGGCGGCTTCCGTGGCGGTGACCGTCGTGAGGGTGGCGACCGTCCGGGTGGCTTCCGCGGTGGAGACCGCGAGGGCGGCTTCCGTGGCGGTGACCGCCGTGAGGGCGGCGACCGTGGCGGTTTCCGCGGCGGTGAGCGTCGCGAAGGCGGTTTCCGTGGCGGTGACCGTCGTGAGGGTGGCTTCGGCGGCGGTGAGCGGCGTGAGGGCGGCTACCGTTCCGGCGCTCCGCGCGAGGGTGGCTTCCGTGGCGGCGATCGCCGTGAGGGCGGCGACCGTCCGGGTGGCTTCCGCGGTGGTGACCGCGAGGGCGGTTTCCGTGGCGGTGACCGTCGTGAGGGTGGCTTCCGCGGTGGAGACCGCGAAGGCGGCTTCCGCGGTGGGGACCGCCGTGAGGGTGGTTACCGCGGCGGGGATCGTCGGGACGAGCGGCCCGAGGCCGGCGTCGAGGGCACCTCGGCCCCGGTGCTCTCCGACGACATCTCCCCGACGGACCTGGACAAGGACGTCCGTGCCGAGCTGCTCTCGCTGGCCAAGCCGGTCGCCGACACGGTCGCGCGGCACCTGGTCGCCACGGGTCAGCTGATCGACGAGGACCCGACCGAGGCGCTGGCGCACGCGCTGGCCGCCCGCCGGCTCGCGTCCCGGATCGCTGCTGTGCGGGAGGCCGTCGGGCTGGCCGCGTACCACGCGGGGGAGTGGCAGACGGCGATCGCCGAGCTGCGCACGTACCACCGGATGAGCGGGCTCCAGAGCCACCTGGCCGTCCTCGCGGACTGCGAGCGGGCACTGGGCCGCCCGGAGCGGGCGATCGACCTGTTCCGGGGCGCGGACCGCGACAAGCTGGACCCCGCCGTCGCCAACGAGCTGCTGATCGTGGCCGCCGGTGCGCGTGGCGACCTCGGCCAGAAGGACGCCGCGGTGGCGATGCTCCAGGTCCGTGACCTGACCGCCGACGTCGCCGAGCCGTGGACGGCTCGGTTGCGGTACGCGTACGCCGATGCGCTGCTCGCGGTGGGCCGGCGAGACGAGGCCCGCGAGTGGTTCTCCCGGGCCTCTGACGTGGACACGGAGGGCGAGACCGACGCCGCCGAGCGGCTGCTGGAGCTCGACGGCGTGGTCATCGAGGGCGACGAGGAGGACGAGGCGGAGGAGATCGCCGCGGGCCCCGGTACGCCGGGCGCCGTGCCGACCCACTCCGACGCCGACCTCACCGGCGACGACGACTCGGACGAAGACGACGAAGACGACGAAGACCTCGAGGACGAGGACGACGAAGACTTCGACGAGGACGACGAGGACGAGGACGACGAGGACCAGGACGAGGGCGACGAGGCTGCGTCGCACCGGACCGGGGACGCGTCGCCCGACGCCGACGTGCACGGGATCGCCGACGACCTGGCCGACGACGAGCTGACCGACGCGCAGGCGCGGGAGCTGGCGGAGGAGAGCGACGCGGCGACGGAAGCTCCCGGGAAGGACGCCGGGCAGCGATGACGAGCGACGCCGGGGAGCGGCTGGTCGACGGGTACGCCCTGGTCGTCTTCGACCTGGACGGAGTGATCTACCTGATCGACCGGCCGATCCCCGGCGCGGTCGAGGCGGTCGGACGGCTGCACGCCGACGGGCGGGCGGTGGCGTACGCGACGAACAACGCCTCGCGCCGTTCCAGCGAGGTCGCCGACCTGCTCACCGGCATGGGCGTGCCGGCTCGACCGGAAGAGGTGCTGACCTCCGCGGCGGCCGCGGCCGAGCTGCTCGCCGACCGACTGCCCGCCGGCTCGGCGGTGCTCGTGGTCGGTGCGGAGGCGCTGCGGGCGGAGATCCGCGCCGTCGGCCTCGCCCCGGTCTCCAAGGCCGACGAGGCGCCGGTCGCGGTCGTGCAGGGGTACGGGCCGCAGGTCGGCTGGGTCGACCTGGCCGAGGCGTCGGTGGCCGTACGCGGTGGGGCCACCTGGATCGCCACCAACACCGACCGGACGCTGCCCAGCGGTCGTGGCCCGCTGCCCGGCAACGGTTCCCTCGTCGCCGCGCTGCGGACCGCCCTGGGACGGGACCCCGACGTGGTCGTCGGCAAGCCCGAGCCGGAGCTGTTCGCGACGGCGGCCCGGCGGGCCGGTGCGGGCCGGACGTTGGTCGTCGGCGACCGCCTGGACACCGACATCGAGGGCGCCGGGCGCGCCGGGCTGGACAGCCTGTTCGTCCTCACCGGGGTCAGCGACGTCGCCGAGCTGCTCGCCGCGCCGCCGGAGCGTCGGCCCACGTACGTCGCGAAGGACCTGGCGGGGCTGTTCGACCCGGCGGCCGTGGTGCGGGTGCCGGGGCCGACGGACGCCGCCGGCTGGTCCGCGACGGCGCGCGACGGGCGGGTGGAGCTGGCCGGGGCCGGACGCCCGCTGGACGCGTTGCCGGCACTGTGCGCCGCCGCCTGGTCGGTGCCGGAGCCGCTGCGGGTGCACGCCACGTCGACGGAGGCCGCGCAGGCCCTGACCGAGCTGGGCCTGACGGCCTGACCCGGTGCACCCGTCCGGATCGCCGGACCGGTCCGCTCAGAGCAGCTTGCGCAGCTTCATCAGGTCGAACGGGTTCGCCTTGATCGAGATGCGCCGGGACGCGACGGCCCTGGTGACGTCCAGCTCACCGCGGACGAGGGCGAGCAGGTCGTCGCTGCTGGTGCTCATCGCGATCTTGGCCTTCGGGTCGTCACCGTCGGCAAGGTCGACCAGGCGCCCGCCGGTGAGCCGGCCGTGGAACGCCGTGTCGAGGTCGGTGATGCGGCAGGCCAGCGTCCGGTCCAGGTCGATCTTCTCCCGCACCGTCTCCGCGTTGCGGTCCAGCCGCGCGGCGAGATCGTGCAACGCCTGCCGGCACTCGTCCACGCTGGCCACCCGGAGCCTCCTCAACCGCTCGCCACGCCGTCCCCGGCACCGTACCGCACGGGGTGGTCTGGGGTGCCCGGTAGCGTGAGGACCACACACCCCCGCCCCGCGGAAGGACTCCGGTATGCAGGACGCGTGGCGCGCCTACCTCGAGCTGGCCATGGGCCTGACGGAGGCGCCCCGGAAGAAGGCGCAGGACGCGGTACGCCGTGTGGTCGGCCAGGGCGGCGCCACGGCCGGTCAGCTCCAGGCGCTCGCCGAGGAGTTGGTCTCCACCGGCGCCGCGAACCGTGAGGCGCTGACCAAGCTGGTGCGCTTCGAGGTCGACCGGGCGCTCGCCGCGGTGGGGCTCGCGACCGCCGACGAGGTGGCCGAGCTGACCCGCCGCGTCCACGAGTTGGAGCGGCAACTGCGCGAGGCCAAGGGGACCCTCGGTGTGGCGCCGGCCACCCCGTCCGCCGCCGGGCCGACCCCGACCACCCCGACCGCCGCCGCCTCCGTGTCGCCCGGTGCGGCGGAGCCCGCCGTACCCACCACGGACGCGGCCCCCACCGCGCCCGGTGCGTCGGAGAGCCCCGCGCCGATCCCGACGAAGGCCGTCGCGAAGAAGGCCGTCGCCAAGAAGGCGGTGGCGAAGAAGGTCGTCGCGAAGAAGGCGCTCGTCGTCAAGCCACCGGCCGACGTCACCCCGGCCGGATCGGCCGACGTGACCCCCACCGCGCAGCCGGCGGAGCCGGTTCGGCCGGCCAGGAAGGCGCCGGGCCGCAAGCGGCAGCCGGGCGGTGCCGAGTGACCCGTCGCACTGCGTACCGGAGCGGGTCGTGACCGGCCCGCGGCCCGGACCGGGTCCGCGACCCGGACCTCCTCCCGGCGGGCGACCCGGTCCGACCGACGCGGCCCGCCCCGGGCCGCCGGGCGCCGGGTTCCGCGCCGGGCCGCCACCGTTCGGGGCCGACGAGGACCTCGACGAGGTACGGCACCCGGCCGTCGACGCCGCCGTGCAGGCGATGGCCAACGCGGCGGGGCTGGCCCCGGCGGACCAGATCGCCCAGTACGAGGCCGCCTACCAGACCCTGCGGGAGACCCTCGCCACCATCGACCAGTCCTGAGGAGCCGAGAACCACCCATGGCACGTCGTAACCGGTTGGACGCCGAACTCGTCCGCCGCGGCCTGGCCCGGTCCCGGGAGCAGGCCGCCGCGCTGGTGGAGGCCGGCCGGGTCCTGCTGCGGGGGGTGCCGGCGCGCAAGGCCGCCGCGATGGTCGACCCCGCCGACCCGCTGCTGGTCACCGGCAGCGACCCGACCGAGGAGTACGTCTCCCGGGGCGGGCACAAGCTCGCCGGCGCGCTGGCCGCGTTCGCCCCCGGCGGGCTGACCGTCGCCGGCCGGCGCTGCCTGGACGCGGGGGCGTCCACCGGCGGCTTCACCGACGTGCTGCTGCGCGCCGACGCGGCCGAGGTCGTCGCCGTCGACGTCGGCTACGGCCAGCTCGCGTGGCCGCTGCGCACCGATCCCCGGGTACGGGTCTTCGAGCGGACCAACGTCCGTACGCTGACCCCGGAGGTCATCGACGGGCCGGTCGATCTCACCGTCGCCGACCTGTCGTTCATCTCGCTGCGGCTGGTCCTGCCCGCGCTGACTGCCTGCACCCGGCCGGACGGCGACCTGGCCCTGATGGTCAAGCCGCAGTTCGAGGTGGGCAAGGAGCGGGTCGGCGCCGGCGGGGTGGTGCGGGATCCCGCGCTGCGGGCCGAGGCGGTGCTGGACGTGGCCGCCGCCGCGGCGCAGCTCGGCCTGGGCCTCGCCGACGTGGCCGCGAGCCCGCTGCCGGGGCCGAGCGGCAACGTCGAGTTCTTCGTATGGTTACGCCGGGACGCGCCGCCCGCCGACGAGGAGCGGGTGCGTGCCGTGGTGACGGCCGGGCCGCAGGGCCCGGCGCCGTCCGGCGACCTGCCGGACGCGGCGACGGAGGGGGTGGCCGGGTGAGCGAGCTGGTGGGCCGTGCCGGCGCGGGGACGCCGCGCGGGTCGGTCGCGACGGGCGGGACGCCCCGGTGAGCCGGACCGCGCTGCTGGTGACGCACACCGGCCGCCGGCGCAGCACCGAGCACGCGCGGGCGGTGGCCGCCGACCTGATCGCGGCGGGGTTCGAGGTGCGGGTCGTGGCCGAGGAGGCCGACGACCTCGACCTGCCGGGCGTGGTCCCGGTGACCGGGCCGGAGGCCGCGGAGGGCGCGGAGATCGTGTTCGCGCTCGGCGGCGACGGCACGTTCCTGCGCGCCGCCGAGCTGGCCCGCCCGGCGAAGGCGCCGCTGCTCGGCATCAACCTCGGCAAGGTCGGCTTCCTCGCCGAGGCGGAGATCGACGACCTCGACACCGCCGTCCGTGACGTGGTGGGCCGCAACTACACGGTGGACGAGCGGCTCACCCTCGACGTGACCGCCGAGTTCGACGGCGGGCCGACCATCGAGTCCTGGGCGCTCAACGAGATCAGCGTCGAGAAGGGGGAGCGGGCGCAGATGCTCGAGCTCCTGGTCGACGTCGACGGCCGCCCGCTGTCCCGGTACGGCTGCGACGGTGTGGTGTGCGCGACCCCGACCGGTTCGACGGCGTACGCGTTCTCCGGCGGCGGCCCGGTGGTCTGGCCGGAGGTGGAGGCGTTGCTGCTGGTGCCGATCAGCGCCCACGCGCTGTTCAGCCGGCCGCTGGTGACGGCGCCGACGTCCACGTTCTCCATCACCGTCGACCCGTTCACCACCCTCGCGGTGCTGTGCTGCGACGGACGCCGCGTGTACGACCTGCCGCCGGGGGCGCGGGTCACGGTGCGCCGCGGGGCGCTGCCGGTGCGCATCGTGCGGCTGCGCGACCGTCCGTTCACCGACCGGCTGGTGGCGAAGTTCGACCTTCCGGTGCAGGGCTGGCGCGGCAGCCGCCGCTGACCCCGCCGCGCAACCCACCGGACAGCCGGCGGTCCCGCCGGCGCGGTGCCGTGTCCACCTGGCGACATGTCGCCGGTGCGGCGTGCCGCACCTAGTGACCCGCCCGTGAGCTCCGTCGCAGACTCCGAGCGGTCGATCTCCACACGAGACCGGCCCCCTGGAGTAGAGGAGCGCATCGCATGCACTGGCCCCCACGCTGGCTCACCGCCGGCGCGGTCGGCGCGTTGGTGGTCGGGCTCGCCGTACCGGCGTCCGCCGACCCGCCCGCCCGGCCCACCGGCCCGAGTCCGGGCACGCCCACCCCCGGCACCGCGCCCGTCCGCGTCACCCTGATCACCGGCGACCAGGTCGAGCTGGTCCCGGCCGCGTCCGGCCGGGTCGCCGCCACGGTCCGTCCCGGCCCCGGCCGCGACCGGATCACCTTCCACACCCTGCAGGCCGACGGTGGGCTTCGGGTGGTGCCCAGCGACGTCGTGCCGTACGTCTCCGCCGGGGTGCTGGACGGCAACCTGTTCGACGTGCAGGAGCTGGTCGCCGACGGGTACGGCGACGCCGCGCAGGGCGCGCTGCCGCTGATCGTGCGCTACCAGGAACCGGCCGCCGGCCGGGTCCGGCCGCTCACCGGGGCCACGGACGCCCGGCCGTTGGAGAGCATCAACGGCGCGGCGCTGCGGGTCGGCAAGGACGACCTCGGCGACTTCTGGACGACGCTGCGCGGCACGCCGCAGGCGCGTACGACCGCCGGGTCGTCGGGCCGCCTCGGCGCCGGCGTCGCGCGGGTGTGGCTGGACGCCCGGGTCCGCCCGGCGCTGGAGCACAGCGTGGCCCAGATCGGTGCCCCGGCGGCCTGGGCGGCGGGCCGGGACGGCAGCGGCGTCCGCGTCGCGGTGCTCGACACCGGCGTCGACGCCGACCACCCCGACCTGGCCGGTCGGATCGCCGAGGCGCAGGACTTCTCCGGCAGCGGCAGCGCGCGGGACGGCCACGGCCACGGCACCCATGTGGCGGCCACCATCGCCGGCAGCGGCGCCGCCTCGGACGGGCTGCGCAAGGGCGTCGCGCCCGGCGCTCAGCTGCTCGTCGGCAAGGTGCTCGACGACTACGGCTCCGGTTACAGCTCGTCGATCATCGCGGGCATGGAGTGGGCCGCCCGCTCCGGCGCGACGGTCGTCAACATGAGCCTCGGCGGCACCCCGACCGACGGCACCGACCCGATGAGCCAGGCGGTCAACGACCTCACCGCCTCCACCGGCGCCCTGTTCGTCGTCGCCGCCGGCAACGAGGGCGCACCGCGTACGGTCGGCGCGCCGGGTGCGGCCGACGCGGCGCTGACCGTCGGCGCGGTGGACCGTGACGAGAACCTGGCGGACTTCTCCAGCCGTGGTCCGCGGATCGGCGACAACGGCCTGAAGCCGGAGATCACCGCGCCGGGCGTCGGCATCGTCGCCGCCCGCGCCGCGGGCACGAGCATGGGTACGCCGGTGGGTGACGCGTACACCCGGGCGTCCGGAACCTCGATGGCCACGCCGCACGTCGCCGGCGCGGCGGCGATCCTCGCCCAGGAACACCCCGACTGGACCGCCGGGCAGCTCAAGGACGCCCTGGTCAGCACCACGCGGGCGAACCCCGAGCTGACCGTCTTCGAGCAGGGAGGCGGCCGGGTCGACGTGTCCCGGGCGCTCGGCCAGCGGGTGTACGGGTCGGCCACCGCCGACTTCGGCCGGGTGACCACCGGTGGCGCGGCGGTCGAGCGGACCGTGACGTACACCAACGGCACCGCGGCCCCGCAGACCCTGCGGCTGGCCCTGGAGCTGCGCAACCTCGACAGCGACGCGGCCGAGCCGGACGGGGTCGCCGTCGACGGCGGCGAGGTGACCGTGCCGGCCGGCGGCAGCGTGGCCGTGCCGCTGCGCGCCGACCCGGCGAAGCTGGACCGGGGTCCGCACGGCGGGTGGCTGGTCGCCACCGGCGCGGACGGTGTCGCGGTGCGGACCGCCGTCGCGCTGACCCTGAGCGGTCCGGTGCACACCGTCACCCTGAAGGCGCTGGACATGGCGGGACAGCCCGGCGTGGCGCCGTTCGCGACGCTCTTCGGCGAGCAGCCCGGGTCCGACCACCTGCTCTGGCTCGCCGGCGACGGCGTGCAGGTCCAGGTCGAGGAGGGCCCGTACCTGCTCCACGGGCTGATCGAGCACGGCGGCCCGCTGGACGAGCAGGTCACCCTGGTCACCGACCCGGAACTCATGATCGACCGGGACATGACCGTGGCGCTGGACCCCCGCAAGGGCACGCCGGTCCGGATCGAGACGCCGAAGCCGACCGAGCAGCGCGCGGCGATCAGCTTCTACCTGCACCGGGTGTTCGGCAACGGCCGTCAGGTCGACCACGGTGTGATGACCTTCAGCGCGGTGCAGCAGGTCAACGTCACGCCGACCCGCCCGGTGAGCCGCGGCACATTCGAGTTCGCCTCCCGCTGGCAACTGGTCGCGCCGATGGTGGACGCCCAGGTCGACGGCGTGTCCGGTCCGCTGGACATCAACCTGATGGGCCAGTCGCCCGCGCCGGCCGACCGGCGGAAGCTGCCGCTGGTCTTCGCCGGCACCGGAACCCCGGCCGAGCTGGCCGGGGTGCGGGGCGCCGCGGCGCTGCTCACCACCTCGGACGTCGCCGAGCAGGACCAGGTGGCGGCGGCCGCGGCGGCCGGAGCGGCGGCGGTGCTCGTCGTCCGTCCGGCCGACCAGAGCGCGTGGACGGTGTGGTCGCCACTGGGGGACCGGCTGCCCGTTCCGGCGCTCGCCGTGGCGTACGACGACGGGCAGCGGATGATCGCGGCGGCGCGGGCCGGCCGGACGACGCTGGACCTGAAGCTGACCGTGGACAGCCCCTACCTGTACGACGTGTGGCAGGTGTCGGAGGGGCGGGTGCCGGAGCGGATCCTGCACACCGTGACGGCGCGGAACACCGCCGAGGTGAGCGCCCGCTACGGCGACATGGGCGGCGCCGAGTGGGCCAGCGAGCAGCGGTTCGGGTGGCGGCCGTGGCAGACGTACTCCTGGAACGACGACCAGCGGCTGGTGCGGACCGGCACCACCCGGCAGGAGTTCGTCAGCGCCGGTGACTCCTGGTGGCAGCACCGGATGCTGCACCGGATCATGGGGATGAGCTGGGGCAAGCTGGATCACGGTATGGCCCGGGCACCCCGGCGCTACGCCGCCGCCGACCGGGACGTCGAGACCTGGTTCGCCCCGGTCGTGCGGCCGGCGGTGCCGGCGGCCGGCGGAGCGCCGGTGCCGACGCGCACCGGGGACACGCTCGACCTGCGGGTGGCCGAGTTCGTCGACGCCGACGGCAACCACGGCGTGGCCGGCCGCGCCGAGGAGGCGGACACCGTCGAGGTCCGGGTCAGCCGTGACGGCCAGCAGATCGCGGACCTGTCCGAGGGCTGGGCGCCGGTGCCCACCACCCCCGGCCCGGCCCGCTACCGGCTGGACCTGACGACGCAGCGGTCCTCCGACGAGTGGCGGTACGCCACGCGTACCGAGACGGCCTGGCAGTTCGCCTCGGCCCGACCGGCCGGGGACGCGGCGCAGCCGCTGCCGCTGCTGCAGGTGGACTACCGGGTCCCGGCCGACCTGCGCGGCGAGGTGGCCGGTGACCGGGCGCACCAGATGGGGCTGACCCTGCGCCAGCCGTCGGGCGTACCCGCGCCGACCGGTACCCACCTGCGGGTGGAGGTGTCGTTCGACGGCGGGCGGAGCTGGCGGGCGGTGCCGGTGCGCGGCTCGGGGACCGGGTTCACCGCCGTGGTGCCGGCCGGGCACGGCACGGTGTCGCTGCGGGCACACGCCCGCGACGCCGCCGGCAACACCGTCGACCAGACCGTGCTCGACGCGTACGGGCTGCGCTGACTCCGGCGGGGGCGGGGCGGCCGTGTGCCGTCCCGCCCTCGCGGGCGCGCCTCAGATCCAGCCCCGCCGGGCGACCTGGAAGGCCAGGCCGGGCCGGGTGTCCACGCCGGCGAGGGCCATCAGGTCGGCCAGCCGCCGCTGCACGGTCCGCCGGCTCACCCCGAGCTGCGAGGCGATGGACTTGTCCGGTACGCCGGCCACGAAGAGCGACAACAGCCGGGCCTCGTCGGCGTCCGGCCGGTACCCCTCCGCGCCCCGGTCGACCGGCGGGTCGGACGAGCGCAGTGGCGTCGCCATCAGCCAGTGGCTCTCGAAGAGGGCGAGCAGCGCGTCGAGCAGTTGGCTGGGGCCGATCACGGCGGCGCTCGGTTCGCCGTCGCCCCGCTCCGGCACCAGCGGGCAGACCGCCGTCCGACCGTCCACGATGGCCAGCCGCACCGGCAGCCGGTCGAGGACGCGGGCCTCCTCGCCGGCGCGTACACCCTGCTCGACGTCGGCCAGCGCTCCCGGTTCGAGGAGCATCTCGCGCTCGTAGATGGCCCGGTAACGGACCCCGCGGGCCAGCGCGTCGAACTCCTCGACGTTCTCCTGACCGGCCATGGCCAGCGGGTTGGCCCGGCAGAACCAGAGCACCTCCACGCGGGCGCCGTTCTGCAGGTCCCGCAGGCGCTCGCGGAGCGCCCGGGTGCCGGTGACCACCTCCACCAGGTGGTCGGGGTCCTGCCGCCGCATCCCGGCCCGGTACTCCTCGGTGAGCCGGGTGACCGCCGCCCGCGCCGCCTCCAGGGCTTCCTGACGGCGCAGCAGCGCCGCACCGAGCGGAACGTCGGGCGGCAGTGGTCGCAGCGGCGCGTCCGGCTCCGGCCCGGTCGGCAGCACCAGCCCCTTGCCGCGCAGCGCGTCGAGCCGCGCCAGAATTTCCGCGCGCGGGATGCGCAGCCGCTCGGCCAACTCCTCGACGCGGGCCGTGGTGAGGTGCACCAGGCAGCGGTAGAGGTCCTGCTCGCCGGGGGTCAGGCCGATCACGTCCAACACGGGGCAGAACTGTACGACGCCGTCGGTGACGCGACGACCCGCCCCGCGCCGGCTGGTCAACTGTCGGGGCCCGCGTCTACTGTCGGTGGCTGTGCTGGACGAGCTGCGCATCACCGGACTGGGCGTCATCGAGGACACCACGTTGCCCTTGACCGGGGGCATGAACGTCATCACCGGCGAGACCGGTGCGGGCAAGACGATGGTGGTCACCGGCCTCGGTCTGCTCTTCGGCGGTCGGGCCGACGCCGGGCGGGTGCGCGCGCAGCCCGGGCGGGCGATGGTCGAGGGCCGGCTGCGGCTCACCGGCCGGGTGGCCACCACGGTGCACGCGCGGATCACCGACGCCGGCGGCGAGCCCGACGAGGACGGTTCGCTGCTGCTGAGCCGCACCGTGACGGTGGAGGGCCGGTCCCGGGCGCACGTGGGCGGTCGGAGCATGCCGGTGTCGATGCTCGGCGAGGTCGGCGAGCAGGTCGTCGCGGTGCACGGGCAGTCCGACCAGCTGCGGCTGCTGCGCCCCGCCGAGCAGCGCGCCGCGCTGGACCGGTTCGCCGGGCCGGAGCACGAGAAGCTGCTCGACGCGCTGCGGGAGGCGTACACGCGCTGGCGCACCGTCGTGGAGGACCTGGCCGACCGGCGGCGCAACGCCCGCGAGCGCAACCAGGAGGCCGACCTGCTGCGGCTCGGCCTGGACGAGATCACCCGGGTCGACCCGCAGCCCGGCGAGGACGGCGAGCTGAAGGCGGAGGCGCAGCGGCTGGAGCACGCCGAGGGCCTGCGCGCGGCCGCGCAGCTCGCCCAGCACTGCGTCGCCGGCGGCGTGGAGGCCACCGACGAGACGCCGGACGCCACCGTGCTGCTCGGCACCGCCCGCCGGACGCTGGAGGCGCAGGCCGGCACCGACCCGGCCCTCGGCGAACTGGCGGTGCGGCTGGAGGAGGCGGCGACCCTGGTGGCCGACGTCTCCGCCGAGCTGTCGGCGTACCTGGCCGCGCTGGACGCCGACCCGGCCCGGCTGCAGACCGTGTACGAGCGGCGTGCGGCGCTGCGCGCACTGACCCGCAAGTACGCCGACGACGTCGACGGCGTCATCGCCTGGGCCGAGCGGGCCCGCACCCGGCTGTCGGACCTCGACACCTCCGACGACCTGCTGGACGAGCTGGACCGGGAGGCGACGCGGCTGGCCGCCGAGGTGGCCGACCTCGCCGGTCGGGTGTCGGCGTCCCGGCAGGAGGCGGCGCAGCGGTTCGCCGCGCAGGTCACCGGGGAGTTGGCGGGACTGGCCATGCCGCACGCGCGGATCGAGGTGGCGGTCCTTCCCCGGCCGGCCGGGAAGTCCGAGCCCAGCCTGCCGGTCAACGGCCGCGAGGTCGGTGTCGGCCCGGACGGCGGCGACGAGGTGGAGCTGCGGCTGCTGGCGCACCCGGGCGCGCCGTCGCTGCCGTTGCAGCGCGGCGCCTCCGGCGGTGAGCTGTCCCGGGTGATGCTGGCCATCGAGGTGGTCTTCGCCGGGTCCGGCGGCCCGCCCACGCTGGTCTTCGACGAGGTGGACGCCGGAGTCGGCGGGCAGGCGGCGGTGGAGATCGGCCGGCGGCTGGCCCGGCTGGCCCGCAGTCACCAGGTGCTCGTGGTCACCCACCTGCCCCAGGTGGCCGCGTTCGCCGACCGGCACCTGGTCGTGGCGAAGGACACCGGTGGCGCGGTGACCACCAGTGGCGTCCGGGTGGTGGAGGACACCGAGCGTGCCCGGGAACTCGCCCGCATGCTCGCCGGTTTGCCTGATTCGGACCTGGGTATCGCTCACGCCGAGGAGCTTCTGGCGGTGGCGGCGCGCGAGAGGCGACCGTAGCGCGGGTCATTGTGAGCACAGGCACACCGGCCCGCGCCGTAGTGTGCTTCCCTGGGTAGGCGGCGCCGCTCAGGCATGTCGCGCCGGAGTAGCCTGCCTCACATGCCAGGATGGTCACGATGCGTATACCAACGTTGCGCCGGAACCGGGCTGCGGAACCGGGCCGGATCGTCGGCACCGCGCGCCTGGATCGCCGGACCAAACGCCTGGTCGGACGGCTCCGCCCCGGCGACATCGCGGTGATCGACCACGTCGATCTGGACCGTGTCGCCGCCGACTCGTTGGTAGCGGTCGGTGTCGGTGCCGTCCTCAACGCGAAGCCGTCGGTCTCCGGCCGCTACCCCAATCTCGGTCCCGAGGTGCTGATCGCCGCCGGCATCCCGCTGCTGGACGACCTGGGGGAGAGCGTCTTCGACCAGGTCCGTGAGGGCGACACCGTCCGGATCGAGGGCAACACGGTCTTCGTCGGTGACGAGCCGGTCGCCCACGGCAGTCTCCAGGACGCCGAGACGGTGGCCAAGGCCATGGCCGACGCCCGGGAGGGGCTCTCGGTCCAGCTGGAGGCGTTCGCCGCCAACACGATGGACTACCTCCGGCAGGAGCGTGACCTGCTCCTCGACGGCGTCGGGGTGCCGGACATCCAGACCCAGATCCAGGGCCGGCACTGCCTGATCGTGGTCCGCGGATACGACTACAAGGCCGATCTGGACGTGCTGCGCCCGTACATCCGGGAGTTCAAGCCGGTGCTGATCGGCGTCGACGGTGGTGCGGACGCCCTCGTCGAGGCGGGCTACACGCCAGACATGATCATCGGCGACATGGACTCGGTCACCGACGACGTGCTGCGCTGCGGCGCCGAGGTGATCGTGCACGCGTACCCGGACGGGCGCGCGCCGGGGCTGCCCCGGGTCAACGGGCTGGGCGTGCCGGCGATCACCTTCCCGGCCGCCGCCACCAGCGAGGACCTGGCCATGCTCCTGGCCGACGAGAAGGGCGCGTCGCTGCTGGTGGCGGTCGGCACGCACGCCACCCTGGTCGAGTTCCTCGACAAGGGGCGCGGCGGCATGGCCTCGACGTTCCTGACCCGGTTGAAGGTCGGCGGGAAGCTGGTCGACGCCAAGGGCGTCAGCCGGCTCTACCGGCAGAGCATCTCCGGATCCTCGCTCCTGCTGCTCGTGCTCTCCGCCATCGCCGCGATGGCGTCGGCCGTGGCGGTCTCCACCGTCGGCAAGGCGTACCTGGGCGTGGTCTCCGAGTGGTGGAACAATTTCGTGTTCCAGCTGTCACAGCTCTTCTAGCGTGCGCTCGATCAAGAGGATTCAGGTGTGATCAACTTCCGGTACCACGTGGTGTCCCTGACCGCGGTCTTCCTGGCGTTGGCGATCGGCCTGGTCGTGGGCACCGCCGCGCTGAACGGTCCGGTGGCCGATTCGCTCAAGGAGAACGTCAACGGCTTGAGCAAGGCCAACCAGCAGATGCGCCAGCAGGTCAACAGCATGCAGGAGGAGCTCGCCCGCGAGGAGGAGTTCGCCGCCGAGATCGCCCAGGTCGTGCTGCCCGGCCGGCTCGCCGGCAAGCGGGTGCTGGTGGTCAGCCTGCCGACCGGCCGCGGTCACACCGAGAACGTGGTCAAGATGCTCCAGCTCGCCGGCGCGGACGTCACCGGGCGGATCGACCTGCAGGACAAGTTCATGGACCCGGACAACAGCAGCGACCTGCTGGAGCTGGCCGTCGACGCGGCCCGCCCGACCAGCGCACCCACCGCCGACCTGCCCGGCAACGGGCACGGCGTGGAGACCTCCAGCGCACTGCTGGCCAGCGTGCTGCTCGACCGGTCGCCGGGGGCCACACCGGTCAGCGAGGCGGACCGGCGCGCGGTGCTGGCCGCGTACACCAACGCCAACTACCTGACCACGGAGGCCAAGGTGACCGCGTCGGCCGAGGCCGTCGTCCTGGTCAGCGGGCAGCCGTACGTCGACCAGGACTCCGCCCGCAAGGACGAGTCGGTGGTCAAGATCGCCGAGCAGTTCGACCGGACCGGCGCGGTCGTGGTCGCCGGCAACGGCTCCGCCGACAGCAACCTGGTGGCCGTGGTCCGGGGCGACCCGGTCCTCGCGCAGTCCATCTCCACCGTCGACAACGCCAACACCGTCCAGGGTCAGCTGGTCACCAGCCTGGCGCTGGTGCAGCAGCTCACCGAGAAGAAGACCGGGCAGTACGGTGTCGGCGACAATGCCTCCTCGCTGCTGCCTAGACTGCCCCAGTGACCGATGCATCCACTCCGGTGTCCGACCGTCCGGATCGTCGACGCCCGTCGGAAGGGGGCGACGTGAGCGAGCTTGTCGAGCGAACCATCAAGCACAGCAGCCGCGCGGATCGCGCCGTCGTCGAGCGTAGCGAGGCGACGGCGTGAGCCTGCTCGGTCGGCTCCTGGTCGCCGGTGCCGGCGCCGCCGCCGCCCGGTACGCGCTGCGCGAGGTGCGCATCGCCCCGGTCGGCCCCGCGCTGGAGCGCACCAACTTCCGGGGTCGCACGGTGACCCTCGCCGCCGGCCCGGCGCTCGCCGCCGGCGCCGCGTCGGCCGCCGCGTTCGGCGCCCCGGGTGGCGCCTCGGGTGCCGCAGCCCTGGTCGCCGGGGTCGGCGCCGGCGCGCTCGGGCTCTACGACGACGTCGTCGGCACGCGGCCGGAGCAGAAGGCCGCCAAGGGCTTCGCCGGGCACCTCGCCGCGCTGCGGGAGGGCCGGGTCACCGCCGGCCTCGTCAAAGTCGTCGGGGTGGGCGCCACCGGAGTCGCCGCCGCCGCGCTGCTCGCCGCCGATCCCACCGTCGCGGCCCACCGCCGCCGCCAGCGCCAGGGCATCCTCGGGCGCGGCGTGGACGTCCTGCTCGGCGCCGGTGTGATCGCCGGCACCGCCAACCTGCTCAACCTGCTCGACCTGCGGCCCGGCCGGGCCCTCAAGTCGGGCCTCCTGCTCGGCGCCCCGCTGGCCAGCGGCCCGCTCGGAGGCATCGCCGCCGGCACGGTCGGCGCCGCCGCCGGGCTGCTCCCCGCCGACCTCGACGAGGACGTCATGCTCGGCGACAGCGGCGCCAACGCGCTCGGCGCCCTGCTCGGCGTCGCCCTGGCCGCCCGGTCCGGCCCGCTGGGCCGCGCCGGGATCCTCGCCGTCCTCGCCGGGCTCACCGCCGCCAGCGAGAAGGTCAGCTTCACGGCGGTCATCCAGCGGACCCCGGGTCTGCGTGAACTCGACGCGCTGGGCCGTCGCGCCGACTGACGTGACGACCCCGGCACCCCTCGCCGGCGCCGGCCGCGTCGCCGGAGCGGCCGCGCTCATCGCCGTCCTCACCGTGGTCAGCCGGCTCGCCGGTTTCGGCCGCACCGCCGTCTTCACCTGGGTCGTCGAGAAGAGCGACCTGGGCGGCATGTATGTCGTCGCCAACTTCGTCCCGAACATCATCTTCGAGATCGTGGCGGGCGGGGCGCTGGCCAGTCTCGTCGTACCGCTTCTCGCCGGCCCGGTCGCGGCCGGTGACCGGCGGGCGGTGGCCGCCACCACCGGCGCCCTGCTGACCTGGACGCTGACGCTGCTGGTGCCGCTCGCGGTGCTGGTGGCGCTCTTCGCCGGGCCGGCGGTCGATCTGATCAGCGAGGGCCGCTCGCCGGCGGAGTTGGCCTCCGGTGAGCGGATGCTGCGGGTCTTCGCCCCGCAACTGCCGCTGTACGGGATCGGCATCGTGCTGACCGGGGTGCTCCAGGCGCACCGCCGCTTCGCCTGGCCGGTGATAGCACCGCTGCTGTCCAGCCTCACCGTGATCGTGGTCTACCTCGTCTTCGGCGGCGTCGAGGGGCGTGGTGCGGGGGTGGCCGAGGTCGGTCGGGGCGGCGAGCTGATCCTGTCCGCCGGCACCACCCTCGGCGTGGTGGTGCTGTCGCTGTCGCTGCTGATCCCGCTGCGCCGGCTCGGTCTCCGACCGCGACCCGGGTACGCCTTCCCCGCCGACGCGCGGGCCCGGGTCGGCGGTCTCGCCGTGGCCGGCGCGGTCACCGTCACCGCCCAGCAGATCGCGCTGCTGGTGGTGCTCAACCGGGTCTCCGGCGGACCGACCGGCTCCCCGCAGGTGTTCGTTCTGGCCCAGACCATCTACCTGCTGCCCTGGGCGGTGCTGGCGGTGCCGCTGGCCACCGCCGCGTACCCGACGCTGGCCGCCGCAATGGCGGGCGGCGACGAGCCGAGCTACCTCCGGACCCTCGCCGGGACCACCCGAGGTGTGCTGCTTCTCAGTTTCTTGGGAACGGCGGCGCTGGTCGGCACCGCCGGACCGGTAGCCGCGTTCTTCTACCCGGGCGACCCGGGGTCCACCGCCGCCGCGATCGTCGGCTTCGCCCCCGGTCTGCTCGGCTACGGGCTGTTCGCCGTCCTGTCCCGAGCCCTCTACGCCCGCGGTGACACGCGGCTCGCCACGGTCGCGATCACCGCCGGCTGGCTGGCCGTGCCGCTGGTCGCGGTGCCGCTCGCGGCGCTGCTGCCGGCCGCCGACCGGGTCCTCGCCGTTGCGCTGGGCAACTCCGTCGGGATGCTGCTGCTCGGCGGGCTGCTGCTCGTCGCCGTACGCCGTGCCGCCGGGCCGGCCGCGCTCGCCGGGACCACCCGCGCCGGAGCCGCCGGACTGCTCGGTGGCGCGCTGGCCGCCCTCGCCGGCGTCACGGCCGCCCGGGCCCTCGACACGGCCGGTGACGGCACCCCGACGACACTCGCGGCACTCGGTCAGGGCATGCTGTCCGGTGTCCTGGTCGGCGTCGTCTTCCTCGCCGCGGTGTGGGTGATCGACCGGCCGGACGTACGGCCGCTGCTCGCCGGAGTGCTCCGGCGCCTGAGCCGGACGGGCCGGCGCACCGGCGCCCGCGACGACGGCGGAGCGCAGGAGGAGGGAACACCCCCGGAGCGGGGCGACGGGAAGGAGACGGTGTCCCGGTGACGGAACCCACGTCCACCACCGGCCGGCGCGGCACGGTGGCCCTGCTGCTCGCCTCCAGCACCGGCGGGGTCGGGCAGCACATCCGCTCGCTGACCGCCGGGCTCACCGCCGCCGGCTCCACCGTGCTCGTGTGCGGCCCCGCCGCCACCCAGGAGCAGTTCGACTTCACCGGCGCCGGCGCCCGGTTCCAGCCGGTCGAGATTCCCGCCAGTCCCACCCCGGCCGACGCCCGCGCCGTCACCGCGCTGCGCCGGGCCCTCGCCGCCCAGCCGGTGGACGTGCTGCACGCCCACGGGCTCCGCGCGGGGCTCGTCGCCGTCCTCGCCCGGCCGGCGGCTCCACTGGTGGTCACCTGGCACAACGCGGTGCTCGCCGGCGGGTTGCGCGGCGGCGCGTCCCGGCTGGCCGAACGGGTCGTGGCCCGCGGCTGCCGGGTGGCCCTCGGCGCCTCCACCGACCTCGTGGAGCGCGCCGCCGCGCTGGGCGCCGCCGACGCCCGGCTGGCCCCGGTCGCCGCGCCGGCGCTGCCCGCCCCACGCCGCCGCCGCGCCGCCGTACGGGCCGAGTTCGGCGTCGCCCCGGATCAGCCGCTGATCCTCTCGGTGGGCCGGCTGCACCCGCAGAAGCGGTACGACGTGCTCGTCGACGCCGCCGCCCGGTGGCGTACCCGGACACCGCCACCGGCCGTGGTGATCGCCGGCAGCGGCCCGGCGTACCTGCCGCTGGCCGCCCGCGTCTCCGCCGCCCGGGCACCGGTGACCCTGCTCGGGCACCGCACCGACGTGGCGGACCTGCTCGCCGGGGCCGACCTGGCCGTGGTGACCAGCGACTGGGAGGCCCGGCAGCTCTTCGCGCAGGAGGCGATGCGGGCCGGCGTACCGCTGGTGGCCACCGCCGTCGGCGGTCTGCCGGACCTGGTCGGTGACGCCGCCGTGCTGGTGCCCCCGGGCGACGTGGACGCGGTCGACGAGGCCGTGCGGACGCTGCTCGACGACCCGGCCGGACGGGCGGACCTGGCCGCGCGCGGTACCGCCCGCGCGGGCACGTGGCCCACCGAGGCGGACACCGTGGCCCAGCTCACGGCGCTCTACGCGGAGCTCGCCCCGGACGCCGCCGGACCGGCGGCGCCGGGTGCGGACGCCCCGTCGACGGGACGCCGGTGATGCTGCGCCGACTCACCCCCCTCCTGCTGACCCTGGTCGTGGTGGTGCTCGGGGTGGTGGCGCTGGCGGCCCGTCCCGACAGCGGCACCCCGGAGCGCTCCGCGGACTTCGTGGTGGTGGCCGGGGTGTCCGGGCTGCGCTGGGACGACGTCGACCCGCAGAACACCCCCACGCTGTGGCGGATGGCCTCCGAGGGCTCCATCGGCTCGCTGTCGGTGCGCTCGGCCCACCGGCCCACCTGTCCCGTCGACGGCTGGCTGACCCTGGGCGCGGGCAGTTTCGCCGCCTGGCCCGGTAACCGGCCCTCCGGCACCTGCCCGCCCGTCGACGTGGCGGTGGAACAGCCCGACGGCATCGGCGCGAACCTGCCGGACCAGGCGAGCGTCGTCCTGCACAACCAGGAGCGACTGCCCTGGGGCACGGTGCCGGGCGCGCTGTCGGAGTCGGTGCGCTGCTCGGTGGCCGTCGGGCCCGGCGGCGCCGTCGCGGCGGCCCGGCCGTTCGGCCGCGTCGACCGGTACGCGCCCGCGCTGCCGGCCGACCCCGCACCCCTGCTCGGCTCCTGCGTGCTCAGCATCGTCGACCTGGGCTCGGTCAGCGGCGAGGACCCGGCGGCCCGGGCCGCCGCCGCCCGCGCCGCCGACGCCCAGCTCGCCCGGGTGCTCGCCGCCCGCCCACCCCGGTCCCTGGTGCTCGTCGCCGGCGTCTCCGACACCGAGGCCCCCGCCCGGCTGCACGTCGCCGTCGCGCACGGGACGGGCTGGGAACGCGGCTGGCTGACCTCACCGACCACCGGCCGGGAGGGCTACCTGCAACTGGTCGACCTCGCGCCGACCGCGCTCACCGCGCTGGGCCGGACGCTGCCCGAGCGTCCCTTCCTCGGCCGGCCCGCCGAGTCCGTCGGTGACCGGCCCGCCGACCTCGCCGCCGCGATCGCCGCCCCGGCGGACGCCGACCGGGAGGCCGCCGCCCAGCGCCGGATCGCCGGGTGGTTCTTCGCCCTGCTCGCCGGCGCCCAGGTGCTGCTCGCGGTGGCGGCCCTGCCGATGCTGCGCCGCGCGCGCCGGCACGCCGGCCCGTACGGCCCGGAGCCGGTGTCCGGGCGGATCGTGGCGGTGGTGGAACTGCTGCTGATCGCCGCGGCGCTGGCCGTTCCGTCGGCCCTCCTCGCCGACCTGGTGCCGTGGTGGCGCGGCGAGCATGCCGGGGTGTTGTTCGCCGGCACCACGATCGTGCTGGTGGTCGGGGCGACGGTGCTGGTACGCCTCGCACCCGGCTACGCGAGCACTCTCGGGCCGCTCGGCGCGGTCGCCGGCCTGACCACGCTGACCGTGGGGGCGGACGTGCTCACCGGTGCCCGTCTCCAACTCAACGGCGTCGCCGGCTACTCCGCCCTGGAGGGCGGGCGGTACGCGGGCCTGGGCACCGTCGGGCTCGGGGTGTTCGTCGCCGGCGCGCTGCTGACCGCGGGGTGGCTGGCCCAGCGGGTCCACCGGTCCTGGCGGCCGATCGTGATGGTGGCGGTCGGTGGGGCGGCCGTGGTGGTGGTCGGCAGCCCCTACCTCGGGGCCGACTCGATCGGGGCGATCGGGCTCACCGCCGGGGTGAGCGTCGCGGCGGCGATCAGCGCCGGCGGCTGGCTGACGGTCAGCCGGCTCGCCTGGGCGACGATGGCCGGGCTGGCGGTGACCATCGGTTTCGCGGTGCTGGACGTGCGCCGCCCACCCGTCGAGCGGGGCAGCCTCGGGCGGTTCCTGGCGGCGGTGGGTGACGGCACCGGTGGGCTCACCGTGCACCGCTCCGGCTCCGCGAACGTCGAGACGCTGGTGAACAGCCCGCTGACCGTGCTGGCCCTGGCCGGCGCGCTGCTGGTCTGGTTCGCCCTGCTCCAGCCGTGGGGCGGTCTGATGCGGCTGTTCGGCATCTACCCGGCGGTGCGGGCCGCGATGGCGGGCACGGCGGTCGCGGCGGGCCTCGGCGGGGTGCTGGGCGGCGCGGCGCTGGACGTCGCGGGCGCAGCCGCCGCGTTGGTGGTGCCGATGGCCGTGCTGGCCTCGCTGCGGGTGCTCGACCACTCCACCGACCGGACGCAGCCCGACCCGTCCCGGACCCGGGACGGCGGCGCGGCGGACGACGGCCCGGGAACCGGACCCGCCGGGCCGGGAACGGACGGCCCGGCGGGCCCGGACGGCTCCGGCCCGGACGGCCCGGACGGCCCGGACGGCTCCGGCGGGGACGGCCCGGACAGTCCCGGCGGGGACGGCCCGGACGGTCCCGGTCGGGACGGCGCGGCTGCCGGTCGCCCCGGCGACGGGGGAGCGGCGGACCGCGGCGCGGACCGGGGCGGAGCGGTCGCCCGCGTATCGACCGAGGTCACGGCGAGCTGACACGGCGGGGGACACCGGCGGATGTGCTGCGGGTGCGCCCGGTGGTGCGGCCCGACGAGGTGTTACCGTGGAATCCCGTGGATCGCGTGATCACTTTGCTGATCGGCACGGCGGTCTGCACGACCGCGACGGACGACACGGGAGCAGGCCTTGGCCCCATCAGCACGGACGACCAGGCACATTTTCGTCACCGGGGGCGTTGCCTCCTCGCTGGGTAAGGGCCTCACCGCCTCCAGCCTCGGCAACCTGCTCACCGCGCGCGGCCTGCGCGTGGTCATGCAGAAGCTTGACCCCTACCTCAACGTCGACCCCGGGACGATGAACCCGTTCCAGCACGGCGAGGTCTTCGTGACCGAGGACGGCGCCGAGACCGACCTCGACGTCGGGCACTACGAGCGGTTCCTCGACCGGGACCTGTCCGGCAAGGCCAACGTCACCACCGGCCAGATCTACTCCGAGGTGATCGCCAAGGAGCGGCGCGGCGAGTACCTGGGCGACACCGTCCAGGTCATCCCGCACATCACCAACGAGATCAAGTCCCGGATCCTCGGCATGGCCGACCCGGACGCCGACGGCCAGGTGCCGGACGTGGTGATCACCGAGGTCGGCGGCACCGTCGGCGACATCGAGTCGCTGCCGTTCCTGGAGGCCATCCGGCAGATCCGCCACGACCTGGGCCGGGACAACTGCTTCTACCTGCACGTCTCGCTGGTGCCGTACCTGGCGCCGTCGGGCGAGCTGAAGACGAAGCCGACCCAGCACTCGGTGGCGCAGCTGCGCAGCATCGGCATCCAGCCCGACGCGTTGGTGCTGCGCTGCGACCGGGACATCCCGGACAAGGTCAAGGAGAAGCTGTCCCTCTACTGCGACGTGGACCGCGAGGCGGTCACCGCCGCGCCGGACGCGCCGAGCATCTACGACATCCCGAAGGTGCTGCACCGCGAGGGTCTCGACGCGTACGTGGTGCGCCGCCTGGGCCTCTCCTTCCGGGACGTGGACTGGGCCAGCTGGGACGACCTGCTGGACCGGGTGCACCAGCCCCGGCATACCGTCACCGTCGCCCTGGTCGGCAAGTACGTCGACCTGCCCGACGCGTACCTGTCGGTCAGTGAGGCGATCCGGGCCGCCGGCTTCGGTCACCGGGCCCGGGTGCAGCTGCGCTGGGTGCCCAGCGACGACTGCGTCACCCCGGCCGGCGCGGCGTCCGCCCTGGCCGGCGTGGACGGCATCCTCATCCCCGGCGGCTTCGGCGTGCGCGGCATCGAGGGCAAGATCGGCACCGCCCGGTACGCCCGCGAGAACGGCATCCCGCTGCTCGGCCTCTGCCTCGGGCTCCAGTGCATGACCATCGAGGTGGCCCGGCACCTGGGCGGCCTGGACGGGGCGAACTCGCTGGAGTTCGACGAGGAGGCCGTGCACCCGGTCATCGCCACGATGGCCGACCAGGAGGACATCGTCGCCGGTCGCGGCGACCTGGGGGGCACCATGCGCCTGGGTGCGTACCCGGCGACGCTCGCCGAGGGCTCGCTGGTCGCCGAGGCGTACGGCAGCACCGAGGTCAGCGAGCGGCACCGCCACCGGTACGAGGTCAACAACGCCTACCGCGACCAGCTCACCAAGGCCGGCCTGCACATCTCCGGCACCTCGCCGGACGGCCGGCTGGTCGAGTTCATCGAGCTGGACCGGGAGCTGCACCCGTTCTTCGTGGCCACCCAGGCCCACCCGGAGCTGAAGAGCCGGCCGACCCGCCCGCACCCGCTGTTCGCGTCGTTCGTGAAGGCGGCCGTCGCGTACTCCGAGGCCGACCAGCTTCCGGTCGACCTCGACGCCGTCCCGGCGGCGGAGAAGGCCGGCCGCAACGGCGCCGCGGCTGCGGCGAAGGCGGGTTCGACCTCGTGAGCGCGCCGGGCGGGCGAGTGTTAAGAGGGGACCCTTCCTCTACCGGAGGCGTTAAGAAGGGGCCCTTCCTTACACCCGGGGCGGCGGCGTGAGCGCCGTCGAGCACCGGTACGAGGTGCGCTCCCGCACCGAGCGGTACCGCGGGAAGATCTTCGACGTGGTCAGCGACGAGGTGACCATGCCGGGCGGGGGCACCGCCGTGCGGGACCACGTCCGGCACGTCGGTGCGGTCGCCGTGGTCGCGCTCGACGACGCCGGCCAGGTGGTGCTCATCCGCCAGTACCGGCACCCGGTCGGGCGGCACCTGTGGGAGCTGCCGGCGGGGCTGATGGACGTCACCGGCGAGGACCTGGCCGTCGCGGCGGCGCGGGAACTGGCCGAGGAGGCCGACCTGACCGCCGGCCGGATGGACGTCCTGGTGGACCTGCACAGCTCGCCGGGGTTCAGCAACGAGGTGGTCCGGGTCTTCCTGGCCCGGGACCTGGCGGACGTACCGGCGGACGAGCGGCACGACCGCCGTGAGGAGGAGGCCGACCTCCAGGTCCTCCGGATCGACCTGGACGAGGCGGTCGGCATGGTCGTGGCGGGCGAGATCACCAACGCCTCCGCGGTGGCCGGGCTGCTCGCCGCCGCCCGGGCCCGCGACACCGGATGGTCGGTGCTGCGCCGCCCGGACGCGCCGCTGCCCCGCTGACAACCCGGAAGAGGTACGCGAGAAGGGGCCGCGCGGTTCGCCGCGCGGCCCCTTCTTCCGTCGATGGTCGGGTCAGTCGCGCAGCGGCCGGCCCTGCGCGTCGGTGCCGCCGTTGACGAGGATCAGGATCCCGTCGATGAGGCCCCAGAGGCCGCCGGCGCCGCAGGTCACGAGGCTCACCACGAGCTGCAGGACGGCGATCTTGGTGTGGCCGGTGTAGAAGCGACCGGCACCGAAGGTGCCGAGCAGGATGCCGAGGATGCCCGCGACGATCTTGCTCTTGTCGGAAACGCCCGCCGGGTACCCCGGCTGGTACGGAGGAGTGGTCATGGGGCGACACACTAGTGATCCACTTGCCTCCTGTCCCCGGCGGGACACGCCCGGTGGGACGATAATGGTCGAACACTGTCCTGTCGGCTGAGTCGGTCTCCACCGTCGGCCGGGGCGGCACCTGACAGTTCGTCAGGCCGGCCGGGCACCGGATGTCACTGTGCTGGCTCCTGGAGGCGCCGGGCACGCCTAGACTGCCGCCGGCGGGACCGGTGAACCGCGGCGGCAACGGGGCCGTCGTGGCGCCGAGGCAGTCGGGGGTGAGCGGCCCCGAAGAGAGGTGTCTGCATCGTGAAGGTCGGAATCCCCCGCGAGGTCAAGAACCACGAGTACCGGGTGGCGATCACGCCGGCGGGTGTCAACGAGTTCACCCGCAGCGGTCACCAGGTCTTCGTCGAATCGGGCGCCGGAGTCGGGTCCAGCATCAGCGACGACGAGTTCGCCGCCGCCGGGGCCAAGATCCTGGCCACCGCCGACGAGGTGTGGGACACCGCCGAGCTGGTGCTCAAGGTCAAGGAGCCGGTCGCCGAGGAGTACCACCGGATGCGCGAGGGGCAGGTGCTCTTCACCTACCTGCACCTGGCCGCCTCGAAGACGTGCACCGACGCGCTCATCGACCGCAAGGTCACCGGCATCGCGTACGAGACCGTCGAGCTGCCCGACCGGTCGCTGCCGCTGCTCGCCCCGATGTCCGAGGTGGCCGGCCGGCTCGCCCCGCAGGTGGGCGCCTTCTACATGATGCGCACCGGCGGCGGGCGGGGCGTGCTGCCGGGTGGCGTCTCCGGCGTGTACGCGGCGAAGACCGTGGTCATCGGCGCCGGCGTCTCCGGCATGAACGCCGCCGCGATCGCGCTGGGCCTGCAGTCCGAGGTGCTGCTGCTGGACAAGAACGTGGCCCGGCTGCGCCAGGCCGACGCCATCTACCGGGGTCACCTGCAGACGGTCGCCTCCAACGCGTACGAGATCGAGCGGGCCGTGCTCGACGCGGACCTGGTCATCGGCGCCGTGCTGGTGCCCGGCGCGAAGGCCCCGATGCTGATCTCCAACGAGCTGGTCTCCCGGATGAAGCCGGGCAGCGTGCTGGTGGACATCGCCATCGACCAGGGCGGTTGCTTCGAGGACTCGCGTCCCACCACGCACGCCGAGCCGACCTACAAGGTGCACGACTCGATCTTCTACTGCGTGGCGAACATGCCCGGCGCGGTGCCGAACACCAGCACGTACGCGCTGACCAACGTCACCCTGCCGTACGCCCTCGAACTGGCCAACAACGGCTGGCGCGACGCGCTGCGGCGCGACCCGGCGCTCGCCCTGGGCCTGAACACCCACGACGGTCAGGTCGTCTACGGCCCGGTCGCCGAGGCGCACGGCATGGCCACGCTGCCCCTGGCCGAGGTCCTGTCCTGACGGGCGACAGCCTGAGCACCACAGCGGATCGGGCCGGCACGGGCGTGGAGCCCGCGCCGGCCCTTCGGCGTGCCGTCCGCGGCTACCTCGACCACCTCACCGTCGAGCGGGGACTGTCCACCAACACCCTCGCCTCGTACCGGCGCGACCTGGACCGCTACGTCACGACGCTGACCGGGGCCGGCATCGCCGACCTCGCGTCGGTCAGTGCCGGCGTCGTCGAGTCGCATCTGGCGCGGCTGCGCGCCGGCGACGACGGGCACCCGCCCCTGGCCGCCGCCTCCGCCGCCCGCGCGGCCAGCGCCGTGCGCGGGCTGCACCGCTTCGCGCTGCGCGAGGGCCTGGCCGGTGCCGACCCCAGCCGGGACGTCCGACCGCCCACGCCGCCGCGCCGGTTGCCCCGGGCGCTGCCGGTCGACGCCGTGGTCCGGCTGCTGGAGACCGCCGGCCCGGTGACCGCCACCGGCGACGGGGCTGCCCTCGCGCTGCGCGACCGGGCACTGCTGGAGTTCCTGTACGGCACCGGCGCGCGCATCTCCGAGGCGGTCGGCGCGGCCGTGGACGACCTGGACGTCGACCAGGGCGCCGCCCTGTTGCACGGCAAGGGTGGACGTACCCGCCTGGTGCCGATCGGCGGGTACGCGGTCGAGGCGCTGCGCGCGTACCTCGTGCGGGCCCGTCCGCTGCTCGCCGCCGGCGGCCGGGGCACCCCGGCGGTCTTCCTCAACGCGCGCGGCGGAACCCTCTCCCGGCAGGGCGCCTGGACGATCCTGCGCCGGGCGGCACAGCGCGCCGGGCTGCCGGTGGACGGACCGGAGGCGGTCTCCCCGCACACGTTGCGCCACTCGTACGCGACCCACCTGCTCGACGGCGGCGCGGACGTCCGCGTCGTGCAGGAACTGCTCGGGCACGCCTCGGTCACCACCACCCAGGTCTACACGCTGGTCACCGTGGAGCGGCTGCGCGAGGTGTACGCGACGGCCCACCCCCGGGCCCGCGGCTGAGGCCGGCCGCCGACACGCCGCACGGGTGCCGAACGGCCTGCTGGTCGGTGGCGTACAGTCGGGATCGGCGCGGACCTGGCGGGGCGACGCGGACCCAGGGTGCGCGGCGGCGCCGCGAAGGGACGTCGGTCGACTCCGACGCCCGGTGGTCGTCGGGAGGGGGCAACGAGGACATGGCGGGCAACGGTAACCGTGCCGAGACCTGGACGTCGGAGCTCCGCGAGCAGCAGGCCACGCTCGGGGCGGACCTCGGTCCGGCGGACCCGGCGGCCTACACGATGCGCAAGCCGATCCCCGAGCCGATGCCGACCGACCGGCACGGCCCGGCCCGGATCATCGCGATGGCCAACCAGAAGGGCGGGGTGGGCAAGACCACCACGACCATCAACCTGGGTGCCGCCCTGGCCGAGTACGGCCGCAAGGTGCTGCTGGTCGACTTCGACCCGCAGGGCGCCCTCTCGGTGGGCCTGGGCGTCAACCCGCACAACCTCGACCTGTCGGTCTACAACCTGCTGATGCAGGACGACGTCACCGCCGAGGACGTCCTCATCAAGACCGACGTGGCGGGCCTGCACCTGCTCCCGGCCAACATCGACCTGTCGGCGGCCGAGATACAGCTGGTCAACGAGGTCGCCCGGGAGATGGCCCTGGCCCGGGTGCTGCGCAGCGTCCGCAAGGAGTACGACTACATCCTGATCGACTGCCAGCCCTCGCTGGGCCTGCTGGCGATCAACGCGCTGACCGTCGCGCACGGCGTCCTCATCCCGCTGGAGTGCGAGTTCTTCTCGCTGCGCGGTGTGGCGCTGCTGCTGGACACCATCGACAAGGTCCGCGAGCGGCTCAACTTCGACCTGGAGCTGGAAGGCATCCTGGCGACCATGTACGACAGCCGCACCACCCACTGCCGGCAGGTCCTCCAGCGGGTCGTGGAGGCGTTCGGCGACAAGGTCTACCAGACGGTGATCACCAAGACGGTGAAGTTCCCGGAGTCCACCGTCGCCGGTGCGCCGATCACCTCGCTCGACCCGGCGTCGTCCGGGGCCCGCAACTACCGGCAGCTGGCCCGCGAGGTGATCGCCGCGCAGTCCGAGCGGTAGCCGGAACACCGGGTGTCCGCAGCGTGGACTACGGTTCTCCGGTGACCGCGCCACCCCTCGACCCGACCACTGGGCACCGGGCCGCCGACCCGGCCGTGGCGGCGGAGCTGGCTGCCGAGGTCGACGGCGTGGTGCCGGCCCCCGGGGACGACACGGCCGCGACGAGCGGGTTCACCGTACGGCTGGCGAACTTCACCGGCCCCTTCGACCTGCTGCTGCAACTGATCAGCAAGCACAAGCTGGACGTCACCGAGGTGGCGCTGCACAAGGTCACCGACGAGTTCATCGCCTACATCCGGGCGATGGGCGACCAGTGGGACCTGGACGAGACCAGCGAGTTCCTGCTGATCGCCGCGACCCTGCTGGACCTGAAGGCGGCCCGGCTGCTGCCCGCCGCCGAGGTCGAGGACGAGGAGGACCTCGCCCTGCTGGAGGCCCGGGACCTGCTGTTCGCCCGGCTGTTGCAGTACAAGGCGTACAAGGAGGCGGCGGCGCACATCGCGGCCCTGGAGGAGGTCGGCGGGCGGCGCTACCCGCGCGCGGTCACCCTGGAGCCCCGGTACGCCGAGGCCCTGCCCGACCTGGTCCTCGGCATCGGCCCGGAGCGGCTGCTGAAACTCGCGATCAGGGCCATGACGCCGAAGCCGGTGCCCGAGGTCTCCATCGCGCACGTGCACATGGTCCGGGTCAGCGTCCGGGAGCACGCGGCGATCCTCACCGAACGGCTGCGCCGCGCCGGCACCGCCGCGTTCTCGCTGCTCTGCGCCGACTGCGAGATCACCCTGGAGGTGGTGGCACGGTTCCTGGCGCTGCTCGAGCTGTACCGCGAGGGCCTGGTGGCGTTCGTGCAGGAGCAGGCCCTGGAGGAGCTGACCGTACGCTGGACCGGCCCCGCCGACGGCGGCCCCGACCTGCACATCGACGAGTACGCCGGCACCCCCGAGCCACCGGAGGCCGGCGGGGCCGTCCCGGCTGAGCCGGCCGAGCCTGCCGATGGGGCAGCGCCGGCCGAGGTGGCTGAGCCGGCCGGGTCCGCCCCCGAGGTGGCCGCCGAGCCGGCCGGCGTGGGGGATGCGGCCGAGGTGGCCGAGGCGGAGCGCACGGGAAGGACCGAGGAGTGAGCGCGATGAACGACGAGGAGCGCCGGGACTCCCTGGCCGACCAGGCCGCCGCCTGGGTCCCACCCTGGGACCGCCCCCGCCCCCCTGCCCCCACCGACCCCCCTGCCCCCACCGCCCCCGCCGACGCCGTAGCCGGCCCCGACCCCGCCGACGCCGCAGCCGGCCCCGACGCCTCCGGCGTCGAGCCTGGAAGAGATCTTGGAAGGAATCGGCCCCTGGAGGGGCCACAATCCTCCAAGATCTCCTCGGCGTCCGGCGAGTCGGCGGAGGCCGGCCCGGATCGTGGTACCGAAGCGCCCCCGGAGGGGCCGGAACGTACCAAGATCGGCGCGCCGGCTGACGGGGCGCCTCGACCTCGGCGGCGGGCGACGGTCGTGCCGGAGCCGGCCCCGCAGCTGGACGACGCGGAGCTGCGCGGCGCGCTGGAGGCGATCCTGCTCGTCGTGGACGAGCCGGTGAGCGAGCTCGTCCTCGCGCAGGTGCTCGAGCAGCCGGCCGAGCGGATCGGTCCGGTGCTGGACGAGATCGCCGCCGGGTACACGGCCGCCGGGCACGGGTTCGAGCTGCGCCGGGCCGCCGGTGGCTGGCGTCTCTACACCCGGCCGGAATACGCGACGTACGTCGAGCGGTTCGTACTGGACGGGCAGTCGGTCCGGCTGACCCAGGCCGCGCTGGAGACCCTCGCCGTGGTCGCCTACAAGCAGCCGGTCACCCGGTCCCGGATCTCCGCCATCCGCGGTGTCAACTGCGACGGCGTGATCCGTACGCTGGTCTCCCGCGGCCTGATCGAGGAGTGCGGCACCGAATCCGACAGCGGTGCCTTCCTCTACCGGACCACCACCATGTTCCTGGAGAAGCTCGGGCTGAACAGCGTCGGCGATCTCCCGCCGCTGGCCCCGTTCCTCCCCGACGACGTAGAAGAGCTTGCCGATGCCACGCGATGACCGCGCCCCGAAGTCCGACGCCCCCGTCTACACCGGCACCGAACGCCTGCAGAAGGTGCTCGCCGCCGCCGGCGTGGGCTCCCGACGCGCGTGCGAGGACCTGATCTTCCGCCGCCGGGTCACCGTCAACGGGCGGGTGGCGCAGCTCGGGGACAAGGTCGACCCGGCCACCGCGGTCATCCACGTCGACGGCGAGCGCCTCCAGGCCGACAACCGCCTGGTGTACGTGGCGATGAACAAGCCGCGCGGGGTGGTCACCACCATGGCGGACGACAAGGGACGCAACGAGCTCGCCGAGTTCATCGGCAACCGGGTGGAGCAGCGGGTCTACCACGTCGGGCGGCTCGACGCGGACAGTGAGGGCCTGCTGCTGCTCACCAACGACGGCGCGCTCGCGCACAAGCTCACGCACCCGTCGTACGAGGTGCTGAAGACCTATCTCGCCGAGGTGGCCGGGCCGATCCCGCGCAACCTGGGCAAGCGGCTGATGGCCGGCGTGGAGCTGGAGGACGGCCCGGTGCAGGTGCACTCGTTCAAGGTGGTGGACACCCTGGGCAAGACCGCCCAGGTGGAGCTGACCCTGCACGAGGGGCGCAAGCACATCGTCCGGCGCCTCATGGCCGAGGTAGGGCACCCGGTCAGCCGGCTGGTGCGTACGTCCATCGGGCCAATCAAGCTCGGTGACCTGCGGACCGGGCGGATCCGGCGGCTCACCAACGCGGAGGTCGCCGCGCTGTACAAGACCGTGGGTGACTGACGGCGGCCTGCCGGGGTACGGCTGCCGGTAGGCTGCGTGCCGCCCGGCGGCGGGTGGCGGGCGTCGCCTTCTGCGACGGCGCGTGGGGACCCGGCGTGGCGCCGGGCATGATTGACAACGTGTGGTTACCGCTTGCGGGACAGGATGTTCCGTGAGGTACGGGCTGAGGAGGACGACGGTGGAGGAAAACGAACGGATCGGGCGCTGTGTGGTCGCCGTGGACGGGCCGTCCGGTTCGGGTAAGTCCACCGTCTCCCGGCGGCTCGCCGCCGGGCTCGGTGCCCGCTACCTGGACACCGGCGCGATGTACCGGGCGATCACCTGGGCGGCGTTGCGCTCCGGTATCGACCTGGCCGACGCCGAGTCGGTGGCCAAGGTCGCCGGCGAGGTGGACCTGCGCATCGGCACCGACCCCCAGGGGTACGGCGTGACCGTCGACGGCGTCACCGTCGACGCGGACATCCGCGGGCCCGAGGTGACCGGTGCGGTCTCCGCCGTGGCCGCCGTGCCGGCGGTCCGCGCGCTCCTGGTCGCCCGGCAGCGGGAGATGATCGCCCACGCGGTCCGGATCGTCGTCGAGGGCCGGGACATCGGCTCGGTCGTGGCACCGGACGCGGACCTGAAGGTCTTCCTGACCGCCTCCGAGGCCGCGCGCGCCGCCCGGCGCAGCGCCGAGGACGCCGCGGACGTCGCGGTGACCGCCGCCGACCTGGCCCGCCGGGACCGGCTCGACTCGACCCGCAAGGCCGACCCGCTCGCCCAGGCCGCCGACGCGGTCGTGCTGGACACCACCGAGCTGGGCATCGACGAGGTCGTCGCCCGCCTGCACGCACTACTGACCGAGCGGGGTGTGGCATGAGCGACGTCGGTGGATGGGTGGAGCTGCGCGAGCCGGACGTCGAGACCGAGGAGCTGACCGGCCCGCAGCCCGTGGTGGCCGTGGTCGGCCGCCCCAACGTGGGCAAGTCGACGCTGGTCAACCGCCTCATCGGCCGCCGGCAGGCGGTCGTCGAGGACGTCCCCGGGGTGACCCGCGACCGCGTGCCGTACGACGCCCAGTGGAACGGCCGGCAGTTCACCGTGGTGGACACCGGCGGGTGGGAGCCCGACGCCAAGGACCGGGCGGCGGCGATCGCCGCGCAGGCCGAGGCGGCGATCGGCACCGCCGACGTGGTGCTCTTCGTGGTCGACGCGATGGTCGGCTCCACCGATGTGGACGAGGCCGCGGTGAAGATGCTGCGCCGCAGCGCCAAGCCGGTGATCCTGGTGGCGAACAAGGCGGACAACACCACCATCGAGATGGAGGCCACGTCCCTCTGGTCGCTGGGTCTCGGCGAGCCGATGCCGGTCTCCGCCCTGCACGGCCGGGGCTCCGGCGAACTGCTCGACGCCATCCTCGACGCGATGCCCGAGGCACCGAAGATCGTGGAGAACCGGCCGCGCGGGCCACGGCGGGTGGCCCTGGTCGGGCGGCCCAACGTCGGCAAGTCCAGCCTGCTCAACCGGTTCTCCGGCGAGGAGCGGGCGGTGGTCGACTCGGTCGCCGGCACCACCGTCGACCCGGTGGACAGCCTCGTCCAGATCGGCGGCGAGACGTGGCAGCTCGTCGACACCGCCGGCCTGCGCAAGCGGGTCGGCAAGGCCAGCGGCACCGAGTACTACGCCAGCCTGCGCACCGCCGCGGCCATCGAGGCGGCCGAGGTGGCCGTGGTGCTGCTCGACGCCAGCGAGGTCATCAGCGAGCAGGACCAGCGGATCCTGTCCATGGTCACCGAGACCGGCCGGGCGCTGGTCATCGCCTTCAACAAGTGGGACCTGGTCGACGGCGACCGGCGGTACTACCTGGACAAGGAGATCGAGCGGGAACTCCGCCGGATCCCGTGGGCGATCCGGCTCAACCTGTCGGCCATGACCGGACGCGCGGTGGACAAGCTCGCCCCGGCGCTGCGCAAGGCCCTGGCGAGCTGGGAGACGCGCATCCCGACCGCCCAGCTCAACTCGTGGCTGACCGCCCTGGTGCAGGCCACCCCGCACCCGGTACGCGGTGGCCGGGCGCCGAAGATCCTCTTCGCCACCCAGGCGGGCGTGGCCCCGCCGCGCTTCGTGCTGTTCACCACTGCCCCGCTGGACGCCGGTTACCAGCGCTTCGTCGAGCGCAAGCTCCGCGAGGAGTTCGGCTTCGAGGGCAGTCCGATCGAGATCTCCGTACGCCCGCGCAAGAAGCTCGGCCCCGGCGGCCGGGGCAAGGCGCACGGCTGACCCGCCGTTCTGGTTCCACCCGGACGCCCCGTCACCCACCCTCCTAGGACGCTCTAGGGGGAGTGACGGGGCGCGCCGGGACCGGAGGGGCGGGTGCGGACGGGCGGAAGATCCTGCGCTAAGCTGTACCGGCTGTCGCGGGGGAAACCGCGCGGGGGCATCGGGACGTGGCGCAGCTTGGTAGCGCACTTGACTGGGGGTCAAGGGGTCGTCGGTTCGAATCCGGCCGTCCCGACAGTAAAACAGCAGGTCAGGGCCTTGATTCACTTCGGTGGGTCGAGGCCTTCTTGCTGTTCCGTCTCACAAATCATCACGTACGCTCGTACTGCTGAATTTCGGGGTGCAGAAGTCACCCGAACAGCCCTGATTCGAGGTGCTCGGCTGCCACCTTCAGGTGGCTGCTGTCGGGGTGGACGTAGACCCGCTTGGCGAGCGTGCCGCCGTCCGCGTGACCGGCCCAGGCCGCCAGCGATCCCCCGGGTCACTGCCGACCAGGTGCACACCGGCGTCGCCGTTCCCACCCTGGCGGCGATGCGGCCCGGCGACCTGATCTTCATCCCCGGCTCCGACGGCACGATGTCCCGGCCTCGACATGTTGGCATGTACATCGGTACCGACCGTGGCGGGCGGCAGTACCTTGTTCAGGCGCCCAAGACCGGGGGTGTCGTGAAGGTCGTTGCCGTCAGCAATTGGAGCCGGCAGGTCGCCGCCATCCGCAGGTCGCTGTGGCAATGACATGTTGGCCCAATACAAGCCCTGACAGTCGATCTAAGCGTGCCGATACATAGATTTCGTCGTCTCGCAGTGGTCTAGATCACTGCTGTGGCAGTCGAATCGTGTCGCTCAGTGGCGTTGCCATGACCAGCAGTTTCCTAGGCCACGGGAGTCCACTCACGACACATCCGGCTGTCTGTGTGGGTGCGGTGAGGGGCGCGGCGACGCCTGGTGCCTGTTTGAGGTCTACCGCCGTCCCGTTGGTTGATCTACGTTCTCGGCACGTATCGATCGACGGGGGCGTGAAGTTCATGAGAAGGTCTGCGCGGCGAGGGATGTGGGGTCGCCATGTGGGTGTGTACCCGCTTGTGGTGGCGCTGGCGACGACTGTCGCCGCAGCAGTGGTGGCGACACCCGCTTCTGCTGCCGGGCAGGACTGCTCGGTCGCGGTGGTGGCTGATGCCCAGGCCGCGAAGCGGTTGGCGGCGGCGTGCGGCAAGACGGTCGAAGCGTTGAGTGAGCGGTCGGAGACGACGCGGGTGTTCGTTGACGCGTCAGGCGTCGGCAGGCTGGAGTCGTCTGTGGCGCCGCAACGGGTGCACCGCGCAGACGGCAGTTGGGCTGACATCGACACCAATCTGCAGTCTGTGGCTGACGGCTTCGCGCCGGTGGCGTCCACGGCCGATATCACGCTGTCTGACGGTGGCGCGGGTCCGTTGGTGACGTGGCGTGAGGCGGGATCGACGTTCGAGTTGGGTTGGCCTGGCGCACTGCCGGCACCTCGGATCGCGGGTGACACAGCGATCTACGACGGTGTTCTGCCGGGTGTCAATCTGCATGTGATTGCGGACAGTGATGGGTTTCGTCATGTGTTGGAGGTGCTGACGCCTGAGGCGGCGGCGAATCCGGCGTTGCGGCGGGTCCGTTACACGCTCGGCGGTGACATGCAGGTGGCCCGGACCGTTGAGGGAGGGCTGGATCTTGCCGGCGCGGATGGCGAGCCACTGTTGCAGGCATCGCCGGCGGTGATGTGGGATTCGTCGTTGTCCGCCGATGCGGTACAGCCCGCTGTAGCTCCGTTGAATGCGCGATCGTCGATGGCGGCGCTCGTCGGGGGCGACGTCGTTCCGGGTGCTGAGCTGACGGCGGAGGCTTCGACGGCGCAGGGCCCTGGTGAGCTTGCCGCTACTGCCGGGGTCGGTGTTGCGGTGTCGGCGGGTGATCTGGTGTTGACGCCGGACACGGGCATGCTGGCGGCATCGGCGTCGGCGTTTCCGTTGTTCATCGATCCGGCGTTCAACAAGATCCGGCAGAGGTGGTCGTATGCGACGAGCAACGGTGAGAACAACGATTCCACGGCAGCGCGGGTGGGGTTGAGCCCAGAATCCGGTGCCTTGTACCGGTCGTACTTCGCCTTCGACATCTCGGCGTTGAGCGACACCACGGTGTTGACCGCCGAAATCCAGATGAAGCTGGATCACTCCCACTCGTGTGATGCCACCTGGGTGTACCTGTACCGGACGATGAGTTGGTCGACGGCTCATGCTGGTCGGCAGGCGTGGTCGTATCGACCGTTGGGCGCGGTGGATTCGGTGCTTTTGTTGGACGGGTGGGCGGGCCACGCCAACGAGGCCGGTGGGTGCGGGTCGATCCAGCAGGACGCGGACGCGGTTTTCGAGGGCCCGACCCTGCGCAACGACGTGCAGACACAGGCGAGTGTCACGACCGGCTACTACGTGGGCTTGTGCGCTTGTGCGTCGACCGGCGAGGGCGAGTCGTATGCGAGTCGGTGGAAAAAGTTCTACACCGACAAGACGTACCTGGTCGCCACCTTCGATCTGAAGCCTGTTCCGCCGGTGGGCTTGGCGTTCACGACGACGTCGGACTGTTACAAGCAGTGTTCGTCTCCGGCGCTGGTGCGGAATGTGACGCCGACGCTGCGGGCGCAGGTGCAGGACCCGTACGGTGGCACGTTGCAGACGGCGTTCGAGATCCGCACGGCGGCGGATCTGGCGGCACCGATCGTGGTGAGCAGTACGACGATGCCACGATCGTTCGTCACAACGGTGGGCAACGCGATCGCCACGGCGACGTCCCAGGTGCCGACGGGCAAGCTGACGTCCGGCGTCACCTACTACTGGCATGCCACGACCGCCGATGAGGCGGGGCTGTGGAGCGGCTGGGGTCCCTGGTACAGCTTCACCGTCGACACGACACCGCCGACGGTGTCGAGCGTGTCGTCCAGTCAGTATCCGTGGAAGGCGTGGGGTGCGACGGTCGGTACGGCGGGCACGTTCACCTTCACCGCCTCCGGTGCCGAGGAATACACCTGGGACGTCAACGGCGGTAGCGCGACGACGACGACCACGGCGTCGGCGAGTCACACACCGGCCACGGACATGGTCCACACCCTGCACGTCAAGGCGAAGGACCGCGCCGGCAACACCAGCGCAACGTACGACTACCAGTTCTGGGTGTCCCCCGTTCCCAACGCCTACTCGCACTGGACGTTCGACGAGTCCGATCCGGTCAAGACCGCGGCGGACACGGGAAGCGGCTTCAGCGCCATGAACCCGGGGGCGCTCGGCGGTGGTGCCCACTTCGCCTCCGGCTACCTCGGCAACGCGGTGCGGCTGTACGGGCCAACGGCGGACCGAGTGACGACCAGCGGGCCGGTACTGGATACGACGAAGAGCTTCACCGTGATGGCCTGGGTGCGCCCTGCAGACCTGGCGGCCCAGACCAAGCAGACGATCCTCG
Source organism: Micromonospora sp. NPDC049497 (assembly GCF_044465805.1). Lineage (NCBI taxonomy): Bacteria > Bacillati > Actinomycetota > Actinomycetes > Micromonosporales > Micromonosporaceae > Micromonospora > Micromonospora sp. NPDC049497. Next base: position 42,556 of record NZ_JBITMC010000025.1, on the reverse strand, counting down.
CCCAGGACGGCGCGACGGCCTCACGCTTCGAGCTGCAGTTCCGGCAGGACGCCAACGGTGGTGCGGGTGGCTGGTGCATGACCATGACCGGGGACAGTGGCGGCGGCGGCGCGGTCAGCGCCTGCGCCGACGGGCAGTCCGCAGGGGTGCCGTCGAACAACAACACCTGGGTTCACGTCGCGGGACGCTACGACACGGTCACCGGCAAGATGCGCGTCTACGTGATGGGCGACACCCAGTTCTGCGCAGGTGAGGTCGCCGAGGCCACCGCCCCGGCGTCCTGGTCGGCCACCGGCTCATTCGTGATTGGGCGCGGCTGGTCGGGCGGCGCGGGTGTTTCGTACTGGCGTGGCGACATCGACGACGCCCGTGCCTATCAGCGGGTGCTGTCGGACTCCGAGATCTGCCAGCAGGCATCACAGTGACCCAGGTACCGCCGCGGCCGGAAAACAGCGACTCCCGGCCGCGGCGCCTACCGGCCGAGCAGGACGCGGGTGACGGCCACCCGCTTCAAGACATCGCAACCACATCGGCAACGTCAATTCGGTCATCGACCCTACGCAGGGGGAGCGTCGTGGCAAGTGGGATAGGTTCCAGCCGGAGCAGTGGAAAGGCACTCCGCCGGCGGATGTTGACGTCGATGCTTGCCGGTGGTCTGTCGGTGGTGATGACGGTGAGCGGGCTGGGCCAGCCCGTGCAGCGGGCCGAGGCGGCGCCAAAGTGGGACCCGCCGAAGCCGAAAGAGGCCGCTGGGGTGGTGGTGAGCGACGCCAAGCCTGGCGTGTCTCGCTCCTTCCACGCCTCCTCCAGCGTAGTGACCGGCGCCAGGACGGTTGCGTGGCCGGCGGGCACCGGCACCGCGAACCTGGCTGCGGCCACCGCCTCGGCTGGCAACGCCCGCAGCACGAGAGCCGGGCTGACCGGGCCCGTAAGGGCACGCGCCGGATCGCTCCCGGTGATGATCTCACCGCCCTCCGCCGGCACAGGCAACAGGACCGCGGACGAGGCCCCCGAATCCGTGGCGGTGACGGTGCATGACCGGACGGTCACCCGGAAGGCCGGGGTGCAGGGCATCCTGGTCTCCGTCGGCCGGGCCGACGGCAAGGCGTCCACAGGCCGCACCGGCCTGCAGGTGGACTACGCCGGATTCGCCGACGCCTACGGCGGTGACTGGGCGTCCCGCCTGCGGCTGGTCGCCCTTCCCGGGTGTGCGTTGAGCACTCCCGACGTGGCGTCGTGCCAGAAGCGCACACCGTTGCCGACGGTCAACGACGTTCCCGACAGCCTCCTGTCCACCGACATCTCCCTGGCAGGTAGCACTTCCACGCTGCTGGCCGTCGAAGGCGCAGCGTCCGGTGACAGTGGTGACTACACCGCGACGAGCCTGTCGCCGGCAGGGCAGTGGCAGGTGTCGACGCAGAGCGGTGACTTCTCCTGGTCGTACCCGTTGCGGGTGCCGCCCGCCCTCGGCGGCCCCGCCCCGGACATCAGCTTCGCCCACTCCTCGGGCAGCCTCGACGGCAAGACCGCGCTGACCAACAACCAGGGCTCCTGGATCGGTGACGGCTGGGACACCTGGCCCGGCTTCATTGAGCGCCGGTACGCCTCGTGCGCCGACGACAACCCCGGTCACAAGACCGGCGACCTCTGCTACTTCAACGACAATGCCACCCTGTCGCTCAATGGCCACGCCGGGGAACTGATCCGGGACGGGTCAGTGTGGCGGCTGCGCAACGACGACGGCACCAAGATTGAGAAGCTGTCGAACTCGGCGCGGGGCAACGGCGACAACGACAACGAGTACTGGAAGGTCACCACCACCGACGGCACCCAGTACTACTTCGGCTACCACAAGCTGCCTGGCTGGAGCAGCACCAACCCGGTCACCGATTCGACGTGGACCGTGCCGGTGTTCGGCAACAACTCCGGTGAACCCTGCTACAACGCCACCTTCGCCAACGCGCACTGCACCCAGGCGTGGCGGTGGAACCTCGACTACGTCGTGGACCCGAACTCCAACACCATGGCCTACTTCTACGGCAAGGAAACCGGCGCCTACGCCCGCGATCTCAACCCCGACCAGCGCACCACCTACGACCGCGGCGGCTACCTCAAGCGCATCGAGTACGGCATGCGCGAGAACGCCGAGTACGCCCAAGCCGCGCCGCTGCGGGTCGTGTTCGACACCGCGGAGCGATGCCTGGTCAACTGCTGGACCGGGACGGCGTGGACCTCGGACCCCACGACGGCGAACTGGTATGACACGCCGTGGGACCAGTACTGCAAGCCCGGCACACGATGCACCACCCAGGGATCGCCCACGTTCTGGTCCGCCCGCCGGTTGACGAAGGTCACCGCGCAGACCCGCAGCGGCACCACCAGCTACGCCGACGTGGAGTCGTGGGCGCTTCGGCAGGAGTTCATCAACGCCGGCACCGGCGAGTCCACCCCGATGTGGCTACGCGGCATCACCCGCACCGGTCACGTCACCACCGCTGGCGGCGCGGCCGTCTCCGACCCGGAAATCACCTTCGACACCGGGTCACTGCCACTTCCCAACCGTGTCGACGGCCCTAACGACCAGCGATCGTCGCTGAACCGGTGGCGGATCAAGGCCGTGCACACCGAGACCGGCGGCGACATCATCGTCCACTACTCCGGCGCCGACTGCACCAGCTCGACCCTGCCGTCGCCGGCCAGTAACACCAAGCGGTGCATGCCCTCCTTCTACGCCCCGTTGGGCCAGGAACTGAGCCTGGACTGGTTTCACAAGTACGTCGTCACCCGCATCGACCTCGACGACACGGTCACCGACCAGCCGACCGAGGTCACCCAGTACGACTACGACACCCCCGCCTGGGCGTACAACACCGACGAGCTGACCAAGGACAAGCACCGCACCTGGAGCGACTGGCGCGGCTACGGCAAGGTCACCGTCCGCCACGGCGACCCCGCCGGACAGCAGACCGCCGTCGAGCACCGCTACCTGCGCGGTCTCGACGGCGACAAAGCCGCCAGCGGCGTCAAGGACGTATGGGTCACCGACTCATGGGGCGGCAGCGTCGAGGACCACGAAGCGTTGCAGGGCTTCGAGCTGCAGACCATCACCAAGAACGGCCCCACCGGCGCGGAAGTGTCCTCCACCCGCAACGACCCATGGATCAACGGACCCACCGCCACCCGCACCCGCAAAGACGTCAACAACAACGACATCACCACCCGGGCGTGGATGACCAACACCGACATCGCCCGCACCCGCACCGCCCTCGCCGCCGGCGGACACCGCTACACCAAGACCATCACCAGCTACGACACCGACAGCGGCCTGCCCACCACCGTCGAAGACCAGGGCGACGAGGCCATCACCACCGACGACACCTGCACCCGCACCACCTACGCCCGCAACAGCACCACGTGGATGCTCGACCGGGTATCCCAAACCGAAACCCTGTCCGTCCGCTGTGCCGGCGCCCCGACCCCGGCGAACCCGACCACCGTGCTCAGCCGGTCCCGGTCGTTCTACGACACCTACGTCGGCGACACGTCCTTCGGCCAAGCACCCACCGACGGAAACGTGGTCCGTACCGAGGAGCTGGAAAGGTTCGACGGCACCACCCCCGTCTACACCCGAACCGCCACCACCACATACGACACCAACGGCCGCGTCAGCTCCGTCACCGACCCGCGGGGCTACACCACCACGACCGACCGGAGCACCGCCAACGGTGGCCTGATCACCCAGACCGTCGTCACCGACCCGAAGGACCACACGACCACGACCCTGGTACAGCCTGCGTGGGACGCTCCGACAAAGGTCACCGACGCCAACGGCGCGGTCAACGAGCTCACCTACGACGGCTTGGGGCGGCTCACCAACGCCTGGGTTCCGGGACGAAGCAAGGCGACGCAGACGCCGAGCATGAAGTTCACCTACCGCGTGCGCAAGAGTGGTGGACCATCGGCGGTCACAACTGAGTCCCTTCTGCCGACCGGGACGGCGTACCGGAAGTCGGTGGAGTTGTATGACGGGTTCCTGCGCCTGAGGCAGAAGCAGATCCAGGCCACCGGTGGCGGACGAACGATCTCCGACACCGTGACCAATAGTCTCGGCGCCACCGCGTGGACGTCCGCGCCCTACCACGACGTAACCAACGCACCGGTTGATGACACAGCGCTGGCCCAACCGCAGGGACAGATTCCCGCCATCACCCAGTCCAGCTATGACGGTGCCGGACGGCAGACCGCACAAGCCCTGATCGCCAACGGCGTCGAAAAGTGGCGCACCACCACGGCCTACGGCGGCGACCGCGTCCACACCACCCCGCCGCTTGGTGGCACCGCCACCACCACGATCAATGACGCCCAAGGTCGCACCGTCGCGCTGCGCCAGTACAAGAACCGCGCCGACGTCGGCAGCGACGACCCGACGAAGTTCGACAAGACGACCCACACCTACACCCTGCTGGGGCAGCTCAAGTCCGTCACCGACGTGACCGGAGTGAACGTCTGGTCGTACACCTACGACTTGCGTGGCCGGCAGACCCAAGCCGCCGACCCCGACAAGGGCACCACCAACACCACCTACGACGCCGCCGGCAACGTCGAAACCACCACCAGCCCTCTCGGCACCGGCACGGCCACCCTCGCCTACACCTACGACGAACTCGGCCGCAAGACCACCATGCGCGCCGACAGCGTCACCGGCAGCATCCGCGGCCAGTGGACCTACGACACCCTGCCCTACGGCAAGGGCAAACTGACCTCCGCCACCCGCTACTCCGGCGGTAACCCCTACACCACCCAGATCGACGCTTACGACGCGCACGGCCGGCCAACCTCCACCTCCGTCGCGCTCCCCGCTGCGGAGTCGAGTTTGTGCGCTGCCGCTTCGCCCAACACCTGTACCTACACCACGACGACCAGCTACCGGGCCAACGGCCAGCCCTACCAGGTCACCATGCCGGCCGCCGCCGACCTCGCCTCCGAGAAACTCACTCTCGGCTACACCGACGTTGGTGAAACCGGCGGACTGCTGTCGGCAGCCCAGATCTACGTCTACGACGTCACTTACGACAAGCTCGGTCAGCTCACCCAACGCCAACTCGGCCAATTCGGCTCTCGGGTCGTCATCAACTCGACCATCGACGAGCCCACCCGCCGGCTCACCAGCACTAACGTCGTCCCCGAACTCAAGGCCGAGGCGGCCAACTACAACTACGAGTACGACAATGCCGGCAACGTCACCGAAATCCACGACACCCCCACCGGTGGCACCGCCGATCACCAGTGCTTCACGCTGGACTACCTCCGTCGGATGACCGAAGCCTGGACCCCGGAAACAGGAAGCTGCACCACCAAACCCACCGCTTGGAGCCAGGTCGACGGCTCCGCCTACCCGTACTGGCACAGCTGGACCCTCGACCCGACCGGCAACCGCAAGACCGAAACCCGCCGCGGAACAACCAACACCACCTACACCTACACCTACCCGGCCGCCGGCGCGGCCAGGCCACACGCCGTCACGAATGTGACCGCCAGCGGCGGCGCCACCTGGTCCCGCAACTACACCTACGACAACGGCGGCAACACCAAGACCCGACCCACCACCACCGGCGCCACCCAAACCCTCACTTGGGACCGCGAAGGCAAAGTCCTCAGCTCCACCGACTCAGCCACCACCAGCTACATCTACGACGCCGACGGCAACCGCCTCATCCGCACCGACCCGACCGGCAAAACCCTCTACCTGCCCGGCGGCACCGAAGTCCGCTACACCACGAGCGGCGCCACCAAGAAAGCCACCCGCTACTACACCCACGCCGGCCAAACCATCGCCATCCGCACCGCAACCGGCCTGAGCTGGATCACCAGCGACCACCATGGCACCGCAGAACTCACCATCAACGCAACCACCCTCGCCGTCGCCAAACGACGCATGCTCCCCTACGGCGAACAACGCGGCACCACCACCGGCACCTGGGCCACAGGCATGGACAAGGGCTTCGTCGGCGGCACCCAAGACCCCACCGGTCTGACACACCTCAACGCCCGCGAATACGACCCGCATATCGGCAGGTTTATTTCTGTCGATCCAATAATTGATCTCGCCGACCCTGAGCAGTGGAACGGTTACGCTTACAGCAACAACAGTCCTGCCACCAAATCCGACCCCAGCGGGCTTTACGCCACCGGGGATAATGAAGGTCAGTTGCGCAACTATAAGGCACCTAGTGCAAAGAATAGGGTGGTAGACCATCGCCCGAAGCCGCGAAAGCAGAAGGCATGGACCCCTCTTTATAAAGATTCCCCATTCCTTCGCCTCCGACCTAACCCCGTGCCACGGTTGCTGCGCCCCATTGGTGCTCCGGATTTTGTCGAGCCGAAGATGCAGTTGAATCCTTGGGTGCCGACGGAAAGCCCAACCGAACGTCCACGTCCAACAAGGCAGGTAGCGTCGAGGTCTCGCTCGGCGAATGTAGAGCCATTGAATAACTTCTGGAAGCGTGTCCATCGCTACGGGCAGGTTAGCGGTTCAGCATGCTTTATGTTCTGCATTACTCTTACCTACCAGGATGGCTACATTAGTAGCTCGGTCGGTTTCGGAGTCGGTGCTGGTATAAGTGGGACCGTTGGGGGTGTCAGTGCGAGGCCATCCGAGCAAAGCCCTAAGGGTTGGATGGCATGTTTCGGTGATGGGCCCGGTGGCTGCTATGTTGGCGGAGTAAAAAGTGGTGATGGAGATAAGTATGGGCATGCGGAGACGTACCATGGTGCGGCTGTCGGGGCGGGCGTTACGCTGTGGGCCGGTGGGACCTATAATTGGGGCGGGTGGAGAATTGGCACCAGGGAGGGTTGGTTTCTTCCCTAATTGTAGGTCTAATTCGCGGAGGGTCTCATTGTGTGGCGAGGGTTGATCGGGATCCTATGGGGTATGCTGCTAGCCGTGTTGGGTCTTGTCCTCGCAGCCAATTATCGGGGCGCTGCGACGAAGCATATAGAGATCGCTTCCCGTCTCGTGAACTCTGTTACTCCTAACAAGAAAAAGGAGTGGAGTGAGGATCGAGTCATGCGGCGTCGAGCCCGCTTCGTTGCTTTCGACAGAGCTTTCGGCCTGTTGGTCGCGTTGGCTGGGATTGCATCGATAATCGTGGGAGCCTATTTGCTGACTAGTCTTGCCTGACTTGGAAAATACGCAGAACGGCGGGAGCCAAGTGCTTCCGCCGTTCTGCATAGGGCGCATACATCAGCGCGTGTGATCGGGTATGCACATTGAGCCTTTCCGGGTAACGTCTCACATGCCTTTTGTAAAGTCGTGAATATTCCCAGGATTGCTAGCGGGATGGTTTGGAGCGATGGGTGTGCGGACGAAGTCTCGTATGCCTCGGCGGGGTGTTGGTCTAACTGGTAATATCGCGACGGGTTTGTAGAGATGACAAGCTCATATCGCCAAAACATTGCCGCAACCAGGAGTCGTAAGTCCTATCGTCTGCTCGTTCTGTCATGGCGGATCATGTTAGTAGCTGCTGCTTCCGGTGCTTTGACTCAGATCATTTGGGCCACTCATCTGATCAGTCGCCCGGTGTTGGTTGCCTTGATCGTGCCGATGATCATCGTGTTTTGCGCCTCCGTGCTAGCGGTAATCATTACGGGCGGTATTCAGGTCGCCCATTTTTCGGTCAATCCACTCGGGAGGGGGCCGATTCAACGTCAAATTGGGTTCAGCCGTATGCTCGTCGTAGACCTATTTACGTTCCCTTGGAGCCTAGCCAAAAGTCCTAAGGGAATCTCGCATCCGCGCGACTTGTAGATGGTTCGAGAACCGGCTCAGGTGTTGGCCTGAGCCGGTTCGGCGTCGCTGGCTAGGTGGCAGTCCGGGGAGCACTCCAATATCATTCAGTGCATAAGCCTCGGAGCGAATTGAGAGCTTCAGAACCAGGCTGTTCGCTAACGACTCTGTATCACCACTCGGCGGTGGCGGTGGGTGACGCTTGATCGACTAGTATGCGGTGTCGCAGCCGGGTAAACGCCAAGCTCGGTTCAATATAGGAGGAGGAACGTCGGCATAGCAATGAGGACGCCGACGAGCGCACCTGCCACAACCTGGCCAATTGTATGGTCGCCCAACCGCACCCGAGACCAACCCACCAGGGCGACGAGCGCCAGTGACGGGATCAGCGCCAGCCCGAACACGATGCGCAAGGGCCGGCGGCCAGCCGGATTCCCCGCAGGCGGTCAGTTGCGTAGCCTCGCCGAGCGAGTTTCAGCGCCTACGCCCGCCGTATTCGCAACCTGGCGCTGCCCCATCGACGCCGGGTGTCGGCCCTACGGTCCTGCGTGCAGCTGTACCGGCCGATTGGCTTTCACGCGACCCTGAGTTTCCTGCGAGTGCTAGCCGGGCCATTCGAGCGTGACGAGGCGGCCCTGCTGCGCGCGCTCGACGCCCTGAGTGCGAGTCGGGCCGGCTGGCACAGCGAACTCCACGAGTACGCTGCGGAGCGCCGCGCCGCCAAACATATGGGGCGCCGAAGTCCTCACCCGAACGATCCGAACCCCAACCAGGGCCCACGATGCTGGTACGGGGCACCGCAGCAGGCTGCCCTTCACGCCTTGAGGATCTGGCGTCACGAGCGCCTGCCCGCCCTGCTGGCCTGGCACGACCCGATAGCGTGACAGGTCGACTCCTGCGTCACCGTTTGCCTCGCGACGGGAGGGTCTTCACGTGCGCCCAACGGCAGCACCTGGCCGACGCGGTGGATGTGCTGCAGCACCGTATTGAGGCCGGCCTGTGGCATGACGACCGAACTGCCTACTTCCGGACGTGGGACCTGCTGACAGTCGCTCGACACGTCCGAACCCCTGCCGATGCTGTGCAGGGTTCAGGACGCCCGGCATCGGTCCGCAGGTGCAACGATTGGGGTGGCTGTAGCGGGAGAGCCGCGATCGGCCACCGCTGCTTCCATCCGACAGGGCTGCGTAGGGTCGCCTTTCTGAGGTCTCAGCCGCTTGCGCGATCGGTCAGGCGGCGTACCACTGCGGTGACGTGGGGGAAGGCGAGTCGCAGGGTGTGGGTGGTGAGTCGGATGGCCCACCAGGTGAGTGCGATGAGGTAGCCGACGATCAGGGCGCTGCTGGTGTTGCTGCTGAAGACGAGGGCGTAGCCGATGGCCAGGCCGGGCGCGGTGATGGCGCGGGTCACGCGGCTGCGGCTGGCGGTGAGGGCGGTCGCTGCGCCGAGCAGGGCTGCGCCGAGGCTGCCGGCGAGGCCGGGCATGCCGGTCAGGTCAACGGGAGTGGTGATGGTGAGGGCGGCGCGCATGAGGAAGATGCCGGCGGCGGCGGTGATGGTGCGGGTGATGGCGGGGCGGGTCAGGGCGAGCCAGGTGGGCAGCGTTTCGGCGGGGATCCGTGGTGCGGTGACGGCGATGAGGGCGGCGCAGGCGGCCAGGGGTAGGGCGGCGCCCAGGGTCCATTTCAGGTAGGGGGTGTAGTCGAGTCCGACGGCAGTGCCGGTGGCGAGGCCGTAGAGGGCTGCGGCGACGGTGCCGCCGACGGCGGCGGCCAGGTATCCGCGGCGGATGAGACTGCCGGTGGTGGGCTCCGGTCCTGACGCGGCGGTGGTGCCGGCGAGCCAGGTGGTGGGTGCCAGGTGCGCGACGGCGAGGGCGGTGAGCATGGCGAGCGCGCCGGCGACGCCGAGTTGCGGCAGGGACGTCCGGGCGCCGATGACAGAGCTGAGGATGGTGGTGATGTCCGCGGTGAGGACGGCCTGCAGGAGCAGGGTCAGGGAGCATGCGCCGATGAGCAGGGCGCCGGTGAGGTCGCTGACGCGGAGCCGTACGCGGGGTAGCCGTGCGGCGGCGGCGCGAGGGCCGGGTTGGTGGGCGGCGGTGAGGTTCAGGGCTCCGTCGGCGTGGGCGTGAGGATGATCGACCAGAACGGGGCTGATACCGGTGGCGTGGGCGAGCCGGTCTGTCAGCACGGGCAGGTCGCGGGCCGGCCGCAGAATGACCGCAGCCAGCTGATCCTTTTCGACATCGGCGGCGTCGAGGAGTCCGATCACCGTGGTGGGAATCTGATCCAGGAGCGGCTGCGCGGCGCTCGTGATGTCGTCGCGGGTGATGACCGCGGGCTGCCGGGGTGCGGGTAGCAGGACCGGTGCGCGGTCCTGGGTCGCGAGCAGGTTTCTGGCGGCGCGGACGGACTCCAGGACGGCCAGACGACCGTCGCCATTCGCGGGCGAGTTGTTCGCCGTTCGCAGCGGATCATCCTCTGCGGTAGCTGCCTGCACGACGTGCTGGGTGATGAGCCTGTCGAGGTCGGCTACGCCGTTGAGCTGCTGTGTTGCCAGCTCGCGGTAGCCGTCGTCGACCGCCTGCAGGATGGTGAAGGTCGTCGGATGGCGGTCGGCCTGACATACGAGCACGCAGGAGTTCTCGGGTGCGGTGAGGCCGAGCGTCGTGGCGTACGCGGCCAGGGCGGCGGGTGCGGTGACCAGGACGGGAGCCGGTAGTCCCGCTCGGCTTGCCGCCTCGCTGACGTGTCCGCGGCGGCGTGGCCCCCAACTCGGTGGAATGGTCACGGTGAGCTCAGCGATCGGCAGGCCGACCTGGTGGGCCGCATGGTGGCTGACATGCCGCAGGACGGCAGCGAGCAGATCCACAGGGTCGGGTTGTGTCGTGTCTTCGGTGCCAGCGGGCCTGCCGAGCAGGGCGGCGGGGTCATCGACGAAGCGGTGATCCGCAGGTAGGGATCTGGCGGCTGCGATGTCGAGACCGACGTAGAGCTCACCCGCAGGGCCGATGGCGACACCTGCGGGCATGGCGGGGCGACCGTCAATAAGGATCGGGATCCGGACACCCTGCTGGCTGACCGTGACGGCCACGGCCGAGGAACTGAGGTCGATCGACGCCCTGACGCCCCCGCTTGGCATGAGGGGCAGTCTCACGCGTGAGGGCGAGGTGACGCCAACGTGATCCTCTCCGAGTGATCCTTTGTGCGCGTATGGTGAGAATCCTTCTTGGCGGGATGGCGGAAGCCACTGGCTCTCGTGTATTCGGGGAGGCTGAGGATCAACCGTCGAGGAGAGGGGGTGCCGTGAATGTCTGCGGACAAGAGCGACAGGCTCGCCGAGTACGGTGCACGGGCCACGGTGCACCCACCACGCGACTTACCTTCACGGCGGAGGTCGACATCAGGTTCCTTGGTCAGCCGTCTGCGTGCGGTCATCGGCGCCGGCTCCTTCCTCGTGGTGGTGCCGACACTGCTCTGGCTCGCAGGCGGCAACCCGGTGCGGCGGCTGCCCACGTGGTCACAGATCCCCGATTGGTTCGAACGCTCCAGCGGACGATTCACCCCGGACGTCCTCATCGGAGCGGCTCTCTGGGCGATGTGGCTGCTGTGGGGCGTGTTCGCGCTGCTCCTGTTCGCTGAGATCGTCGCGGCGCTGACCCGCCGACGTATTCCCGTGCTTAGGCTGCCGGCCCCGCTGCACCGGCTCGTGTTCGGCCTGGCGGGCACCGCCGCGCTTGCCGTCACGTCCGCAGGCTCGCTCGACCGCGCGGCGAACTCCGACGTGCCAGCTACCTCTGCTGCCGCGACGGAGCGCGCCGATGTCCCTCGGCAGGCCGCCGCCCGCGGCCCCGCGGTCATCCACGTCGCCGACCAGAGCTACCTCTACACCGTCGAGCGGCACGACACCTTGTCCAAGGTCGCTAGGCAGTGGCTCGGCGACGCGAACCGGTGGCCGGAGATCTGCCAGCTGAACAAGCACCGCCACTTCCCGGAGGTCGGCGGCAGGCTGCGCGACTGCAACCTCATCTACCCCGGCTGGGAACTTCGACTGCCCGGTGATGCCCGCCCACCACAGACCGCCCGGCCCGCAACGCCACCCAAGCCACCCTCGACAGTCACGCCCCCGTCCAAGAAGCCGAGCGCTCATCCAGAGCCACCCGGTCCCACCGCGCCGCCGCCCACGACCGGCGGGAAGCCGTCCGCTGGTCCGAGCACCACACCGTTGGCAACCCCGAGCGCGTCCCTACCGCCGGCGCGCTCATCGGCCCCCAGCGTCGCCGCACCGCCGCCAGTTGCTCCCACCGTCATCAGCACGAACAGCCCGACCTTGACGACCGACGAAGACGGAGTGCAGTTGTCGGCCTCCACCTGGCTGCCCTGGTCCCTCGCCGCCGCGATCAGTGCCGCTGCCGCGATGGTGTGGCTTCAACGCCGGCGCCGCTACACCGGCGAACCGGACGCCGAACCAGCCGTCGAGCTACCGCCGCCCGTTGTCCAGGTCCGCCGCGCCGTGGCTGCCCACAGCCCCGAGCGACCCAACCCAGTCGACATCGACGGCGAGGCATCCGGCCTCGTACCAGGACTCGTGTCGCTGCCGACAGGCGGAATCGCTGTCGTCGGCGACGGCGCGCATGCCGCCGCCCGCGCCGCTGTCGTCGCCGTCCTGGCATCCGGCGATCTGCACCACCCCAATGCACGCGGTGAAGTCATCGTCGACTCCGCCACCCTGGTCACGCTCTTCGGCCCCGACGCAACGGCCCTGCAACCGTGGCCACGGCTGCACATCGCCGACAGCCTCGACCATGCGCTCGCCGCGATCGAGGCCCGGCTCCTGCAGCGCAGCCGCATTCTCGACGAGCACGCACTGACCGACCTGGACACCCTGCGCCAGCGGGCCCCCGAAGAGGAAGCACTACCGCCGGTTGTCCTCATCACCGCAGCCCCGTCCGCCGTCGCATCCATGCGGACCAAGACCGCTCTCACACTCGGCGGCACCTTGGGCGTGTCCGCCGTGCTGCTCGGTCAGTGGCAGCACGGCGTCACCCTCGACGTCGCCCCGGACGGCCACACCACCCATGCCTCCGGGCCGGCCAGCGAATCGATCCCCCCACGTCTGCCCGTACTCGACACCCCCACTGCCATCGGCATCCTTACCACCCTGCGCGAGGCGCAGACCGGGGCAACCACGGCGCTGCCCTCCAACGCGGCCGCAGATCCCGTCGTCCCACTGCACGCAAGCCGGACCCACACCGCTCCGCCCGACCGGCCTGCACCGGTCACCGCGACCGTCGAGCCCAAGGCTGCCGGCAAGGCGCACCTACGGGTGCTCGGGCAGCCGCGCATCGACAACATCACCCAACCCGGCCGACCCCTGCGCGCCAAAGCCCTCGAACTCGCCGTGTTCCTGGCCTGCCACCCCGACGGCGTCACCACCCGAGAGATCGGCGAATACCTCGAACCCGACGCCCGACTCAGCCAAGCCGACCAGCGTGTCCATACCAACGCCAGCAACCTGCGACACGTCCTCGCCCGAGCCGGCACCCTGGAGGCGAGAAACGCCTACGTCGTCAAGAACGCCGGACGCTACCGGCTCGACCCAGCCGCCGTTGACGTCGATGTCTGGACGCTGCGCGACCTGCTCCGCGCCGCCGCCATCGCCACCGGCCCACGCCGCTGGGACCTGCTCACCGCCGCCTGCGACCTCTACACCGCGCCACTGGCCGACGGCCAAGACTACGAATGGCTACCCCCACACCGGGAGACCGTGCGCCGCTGGGCCACCGAGGCCCACCTGCTCCTGGCAGACGACCTCATCGACACCGACCCACAGGCCGCATCCGACCTCCTCGACAAGGCGATCGGACTGGACCGCTACAACGAGACCCTCTACACCAAAGCGATGCACGCCCGCCACGCCCTCGGCGACACCGACGGCATCCGCACCCTCCTGCGCGCCCTCACCAAAGCCCTCACCGACCTCGACGCCCAACCCAACGAAGCGACCGTCACGCTCGCCCACCAACTTCGGACCAACCTCGCCAACAGGTAATCACCACGGGAACCGGCGTACAGCAAGCCAAGGACTGACGCCGGCTGCCGGGGCCATCCAGAACCATGACGGGGAGAGATGCCCGGCGTCCGGACATGGCTCCCCTCTGTGTCAAGACACCGCCGGGAGGAGAGTTCTATCCTGGGTGGTGGCGGGTCCGGGAAGTGACTTCTCCGAAGAGCCGGCTGGGGGATGAGAGTCGGTCACGCTGGAGCCAGTGGTCGTTCCCCGGTGTCCTCCCGGGCCCGCCGCCGTGGCAGCTGTGGCGTCGTCGATCATGCACCGGTAGACAATGTCGGACAGGCGTCGTTTCAGCGCCCGCATCGCTTCCATCGATGTCTTGCCGCCGGCTTTCTTGCGGTCGAAGTAGGCGCGGCCCTCGGTGGGGTTGCGCAGCTGGACGGTGGCCATGATGTGCAGCACCCGGTTGATCTGCCGGTTCCCGGCACGGGAGAGCCGGTGTCGTACCTGCTCGCCGGAGGAGGCATCGATGGGGGCGGTCCCGTTCCAGGAGGCGAAGTGGGCCCGGTTGGGGAACCGGGTGATGTCGCCGACCTCGACCAGCAGCCGGGCGGCACCGGACGGTCCGATGCCGTGCAAGTCCATCAACGTGGTGGCGGTGGAAGCGACCAGATCCTTGAGTTCCTTGTCGGCTTCCTTGGAGCGTCGGTAGATCCGTTCGAGGTCGGCGATCAGCTCCGCGGCGACCCGCCGTCGGGCCTTGCCAACCGCGTCTCGGGGCCGGACGGTGGCCAGCAGTGCTTTGGCCTGGGCGGCGGACAGGCTCTTCTTCGCTCCGCCGGGGATCAGTTCCAGCAGCAGCTGGTGCAGTTGGGAGACCATCCGGGTGTGGTCCTCACCCAAAGAGCGACGCCGGTCGACCAGGATCCGAAGCAGGGCGAGTTGTTCGTCGTTGACGACCGGGCGAAGTCCCGCCATCCGGGTGCCGACCAGCGCGATGGAGTGGGCGTCGGTGGCGTCGGTCTTGCGGCCCTGCCCGGTGGCGAACACCCGCGCCCTCGCGGACAGCTTCGGTGGAACGTCGACGACCTGTTCGCCATCGGCCAACAGCCGGTGGGCGATGTGCCGGCCGATGCCCTGGCAGCCCTCGATCGCCCAGACCCGTTGCGGCCACCGGCTGGCGTACTTCTTCATCGTCGCGTAGCCGTCCCGGTCGGTGTCGAAGCGGCCCCCGCCGATGACGGCCTCGTCGCCGGCCATGACCTCGATCGTGGCTGAACGCTTGTGCGGGTCCATACCGATGACCACGCGGTCCGACGTGACACTCAACGCGTCCTCCGATGCTCGATCCACCTGGTTGTCGAGCCGGGAGGGCAACGCTACTTCGAGCCGAGCAAACCCCTCTTGAGCCTCTCCCCGCCCTGGGGCGGCGCCCGGGTCTGCGCAGGCCAAATGAGAGCCACACGACCAGCGTGGGCAGCCGATGTGAGAGCGACAGCCCGGACGCCTCGACCGAAGCCTGGCCGGGCGACGGTCGCAGGTCAATGAAACAAGTAGCCGATGTGAGTGTGTTGTGAGCCCCCCGGCGGTGCGCGTCCTATCGTCCCGGCGAACCGTTTGTGCCGTACCGATCCGGTGGTTCGGAGCGCAAGCCGTTCGGGAGAGCGTTACTCCGAGCCGTAGCCCGGGTGCCAAGCCTCCGCTTGGATGACGCTCATCTCCCCGGCAGCGGCACGCCGAAGCATCGTGAACGAATCCTCGCGTGACACGCCAGTTCGATGAAATGCGCTGCCACCTGGCTCGCTGTTCTCCAAGACAACCAGCCCGCGATCGCCGGCGAAGACGCCGATCCCCCATCCGGTGGCGTCCTCCGACAGCCAGACGTCACCGTGCTCGGCATCGTCCTCGTCGTCATCCAGCTCCGACAGGAGTTCGCGGAGCGTCTCGTCAGGTACTTCGTCGTGACTCGACGACGCTCCATACCGCCACAAGAGCGAGAACCTCACGCCATGCTCCAAGACTCGCTGTTCAGCGCCGCGCCACTGGCGTGGCTGCAGGAAGATTAGCGCCTGCGACCCACAGCATCCGGATCTGCCGCGGGTCGCTCGCTGGCGAGGAGACGGCGTCGGTCCGGGCTGGTCACTGCAGGTTTAGCCTGTATGGCGTTGCAGGGCACTTGAAGCAGGCGAAGATCCGAAGGTCGCCGCGGCGGCCGACCGTGATACCGGTTGGCTCGTTGACGGCCCTCCACTGGGGGTCGGTCCACGACGGCTGCAGGTGGGATTCCTCCACCGGCATCCAGCTCCCACCGTCGGATTCGCTGGAGCTGATGGTGAGCAGCAGGTCGATGCGCTGGCGGCAGTTAGGGCAGTCCATCGGCCGCAGATCGGACACCTCCCAGTTTGCGTATCCGCCGACCTTCCACCCCGGCGCTTGTGACACGGAGAAGTAGGTCTCCTCACCAAACTGGCGGCTGTCGTCCCACTGCCGGATCCGTTGGCCCAACTCCGCCGGTAGCTCCTGCCACCAGGGATACTCGACGACCTGTTCTGGGTGTAGAGCGCACGGACGGGGCAGATAGTCCTCCTCGCGAGCGACAGTGGGCGGCGGCGGCGGGGTGGGCAGCATGGTGGTGACGCCGCTAGCCGTGCGCCACCGCAGTTGGACTGCCGGTCCCGCGTAGTCCCCGTCGCGGTGCTGATGCGGGCACCACAGCACCTGCAACAGATCGGCGTCATCGGGACAGCGCAGATCCGCAACATCGGCGGCGTGCAACTGGGCCACCGCCACCATCGGGCTCGGCGTCGGCTCGGACACGGTCACGGAGCCGATCGCGACCGAGCCCTGGTCCGTGGTCATCGTTCCGGCGAAGCCGGGAACGTCCCGAGCCAGCTGCTGCATCGCGGCCCAGTCTCCCGCCTGCATCCGGGCGACGAGATCCGGCGCAATCGCGGTCTCCTGGCGAACAACGTGCGGCCCTGCGCAGACCGGCCACGGCTCATCGGCGGGCCACAACAACCTCCCGCCGACGTGGCTTCCTCCTACGTCGGGGTCGCCGGGCCGCGGATGCAGCCGCGTCGCGGTTCGCGCAAACGCGTTAACGCCGGAGAACAATTCACTGAGATCCAGAGGCCGTGCAGGGGTTGTCCGGGTCATCACCGGCGCGAGCCTAGCGGGAGCTTCCACGCCGCACCTTCCCTCGGATCACCCGGCTCACGCTAGTGACCGACGGCTGGCGACCGTGCTCGCGTCCCAGGCGCCGCCCAACGCCCTAACATGCCGCAGTCCGGGCGCTGACCTTCGTCGGTGAGCAACCGGATCTGCCGATGGGCGGTCGTTATGCTCAGGCAGTGCCGCCCGGCGTGGATCGTGAGTGACGGTCGACGGCGGCAAGCCACTTGTCCAACTCGCGCTCGCACCATGCAGTCACGAGACGACGGGTCAAACGGCTGGTCGGCTGAGTCACGGTCCACCGCAGCAGCGTGCCTGCCGTCTCGGGCACGAGTTCGGCTCGCTGGACTCCGGCATACTTGCCCGCTCGATCAATCTCGGCCCACCCATCTCGTCTGCGGGATCGCTTCGCGAACCACGTAGTGAAGGCGTGCCTGCGCGAGACCGACACGAACGTTGAGGACGTACTCCGATCCGACGTCGCCGTTGCCCGTTGTCGACTCCAGGTGACATCGAGGGTCCAGTCGGTCGTGCATCTCCGGCGTAGAGATGACGTACCAGACCGCGGCCGGGGTCGCAGCGATGCGCCGTTCCTGCTTACCGACACCGTCGACTTCACGGCGCGGAGCCTAATGCAGGCATCCGGTCATGCCGCCGACCGTGCGCCTGCTGTGGTTCAGGCATTACCGCGTCGTGCTGTGCGGCGGTGCCACCGTCGCGTGCCCGCTCCGCGCTGCCCTGGGTGACGGTCCTGGGTCGGCCTCAGTCGCTTCATCGTTGCCAAAGGAACGCGGCGTCGCCGCAGGATCGGCAACGAAATCCGTACCCACAGCCACCACCGCCGAAGTTCGCCGAGGTTCGGTAATCGTGTCCTTCCTCAAGCTGCACGACGAACGACATTGGTTGATCACAGACGGCGCAGTCGGGTGTCTCGTCGTTCTGCAGCCACGCCGGCTGACCACCGACCTGGCCAAGCACTGCGGCACGGACCGACCGGTCTCGCAGTCCAACGGTCCCGCGCTCCCAGATAGTCGTACCCCTCGATCTGCGCGAAGCCGATCGCGGACGTCTCGTCGAGCAGCGTGACGCCGTCATCGGGTACCGGGGCGGCCCGCGTGGCATCGGACCCGAACACGAAGGCGCTGTTTCCGCCCGTGGCGGCATCCCATTCTTCGCAGAGCCCCGGCTCGTTCTGGCACATGAAGACCGACAGCAGCCCGGTACTGCCGGGATCGGCGTCAGCGAGGCAGATCTGAGCCAGGAACTGCATCGGCCCTTCGCACTCGCGGCACCGCGGCCACTCGAACTCCGGCGGCGTGAGCCGGACTCCGCCCGTACGGGTTCCCGACGCGTCTGCTGCCGCGGGGCCGGCGTAGATCAGCAGCGTCACCACGCGAGCAGGGTACGCGGCGCCCTTCGAACGAGCGGTCGGACGAATGCCGTTCTTCGGCGGGGCTGACAAGACTCACTGATTCGTCGCTGACTTCTCGAACCCCCTCCACACCGAGACTCTCGGTTACTCGTTCAGATAGCCGACTGCCGCGGAGCCGGATGCGATCCGGACGCGGTAGCCCCAACGTTGCAGAGCCTGAGCCATCCTGCCCGCACCGGCCGGTTGGCGGAGTGGACGTGGACGACGCCGATGTCGAACGGACGCCCTTCGAAGGCCGCACGCTCCAACACCTCCACAACCGGCCAGATCGTGTCGGCGTCACCGAGGTCGTGATCGAGCCACAGCTCGTCCAGCCGCTCGTCGCGGTGGCGTTCGAGGAGGGCGACCCCGGCGGCGCTGCTGCGTGCCACCGCGGCATTACGGCCATCAGCGAAGGAGCGCAGGTCGTCTACCAGAATGATTCGCCGAAGCTTGCTGCCGTCCACGGGACCATCGTGCCGCACCTCCTCGGGAGATCCGAGGGCTCAGGGGCGATCACCTCGGACATCGGGCGCACTCTTCTGCCGCCGATCGATCGAACCGCTGGTAGCTACCGGTCGACCTGCCAGCCGACGCTGGCCGGCGGGTGACCGTGATCGACGATGTGTTCCACGATCGCGAGCGCTTGCCCAAGCGGAACACTGTCACGGTCGCTGTATGAGTCGTGCTGCCCGTTGTTGAGGACGAACCCGTCCTGTTGGCCGGTCCCGGTCGGGTCGATGGCGTGCTCACCGGGGTCGCCCGGTTCATCCAGCAGCATGACCAGGGCGCGAGTGCCGTTGCTAACGACAGCGAGCAGTCGTCCTCGGTCGTGCTCGAACCACGTTTCTAGCCTTCCGTGGCCGATTCGTCTTCGAACGACGTCAGCAGCCTGCACACCGGTCAACGGCGCCTGACAGTCCGGCTCGCGCCAGTGGTCATCCATGTGGCGGAACGGTATCGGCTACCCGCTCGTGAAGCACTCCTCTGCCGCGATCAGCTCATCTTCCAGGGCTCCGTGCGCTAGACGGGCGGTCAGGCACGGGCACGACGGCGAATGGTGGGCGGCGAAGTCGGAGACAGCTGCCATACTCCCGCGTCATGAGTGTTGCCGAGTTCTGGAACGTAGTGGCGAAGGCACGAGAGTCTGCGGCCGACCCCTCGGACGCCGAGGACGTCGCCGAGCAGACACTGCGGCTGCTGACTGCCCTGCCGGCCGACAGGATCGCGGAACTGGCGCAGCCGCTGTGGGATCTGCGTGCGCAGTCGTACGGGTGGGACCTGTGGCAGGCGGCCTATCTAATCAACGGCGGTTGCTCCGACGACGGCTTCGAGTACTTCCGCGGCTGGCTGCTCACACAGGGGCGTGAGACGTTCGAACGCGCAGTGGCAGACCCGGATACGCTCGCCGACCTGCCGGTGCTCCAACGCGTTGCGGTCGACGGCGGGTTCGATCTCGAATGCGAATCCATGTATGGCGTCGTATGGGACGCATACGCGGTCGTAACAGGGAGCATGGAGCTGCCCAGTGCGGTCACTGGCAGATACCCGGAGCTCGGCCAGGGCTGGGACTTCGAGGACGACGGCGAGGTCCGTCGGCGTCTGCCGAGGCTCGCCGCGCTCTTCATGGATTAGTCGCGTCAAGCGGATCTGCCACGAAGCGCCGTCATGCCGAGGAGCGGATGGGGCAAGTTCAGTCCCCGCCTCCGGGGTGAAGCCAATTCGGGCAGCCAGGAGCCCGTGACGCAACTGAATGTTCGGGAACCCGTCACGGCGCAAACGGGTCCCAGTGGGTGGCATAGCAAAGCAGGGACAGCGCCAGGTCGGGGTGCGCGGCGGCCCACTGCGTGTCGAAGAGGAACAGTTGCTCGTGGCCGAAGAAGTCGTCGATGTAGCGGGCGGCCTGGGCGAGGTGCTCATCCACCGCGACGCGGGCCTCCGGTGGTGGCTGCGGCAGCTTCCGTTGCAGGATCTGCTCATGGCTGGGTGCGGTCCACTCCCCGAAAATCGACAAGTCGTATGGTTCGAGGCAGACGTAACGGTCCAAGGCGGGGCCGATGCCATCGTCGCCGGGTCCGACGAGGGAGCGCAGCAGGTCGGCGTCGAAGCGTTCTCGGGACACGGGATCTGCGATACCGCGTAGGTGGTCGGCAAGTCCGGGCAGCTTGACGCCGGGGAAGACGGTCGCTTCCCGCTGGTCCAGGTTCGTGCCGTTGTGGTCGGGGTGCTGCCAGGTGATGCGGACCGCGTAGACGGAATCCGGACCGGGCCCAGGTGGGCCGACGTCGCGGAGCGCCACGTCAGGGGTGAAGGTCGCGCCGGGCGCGGCGGCGCCGGACGGCAGCGGCCAAGTGTCGTTTACGAGGTACGTGAGCCGGTCGGGGTGGGCGACGATCGCCTCGTCCTCGAAAAAGAAGTAGGCCAGGTCCACCTCGTCGTCGTTGGTACGTACCCGCAGCCCCCGCTCGTCGAGGCGTATCGGGTCGTCAGATTCGACCCAGAGGTGCTCGTCTAGGAGTTCGCGCAGCTCGACGAGGGTCTGTGGACAGGGGAGGCGGTGCTCCTCGATCGCCTCGAAGATCGAGTCGAAACCGTAGGCACCGCCGCCGATCTCGGCGTCGAGAAGCGCTTCCGGGTCCTCGTGGCGCCAGGCGCGCTGGAACCAGCCGAGCACCGTCGTTTCCGGCACGTAGAAGACCAACTTGCTGAACGGAGAATCCACACGCGACCGCTCAACAAAATACACGTGAGGAGCTTAGGTGTGCGAGTGGAAATCGCATAAGCCCTGATGCACAGCCCGTTGGAGGGAAACGGGCGGACGTGACTCGGCCGACCGCAGCCCATTGTGTTCAGTGCCCATGAAGCCGGAATCACGCGGGCGGCCTTCGATCGGATGTCCGGATCTGCCGCCGTTCGGGAGCGCTGTCTGGCCGAAGCGCTTCGCTCCTGCTACACACGGTGCATGGGGATGGACATCTATGATCAGTACGAGCGGGACGCCGACCAGCACCTGGCCGCCTACGGTTTGCGGGTCGGCGCTGACCAGGTCTCGATCGTGCGGGATGTCCTCGTGCGCGAAGCCCGGCGCGAGGCGGAGACCTACTCTGGAACGGGCACCGTGTACCCGGCAACACGCAGCTGATGCGGATGTGCGCCGTCCAGCTGCGGCACGTCGGCGCCGTCGAGGACGCGCTGTTGGTTCACCGCGCTCGCGGCGCCAGTATGGACGCGACCGGCGCCATCGACGCGGAACTGATGCTGGGGGCGGGCGTCGCCAGGACCAAGGAGTATCTCACCACCGTATGCACCGAGGAAGCCCGAGAGATCCTCGATGTGATCACGTGGGTGGAGGAGGCGTACGACCCCGGACACTACGCCGCTTTCCTCGACAGGTACTACCGAGTTGGGTCCCACTGAGAACATTCTGGCCAGGGCTTCATGCCAGCCTGAGATTCTTCGGCTGCTCCTACGGTGCTGCCTCTCGATGCCATGTCTCGGCGAGGAGGGCGTAGGTGTAGCCGTCCACCCAGCCCAGTTCGGCGTGCCAGGAATCGCCGACGCCGTGCTGCTCACGACGCATGCCGACCTTTTCGAGGATTCGCACCGAGGCGAGGTTGTCCGCGAAGCAGCCAGCGGTGATTCTCCGAATGCCCAGCCGGTCGAATGCGTGCGCCACCACCGCGGTGACCGCCTCGGTCGCGTAGCCATTTCCGCCGTAGGCTGGATCGAAGATGTAGCCGAGCTGGGCCTCGGTCCGTGGTGGCATGCCGGGTTGACCCATGCCGTCGACGACTTCGAGCGAGACGGTTCCGATCACCGCTCCGTCGAGTGTGGCCGCCACGCTGTGGTCGTCGGGGTCTGCGGCCGCGCGTCGCCATGCCGCGCGGAAGGATGCAGGGTCGACCTGCGTGCGGAGTAGCCAGCGCGTGACCTGCGGCAGATTGCGGTACTCCAGGATCCGGTCGACGTCCTCTTCCCGCACCGGGCGAAGCTCGAGGCGTTCAGTGCGTACGGTGGTGTTCTCCATGAGGCGGGACGCTAGTGGACGCACCCCGGCGAGACGCCCGAATTTCGGTCCGCCCGACCCGACATGGCGCACTGTCTGGTGGCCGCCGCCCCGTGTCCTCGGCAGCACAGGACGCACGCTCACGCTGCGGACCGAGCGTCACGGAGCGTGGCCGGCGGGCACGGGATGGGCATCCGGACGTGCCGATGAGCGGATGTCCCGCAGCTCGTTGGAGTGTCATGATCGGCGGTAATGAGCAGCAGGGATCATTCCGATTTCGTTCTCGGTGAGGCGCGTCGTCACCACCTGACGCAGGTAAACGGTGTGCTTCGTCGCCCTGGGATGTACGGCAGGGACGAGATGGCCGAACGGCTTCTGCTGGAGGCGATGGCCGCCGTGGACGGGAGCCTGACGCGGTGGCGGGCGGAGTGCGACGGACTACGCGACCGCGATGCGTTCGCAGCGACGGGCATCATGGGCGCTTACAGCACGATCCTGCCGGCAGATGCCGTGCGGGATGCCGCGTCCTCTGTCTACGCCGAGATCGCTCATCGCCTCGGCTGGCTCGAGCTGGATCGTGCGCTGTCGGAGGCGGAGTATCAGCAGCTGAGTGCCAACATCGGTGGCTGGGTGTCGCAGGACCGAACGTTACCCGAGGTCATCGAGACGTTCGGGCCACCGTCGCTGTGGATCGGCGGAACGAACCCGTTCTACCCCAAGACGCTTGCCTACACCACTGCCTATCATGACCACGACTTGATCTGCTTCCACCTGTGGAATGCCTTCGCCAACGCTGCAGCCGAGACGGGTCTGCGGGGCGTGCACCCCGATCCGGTGGTTCTCGCCGTACGTCATCGCCCAGGAAAATTTCCCGGCTCGTTCTCGTTCACGCCGGAGGGCCTGAACCGCAGGCCCACCGCTGATTAGGGGAGCCCGTTCAGGTCAACCGTCTGGATCTTCCACGGTGACCGCGCCCGATACGCCTCGGGAGTGTTCGACACCGTGGACGCCGGGCTTGCCTGGGCGGCGGAGCGCCAAGTGACCGGGATCCTGGCCGAGTACGCCGGCGGGGGTGCCTACGACCTCGCAGTCAGTGAAGGCCGCTTCACGCCATCGAAGGCGCACCACGGCACGTCGGACCACGTCGCCGCCTTCAGTCCCGGGTTACGTCACATCCACCTGACCGGCGGCCATCGAGATTCATAGACATTCGCTCATGCCGCTGGTTCCGCAGTCGCTGGTGGAAGCGCGCCTAGCAGCGGGTTTATGGTGGCCGGATGCTTGATCTGAGCAGGCTAGACCTGGAGGAGGTCGCCACCGCGCTCGAGGACCAGACCGACTACGAGCACCGATGGCTGATCAACCCGCAGACCGGCGAGACCGTGTTCTGGACGACGGACGGCGGCATCGACGGACACACGCCCGTCGACCCTGACGACCTCAACCTGGTCGCCATCGACCCGCTGCCGTCCTACGTCTGGTACCAGGACATGGCCGACTTCGCTGAGAGGATCAGTGATGCGGTGGCCGGCCACCGACTCGCGCGAGCTATCCAGGGCAAGGGTGCCTTCCGCCGGTTCAAGAACGAGTTGCACGAGGAGTATCCGCACCTGCTGCAGGCATGGCACGCCTTCCGCGACGTGCGCGCAAAGCGGCGGGCGGTTGAATGGCTGGTCGACAACTCGCTGGTCGACGACGAAACCGGCGAGCGTTTCGTGGCCGAGCACCCCGATCCCGACGTTCCCTGAGCTGGCGCCCGCGCCCCGCGACTTTCTGTACGACGAACGCACGCATCAGGTAGCCGCGAAGCGCTCGTCACCGACAGTGATGGCGGCGCCGGTCGCCGAGGTCCCGACGTGCCGATGAGCGTGTGCGTTCGGTCCGCGGTGTGTGGATGGCTGATCACGCCGCCTGTCAACAAGCAGTGGCGGCGCCAGGTCAGTGACTTGTGGCGATGAGGCGTTGCAGGGCGGCGTGGGCGGGTGGACCCCAGGTGGGCTTGCCGCCGGGGCGGCTGTGGACGCCGGCGTCGCCGATGAGGATGCCGCCGAGGGCGCGTGCCATCGCCCAGCCGCGGGCGCGGCGCATGATGGCGGTGTCCGCGGTCGGCTGATAGGCCGAGTAGAAGTGGTCGATGGTGTCGTCCGGTAGCAGGAGCCACGCGGCAGCGAGGTCGTATGCCGGGTCGCCCGCGCAGAGGTCCCCGAAGTCGATCACGCCGCAGAAGGTGCCGTCGGCGGTGAGGACGTTGGCGGGGTGCAGGTCGGCGTGAAGCCAGAGCGCCGGGCCCGTCCATGGGGGAGCGGCGACCGCGTCGTGCCAGACGGCACCGACGGCGTCCGGGTCGTCGATCAGTCCTCGCTCGGTGGCGGAGGTGAGCCCCTTGGTGAACTGGTCGGCGCGGTCGGCCAGTGGCCCGCCGCGGTCCCGGCCTGCGGGCGCGCCGCTGGGGGCGGGCTGGTGAAGAGCCGTCAGGAAAGTCGCCAAGGATTTGGCCGCGTCGGAGGCTCGCGTAACAGGGGCGCGGTCGGCGGGTGTGCCCGGAACCCAGGTGGTGATGAGCCAGGGCCGAGGAAACCGTTCGGAAGGCTCGCCGAATCGCTGCGGGACGGGGATCGGCAGCGGAAGGCGCGGGGCAAGCGTGGGCAGCCAGGAGTACTCCTTGCGCAGCAGCGCGTCCGCGGACCCAGTCGCCCACGGAAGCCTGACGGCCAGGTCGTCACCGAGCCGCCACAGGTGGTTGTCCCATCCACGCGCGCCTAGCTGAACCGGGCGATCGGCGAGGTCGGGGTGCTGATCGCGTACGAGATCCCGGGCCAGCTCCGCAGTGATTTCGATGTCGACGTGGGTCATGCGGAGCAACGGTAGTCCTGCAGCGTCGCCTGTTCACCGCGCAGCGATCGCGGTCAACTACTGCTCCCACCGGCTCGTACCGCGCTTCGTCTGGTTGACCGCCGCCTCGTGCTCCCGACAGGACGCGCTCCACCCGCGCCTGCCGGACCCGCATCCGCTCACTGCCGCTGAGCACGCGCTACCCCTTCGGACTAGAGGTGGTCGCAGTACGGAGAGCAACGACGGCCAAGGGCGTGGCCCAGGCCCCGCAGAAGAGTGCCCAGCCGTTCGGTCTCCTCCGCGGTGGGCGGAGTGATGGCTGCGCCCGCTGCGATGTGCTCTCCGGCCTCGTACAACGCGACGTAAAGGTCTTCGGCGGTTGCGCGGTCTAGCCGCAGAACGATGTCATCCCCCATTCCGAGATCCTAGTTGGACGCTTCGCGGCATCGGTTGGCCAAGGTCGGGTGCGCGGATCCCCCGCCGGTAGAGCGTTGCGCGGAGTAAGCGGCCAGGGTGCCAATGCCGTCCGGCCTCGGCAAGAGCCGCGCAGAACGAGGAGCAGCAAGGAGAGGAACGCCGACGCGCGAGGTTCAGGGTTGAGGCCGATGCATGGCCGAGGCGGACCAGTAAACTCTGAAAACTGATACCCGTGGCGAAGGCATGTGGCCGACGGGGTCGGAGGAGATCAATGGTGAGTGAGCACAGCGTGATTGTGGTCCGGCTGGACAGCGCCTCGTCGGCGGAGCGCGAGGAGGTCATCGCCGGCGTGCAGGACCTCCTGCTTGCCCGCGGAGTGATTCTCCCCAACGACCGTCGTGATGCCTTGTGGCAGCCGAGCGCGTGGAAGCCCGGTCCCGGCGCCCGTACGGCAGTCGTCGAGCCGGTCGACTGGTTCGACGCCTTCCTCGATACGGCCAATAGCGGCGTCGACATCTACGGCGATCGCGATGTCTACCACCCGGTGGAGAACGATGAGGCACCGCGATGCCCTCATTGCGCGGCCGGCGTACCGGCGGCCTACACCGACTCCTACGGTGATTGGCTGGAGGAGTGGTTGGCCCTCGGCCGGGAGCCGGTGTTCGCCTGCGACCGGTGCGGCTGGAGCGGGTTGGTGGGTGACTGGACCGGGCAGTTCAGCGTGCTCATCGGCGCTCCCGCCGTGACGTTCCACAACTGGCCGCCGCTGTCACCCGCGTTCACCACAGACATCCGCGCCGCTCTCGGCGGTCGTACCGGCATCGTGGCCAGTCATTGGTGAGGCAGCCCCGACGCCCATGCCGGACCCAGGAATTTACGCGCATCTGGCCGCCGACCGAGCGCTTCCGCCTGCAACAAGCTGGTGTGGCTCACGCTCCGTAACGAAGTGCCTGGTAAGTCGCTGATGTGCTTCCGGCATCGCCTTCGCTGAGCAGCGAGTCACCCGCAGACGGGTACGGTACGGCGGTGAGCTTTGCTCGGGAGCTTCGTCGAGTTCGAGACGAGTCACAGCCATTCGCTCGGCGCGCCGCGGCTTTCCACCGATGCGTCGGGATGTATGCACCGTTTGGGTTCACTTCGACCCTGAAC
Source organism: Micromonospora sp. NPDC049497 (assembly GCF_044465805.1). Lineage (NCBI taxonomy): Bacteria > Bacillati > Actinomycetota > Actinomycetes > Micromonosporales > Micromonosporaceae > Micromonospora > Micromonospora sp. NPDC049497. The sequence continues at coordinate 15,769 of NZ_JBITMC010000025.1, read as the reverse complement.
CATCTTCAGCACCGGTTCGGCCCGATAGACGACGGTGGAAAGCTCACGTCCGCCGCCGAAGCGTTGGTCACGAGCCGGCAGGCGTGGCTGGCTGACCTGGTCCGATGGGACCAGAGCCGGCGGGACGCCAAGGCGCGCGGCCGACGCCAACCCGCCGACCACGAACGCTACGCCTACCTGTCACGGCAGTGGCCTGGCAGCGGGCACACCACCGGCCCTGCGACGTTGTCAAGGGATGGTGTTGTCAGCGTCGGCTTCCTGGCTACCTACGGCGTGGTGCCTGCTTCCGCTGTCGAGCAATGGCAGGTCCACCAGAAACTGGTGACACTTACCGTGGTGGTAGGCCGGCGACGTCCGAGGGCAGCCATGCTCGTTTGGGCCGCGATCGCCGCCGCGGTGATCGCCGTACTGGTGTTGTCCACCATCCGCGGCTGGCCCGACCCCACAAACCTGCTCGTCGCCTCTGGTTCGGTGGCATTCGCGTTCCTGTTGCACCACATAGTTGGCTGGGCGCTGAACCGACGACGGCGCCGACGCCAACCGGCGGCGCGAAACCTCTGGCCGTACTGCCGGTGACCGGCAATGGGCTGCGTCTGTCTAGCGGCGAGTCGGGCGTCAGGCGAAGGTAGGCACCTACTTCCGGTCGGCTGACGAACTGCGGAGGACGTGGTGATGACGGTTGACTGGAGTCGGCTCGGGCACGCGTACGGCCGCGCGACCGACACCCCGGGACACTTGGCTGCGCTGGAGTTCGGTGACGCCGAGGCCCGGGAGGCCGCGCTGGATCACCTCGACATGGTGGTGCTGCATCAGGGTTTCCCGGAGACGGCGACCGCACCGGCAGTTCGGGCCGTGACCGCGCTGCTCGCCGAGGGACAAGCCCACCCGGACACCGTCGACTCGCTTGTGGAGTTCCTCGGCGACGCGGCCATGAGCGTGACCGACCTCGCTGACGATCGCTACTTCGCCGGGATACTGCCGGACCTCTCCGATGCCGTGGCGCAGGCGTACCCGGTGGTGCTTCCGCTGCTCGCGGCGTCCCCGCCGGACCGGGCGCTGTTCCGCGCGGAGAACCTTGTGGCGATCGCGCGGACGCGGTCCCTAGCGGACCGGCGCCAGGAACTGGCGGTGCTCGTCCTGGATTGGTCGGAACGAGGCGCCGGGCCGCAGGCGGAGTGGATGCGCTGCCTCGGCCAACTCGGCGTTGACCTCCGCGACCGGCTCATCGACCCGGACCCGGCGGTCCGGCTCCGAGCCGCCCTGGCTCACGAGGACGACCCGCGCGGCCGTGAGCTGATCCTGGCCGCGCTGGCTGCGCCACCACCTCCGGGAGTACACCAGTTCGCGCTCGTCGCCGCGGCGATCCGCGTCGCCGCTGACTTCGACGAGATCGCCACGGCTGCTTGCCAGGTGGCCAGTCGGGACAGTTGGGCCGGCTTCGACGACGGCTGGGGCGCGTTGGTGCGGTTCGCGTTCCCCAAGCCGTACGCGACGAGCCGGCCCCTTACTGAACCGCAGCGCGCGCTGGTTCGGGCGCTGGTAACCAACGACGGGCTCTGGGACCCGGCGAACGGCAGTTGCGGCCTCGTCTTCAAGCAGGCCGGATTACCGCACAGCCGGAGTGCGTGCCGCCAGCTCGCTGGGTAAGCACCATTCAAGATCAGACATCCGGATCTGCCGCTGATCGCGCGTCAAGACGTCGTGGTGACGCTCGACGCCAGGGCTTGACGAGTTGGGGATGCCTGAACGACCAGTTGATCACGGTGTTGCGGCACAGCGCCTCCGCTGGAGGATCTTGCGGTGCTGGAGACTGATGAGTCGTACCGTGGCGGCGCGGAGAAGACGTGTGAGTGCTGCGGGCAACCCAGCCGGCGCACCTGGTGCATGGTGACTCGTGACGGCCTCCCGTACGCGGTGTTCTTCGCCGCGTGTTACAACCACGCTGGCGTAGCCGAAAGCTGGATCGACGTGGTATTCGGCACGTGGGGTCAGGGCACCGACTACGACGACCACCTCACCTTCGGCTGTCGCTTCGGTCCGACCGCCGGCAGCGATCTGCCTGGGGCTACCGCGGTGGATGCTGCATCGGTGGCACCCGATGGCCCGCTCTACGGTCGTAAGCTCACTCGAGCCGAGGCTTTGGCTCACCCGACACTCAACGAGTTCTGGGAAGTGATCGACTTCGTCGTGGCGACCGACCCGCTGCTACACCAGCACCACTACGGGCATCAGGAGCCGGCGAGCCAGTAACGCCGCCAACAGCAGATCACCTACCGCCGGGATGGACAGCGCGCTGCTGATCGAACGCCCAGTCATGCATCTGCATTACGTCTTCCACAACCCGCCGCCGTCAACACCGGCGCGGGCGGTGGGCGGCGCGTGGCACGACACAGCGTGGACGCTGAGCTCCGCTTCCGTCAGGCATGACGGCTCGGATCTTCGTCCGGCGATGCCGCCTGGCTGGGTGGTACAGGAGACAGATCCCGGGGGATGCCGGCCGCCTGTTCGTGCGCCTGGTTCAGAACCGCCTCCGCCACCCGTCGGGCGGCGGTCAAGATCTCCTCGGCTTTGAGCCGCGCCTCGGCGCGGTAGTCGTCTGCCTGCTCCTCGGCGAGTTTGAGTATCTGTTCCACCCGGGTGCCGAGGCCGCTGAGGGTTGGCCGCTGCCGGTTCCGTCGTCGTCGTTCCGCGACGACCGCGGTTCCTGTGGTCGTCCCGTCGGCTGCCGTGCCAGCGTCCTCGTCGCGGTCGACCAGGCCGTCCGCGACGAGATCGGATTCCGTCGTACCGACCAGGGAGAGCGCGACGCCGAGCGTGGCGATCGCGACGCCGGACAGGAAGGCGGCCGACCCGAGGGATGGACCGACCATGGCGCCAACGCCGAGCCCGAGAAGGACGGCGGCAGTCTTGGCCGGCTTACGCACAGGTCCTCCTTGGGTGCGGGCGTGGGGCTTACCGCTTCAGCATGACGATCGAGTCAACCCGGGTCGGTCCCGGACGGAAGGTCCCGGTGTACGAGGGGCGCTGGATTGGGCGAGCTCGTAGTCCCCGGTGGCGGATATCAGACGTGCGGATCTGCCGCTGGCCACGGGCGGATGTCGACGATCCCGCCAGCCGGTGCGAGTCAGGCGCTGCCGACAAACGGGCGAGGGCACTATCGTTCTGACGTGCACATCCGTTTCGACGTCCCCGCCGATCCCGCCTACCCAGGCCGCGTGGCCGCTGCGCTCAGCAGTGTGCGGCTGCGAAGGTTCGGCTATATCGGCGCGGTACTGGCGGCGGTCGGGGTGATCGGGTTTGCCGTCTCGCGGGGGTTCGCATGGGGCGACCGGATCGCGCCGGTGAGTATGGCGATGGTCGTGGGTGGCCTGCTGTCGATGGTGTACTCGCCGTGGGTGCAGTGGCGCGCCCGGCGTCGCTCCAGTGCCTACGCTGTCGAGGGCGCCTACGACATCACCGACGACAACATCATGATGCGCAGCGGCTCCGAGTCTGGCGGCATCGCCTGGGACGGGGTGGCCCGGGTGAAGACACCCCTGAGTTCTGGATCGTGTACGTCGGCCGGATGCCGGCGACGGTGATCCCACGCCGCCTGATGTCCACCGAGGACGCCGAGACATTGCGGTCCTTCATGGCCGAACGCGGGCTGCTCCAGCTGCGATGAATTGGCTGAGCCGTTCATTGTGGCCATTGGTGCGTATACCGGCGCCAGGTAACCAACCCTCCGGCAAACCGGGAACCTCACTACTGCGCGGACCCTGCAGATGCTCCGCGCCTCGGGCTGTCCGGCGGGGCGCGCGAGAGGCGGCCGAGCTGTAGAGCAGGGGCCGGTTGGGCTGGCGGTTCTCAGGTGGGGACGCGACGTCCGGGCGGCGTGAAGGCGGCCAGGATGGTCGCTGTGATGAACGCCGCAGCCTGGTCCGGATCGAGGCGGCCGGCGTTGATCTCGTCGGCGGCGGTGTGCATCACATTGTGCATGACGCCGACCAGCCATGAGGTGGACAGATCGTTCCGGAACACGCCGTCGTCCTGACCGCGCTTCACGAGGCCTTCGACGCGCTCGGCCGGGCCGGCGTGCAGGTCGCGGATCCGGCCTGGCGGGAGAACTGTCTGGGCCGCGAGCAAGAGAGAGCGGGACTGGTTGACCAGCAACCAGCTGGAGTCGATCAGCCGCGCGAGTGCCTGCCGGGTGTCGCCGGTCAGGTCGACCGCGTCGAGTGCGGCGTGGCCCTGTTCGATGGCGTGGGCGAGCGCCGCCTCGACCAGGTCTGCGCGGTTCGGGAAGTGGCCGTAAAGCGTGACCCTCCCGACGCCGGCCGCCTTCGCGATCTCGCTGACGCTGGCATCCGGGTTACGACTCAAGGCGTTCACGGCGGCCCCGAGTATCGCCGCGATGCTGCGCTGCGCATCCGCTCGCCTGGCCGACGACCTTCCCGACGTCGGTGCCGTCACCCGATCCCCCTTGTTGAACAGTGGTGTACGAGTTACTGTACCCGACACAAGTCAAACACTGCTGTTCGAATTGGAGGCGACGCCGTGTCCGCTCAGGCCGTCGACCAACCGGAAACCACTGCCACCGACCCACGCCGCTGGCGCATGCTGGCGCTGCTCGGCGTCGCCCAGTTCATGCTCATCCTCGACGTCACCGTGGTGGCGATCGCGCTGCCGCACATCGGCGCGGACCTCGGCCTGCAACGCGACACGCTGACCTGGGTGGTCAGCGCATACACATTGATGTTCGGCGGCCTGATGCTGCTCGGAGGGCGAGCCGCGGATCTACTCGGTTCCCGCCGCGTGGTGCTGCTCGGCCTGCTCCTGTTCACCGTCGCGTCGCTGCTCACGGGCCTGGCCGCGGGTGCCGCGATGCTGATCGGAGGCCGCGTCGCGCAAGGCGTCGGTGCGGCGATGCTGTCACCCGCCGCGCTGTCGGTGGTGACGAGAGTCTTCGACGGAGAGGAGCGCAACAAGGCGCTCGGCATCTGGTCGGCGCTGGGCGGCGGCGGCGCGGCGATCGGTGTCCTGCTCGGTGGTGTACTTACCGCCGGTCCTGGCTGGCAGTGGGTGTTCTACATCAACGTGCCCATCGGTTTGATCGTGCTGGGGGCACTGGCCCGGATGCTGCCGGCGGAGCTGCCGCACGGGACCCGGGCGCGCCTGGATGTGCCGGGGGCCGTTCTCGTCACGGCCGCAACCGGCACGGCGATCTACGCGCTGATCAACGCCGGCGACCGGGGCTGGCTGACCGCCGCGACCCTCGGGACTCTGGCCGGTGCCGTTGTTCTGTACGTCCTGTTCGCCGTCGTGCAACGCATCGTGCGGTCGCCGCTGATGGACCTGCGGATCCTGACCCGTCGGTCGGTGGCCGGCGGCACGTTCCTGATCCTGGTGGCGACCGCGCTGATGATCGCGGTGTTCTTCCTCGGCTCGTTCTACCTGCAGCATCACAAGGGCTACGGCGCGCTGCGGACCGGGCTGCTGTTCCTGCCGGTCGCCGTAGCGACGATCATCGGTGCGCAGGTCGCCGGTCATGTCGTTGGCCGCCTCGGCGCCCGGCCCGTCGCGATGACGGGCCTTGCGATCGCTGCCCTCGGCACCGCGGTACCCGCGTTCTGGGACGGTTCGGTTTTGGTGGTGACGGGGATCAGCGTCGGCGCGGCGGGAATCGGCGCCGCCTTCGTCGCCGCCTCCACGACCGCGCTGGGACAGGTCGCCCATCACGAGGCGGGAATCGCGTCGGGCCTCCTCAGCACCTTTCACGAGTTCGGCGCAGCCCTCGGAGTCGCCGTGGTCTCCAGTATCGCGGCGGCGAGTATCGCCGGCAGCGGCAGCACCGGCTTCACCCGCGGCTTCACCTTTGCCGCCATCGTGGCCGCGGCTTCCAGTGTCCTGGCAGTGCTCATCGTCCCGGCTGTGAAACCACCCGCAGACGTTCACGCCCACGCACACTGAAAAGCGCAACGCTCACGCAGTGCCTGCAGGTCTGCCGTAGTTACCTTCCGAACACCCATGCCCTGGCGTGGACGTCGGGTACCGACGTCCACGTCGGAGCCTGAGGTGGAAGGCTGTCATGGGCCGATTCGGCCGAGCGGCTCTGTTCGTCATGCCGTACTTCCGGCAGTGGTCGATCAGGCTGGAGTGTCGACGTCGAGCAGACGCCGCGCCGCCTCGCGGGCCTCGCGGGCCGGCTCGGGGCTGCCGACGATCGCGGCGGTGACCATCGCGCCGTTGGCCAGGATGAGCAGCTGCCCGGCCAGCGCCGGCGGTCGGTCGGCCGACGCGACGAGGGCGGCGATGTGGTCGGCGACGGCCTGCTTGTGGGTGCGGACGATGTCGACCACGTTCGCCGACGCCCCACCGAGTTCGGCGAACGTGTTGATGAACGCGCACCCCCGGAAGTCGGGCTGGCTGAACCAGTCGTAGAGGTAGTCGAAGACCGCCAGCAGGCGCTCCGCTGGGGTCGGCCGCGCCGAGGTGTACGCGTCGAGTTCCGCGCGGATAGCCCGGTCGCGCCGGCGCAGCACCGCCTCGACCAGGTGCCCCTTGGAGGGGAAAAGCTGGTAGGTGCGCTTGAGGGAGACGCCGGACGCCTGCCGGATGTCATCCATGCCGACCGCTTGGACGCCCCGATCGTAGAAGAGCGCGTCGGCGGCGGCGAGCAGCCGATCCTCGGCCGTTGTGTGGTCCATGTCAAAGCCCCTTGCGCGGAGAACCGTTGTTCTCCTAGATTAGCAGCCGACCGGAGAACGACGGTTCTCCCACCTGTCGAGGAGTCATCATGTCCGCGTTCGCCACCCGTCACCACACCGTCGCGGTTGCCGGCCAGCAGGTGTTCTACCGAGAGGCCGGCGATCCGTCCCGGCCGACGCTGGTCCTGCTGCACGGCTTTCCCACCAGCTCGCACATGTTCCGCAACCTGATGCCCGCGCTCGCCCACGAGTACCACCTCATCGCCCCCGACCACATCGGCTTCGGACAGTCGTCCGCACCGCCGGTGACGGAGTTCGACTACAGCTTCGAACGGCTCACCGAGGTCACCATGTCCCTGCTCGACACGCTCGGCATCGACCGGTTCGCCCTCTACCTGCATGACTACGGCGCTCCAATTGGGCTGCGCATCGCCAGCCGGAACCCGGACCGCATCACCGCCCTGATCACGCAGAGCGGAAACGCCTACACCGAGGGCTTCACGCCGTTCTGGGACGTCCTGTTCGATCACGCCAAAGACCGGCAGACCCACGAGCCGGCGGTCCGGCGACTGCTGGAGGCGGAGGCGACCCGCTGGCAATACACCCACGGCGTGCCGGCGGACCGCCTCGACCGGATCGCCCCGGAGACGTGGCTGCTCGACCAGGCCGGCCTGGAGCGGCCCGGCAACCGGGAGATCCAGCTCCAGCTCTTCTGGGACTACCAGTTCAACCTGGACGTCTATCCGGACTTCCAGGGTTACTTCCGTCAGCATCAGCCGCCCGCGCTGGTCACCTGGGGCCGCCACGACGAGATCTTCGGCCCCGCAGGTGCCGAGGCGTACGCCCGGGACCTGCCGAACGCCGAGATCCACCTGCTGGACACCGGTCACTTCGCACTGGAGACGCACGGCGGCGAGATCGCCGAGCTGATCCGCGCCTTCCTGCGCCGTACCCGGTAGCGGATGTCCTCCGCCACCCTTCGCCGCCCGACGACCAACTGGCGGATCGCCTGGTCCGTCGCGCTCAGCGCGGGCGCGATGCTGCTCGGCGCGACGGCCGTGCTGGCCACGATGGAAAAGCTCACCGGCCTGGACGTCTTCGCCCTTCCGTTCGTCGCCTCGGCCGCGGTGCTCGCCATGGCGCCCCGCGCGCCGCTGGCCCGGCCGGCCGCGATGCTGGTGAGCTATCCGGCGTGCGCCATCATCGCGGCCGGGGTCACCGCTGCGATGGGCCCGTCGGTGGCAACGGCGTCGGTGTCCGCGACGGCGTCGGTGGTGGCGATGCTGCTACTGGCGGCGCCGCACGCGCCGGCCGCCGTCTGCGCCGCGTTCATCGGACTGACCGGCCCCGGTCTCGGCTATCCAGTGCACACGGTGCTGCCCGCCGTGCTGATCGTGCTCGGCACGGCACTGTTCGCCGGGCGGCTGCTCACCCGCTACGACTACCCGTCGGCCTGGCGCTGAACCAACCGGCTGCCGCGGCCCGGGGGCCCCCCCCCCCCCGGGGGGGGGGGGGGGGGGGCCGGCCCCGGCGCCCCCCGCCCCCCCCCCCCCCCCCCACCCCCCCCCCCCCCCCCCCGCCCCCCCCCCCCCCCCCCCCCCGGCCTCCTGGAGATGCCCGAGCGAGTGCCAGCACGACGAACAGGCCGTGTGCAGGCCGGCCGAAGACGGCCGGGACTGCTGAAGATGCGGAGACTCCACATCGCGGCCGGGCGCCACCAGAGGGCCGGGTATCGGGCAGTCTGATGCCACCCGTGACAGCATCTGAATCGTGACACGCCCCTCCGACGAAGTTGACGGTGTTAGGTGAGCTCGGTGCCCACGTGTCGGGGTGCTGGGGGCCAGATCGGTTTGTAGGAGGTAGCAGGATGCATGGCACTGGGCGAGTGCTGGTGATCGGTCTCGACCCCGTCAGGATCCCGGGCTGGGACCCTGAGCCGGTTGTGGCGGCGATAGCACGCGGTCAGGCCCGTTTCAGCGATCTCGGCATCGATGCCGACCTGTGCTTGGTTGCGCCCGACGAGAACCCGGAGGAAGCGATCGTCGAGGCGCTGACCCGGAAGGACTACGCCTGCGTGGTGGTCGGGGGCGGCATTCGCAAGCACGAGCCGTTGCTCGAGCTCTTCGAGAAGCTGGTCAACCTTGTCCGACAGCATGCTCCCGGCGCGGCCATCGCCTTCAACAGCAGCCCCGAGGACACCGCGGACGCCGCACTGCGGTGGCTGCGGTAGGCCGTCGGGGCAGCGTCCGGCCCGCGCCATCGAGGCCGGTCGGCACCGCGCAAGGCGGGGATGCAACGCGCTCTCATGCCGCCGAGCGCGCGGCAGCCAGCAGACGTGGTCACGAGGCGCGATGCGCGATGCCCACTGCGCGCGCTCGTGCCGAAGAGCGGATAGGGCAAGTTCAGTCCCCGCCTCCGGGGTGAACCTACTCGGGTGGCCAGGAGCCCGTGACGTAACTCAGTGTTCGGGAACCCGTCACGGCGCAAACGGGTCCCAGTGGGTGGCATAGCGGAGGAGGGACAGCGCCAGGTCGGGGTGGGCGGCGGCCCATTGCGTGTCGAAGAGGAACAGTTGCTCGTGGCCGAAGAAGTCGTCGATGTAGCGGGCGGCCTGGGCGAGGTGCTCATCCACCGCGACGCGGGCCTCCGGTGGTGGCTCCGGCAGCTTCCATTGCAGGATCTGCTCGTGGCTGGGTGCGGTCCACTTTCCGGAAATCGACAAGTCGTATGGTTCGAGGCAGACGTAACGGTCCAAGGCGGGGCCGATGCCATCGTCGCCGGGTCCGACGAGGGAGCGCAGCAGGTCGGCGTCGAAGCGTTCCCGGGACACGGGATCGGCGATACCGCGTAGGTGGTCGGCAAGTCCGGGCAGGCGGACGCCGGGGAAGACGGTCGCTTCCCGCTGGTCCAGGTTCGTGCCGTTGTGGTCGGGGTGCTGCCAGGTGATGCGGACCGCGTAGACGGAATCCGGACCAGGCCCGGGTGGGCCGACGATGCGGAGCGCCACGTCAGGGGTGAAGGTCGCGCCGGGCGCGGCGGCGCCGGACGGCAGCGGCCAAGTGTCGTTTACGAGGTACGCGAGCCGGTCGGCGTGGGCGACGATCGCCTCGTCCTCGAAAAAGAAGTAGGCCAGGTCCACCTCGTCGTCGTTGGTACGCACCCGCAGCCCCCGCTCGTCGAGGCGTATCGGGTCGTCAGACTCGACCCAGAGGTGCTCGTCCAGGAGTTCGCGCAGCTCGACGAGGGTCTGTGGGCAGGGGAGGCGGTGCTCCTCGATCGCCTCGAAGATCGAGTCGAAACCGTAGGCGCCGCCGCCGATCTCGGCGTCGAGAAGCGCTTCCGGGTCCTCGTGGCGCCAGGCGCGCTGGAACCAGCCGAGCACCGTCGTTTCCGGCACGTAGAAGACCAACTTGCTGAACGGAGAATCCACACGCGACCGCTCCACGAAATACACGAGAGGAGCTTAGGTGCGCGAGTGGAGATCGCATACGCCACCCTGTCGTGCCGGCGCGCTCCGCGCGGTTGCAGATGCACGGTTGGGCCCGACTGGGTTGTTTTCGGGAGCCCGCTCATTATGAGCGGGCTCCCCGGAGCCTGGCCCGACTCGAACGGTGCTGCCACCCCTGGGCTCAGTGACGCGCGGTACCGGCGCCGCGCGTTGGGCAGGCCGGCCTCAAAGCGTAGTTCACCCGGCCCAGCCAGGGGTGTCCGCACATGCCGCTGACCGCGCGCCAGGTCAGCGTCCGATCATGCCGAGAAGAGTGTGTCTACATTCGGTACCTGGTCGATGATGGGAGTGCTGGGTCGCATGACAGACCGACTGGCGGCAGTCGCCGAACTCTGGGAGGCGCACACGCGGGCCCCGTTTCCTGGCCGGCCGAGAAGTGTTGACGTGGCCGGCGTCAGCATGATGTTGCTCGATTCCAACGTGGCTGGCTGTGTAAGTACCTGGCTGCATCGAGGCGGAAGCAACGATGACGGGCGGTGGGACATCCTTGCGGCATGCGAGCAGGAACTCCTCCGTGTCATCCCGGAGTTGGACGACGATGAGGCCGCGTACTACCAGCGACTGTTGGACATGACGGTATTGGTCCTCAATGCGCCGGACGACTCATCGCCCAGCTGAGCGGTGTTCACTCATTTGCCGCGACGCGCGCGTTCGGCCAGGCTCCCAGACGTCCGACTCTGCCGATGTCGGTGCCTCCGATCATGCCGGCGGGACCCTGAGCAATCCTGTTAGAACTACCGCCTGTTCAGCTTGAAGAACTGCCGGTGTTGACCGCTGCGGAGTTGCTCGCGACTCCATTGCTGACATCGTCAGTGCTGCGATTCGGAACGGGCAGCGCGACCCGAAGGTGCTCGCCGAGATGGCCCAACGGATCGATGCGCCGAAAGACCCACAGTTGCGGGAGGCCTTGGACCGGTCCCTTCGACGAAGCTCGCCGATTGCCATCTGCCTGTGATGAGGCATCGACCCGCTACCCGGTGTCACCGTGGCGTGTTTAATCAGTGGACACCTGAACGTCGGGGTTGTGTCGGCGCATCTCGTCGACGAGCGCCTCCAGCGAGTACGGCAGAGCGGACTCTGGGACATTGACCGGCGGAAAGCCGGTTGCAAGATTCATCCGCAGGAAGGCGCGGCGCACGAGCCCGGCTCGGGTAATCACCGCATTCGGGTCGTGCACCATAATCGCCAACATTCGTTGCCCCGCGACGGAGTGGATCTTCACGGTGCCGATCTCAGGCCAATCGAGCCGGCCAGCCGAGGCCAGTGACGCCCGATCGGTGATGCCCTCCGCGTCGATCTGCAGGGTCGGTCGCCGATAGACCAGCTCGAGGAAAAAGTAGACGCCGCCCAGGCCAAAGAACGCAATGCCAACTACTCCGGTGAGGATGCCGAGAAACCCACGCGAGGCATCAATAATCCACAGACTTGCCAACACGAAGGCGGCGGACGCGAGCAACAGAAGCAGCAGCTTCGATCGGGGGGCGTAAACGCGGACCGTTTTCACGATGAGAGCGTACTGTCACGTGCCCTCGAACCACGACACCGTTGGGTGATCGGCAAACAGCGAACCATCCTCACTTGACGCCGGGCGGGCGCGCTGGTTAGGCATGCTGCTCGTCAAACGGCTCGCCACTCCACCGCCACCACGCCTCGTTACCATCGATGTGGAGAAGGAACTCAGGAACCTCCTGGCCATCCGGGTACCGAAGCGTCACGGCGTTCCGGACGGCCTCGTACGCATGCTCCCAGGAGTCGACATCCTCATCGACACCATCGAGCAGCCGCAGTTCCTCGGCGAAGAGCGACCGGACCTCCGCGAGCCCTTCCCTCGGCTCGACACGAGCGTTCAGCCAAGAGAAGTCGCCACCGGTCACCACGAGGTCAGCAAGTACCCGCCGTCGTTGCGCCGGTGCAGCGTCAAGCGCCGCCGTGATGATCGCTCAGGATGATGACATTAGCTACCGCAGAAAACTATCCGGCTGAACCGGACCCGGCTTCGCCGCGGATCGCACCTCGGCCAGCAGATGTACGCTTCCGCCGCGGTCCAGGCGTTCAGTGGGGAAACGCGCGGGGGATGCGTGCGCTGAGGAGTTCGTCGCGGAACGCTTGGATGCGGGTGATGACCTGTCGCCTGCCGATGGTGTTCTGGATGCGGTCGAGGTAGAGGCATCGGGCGGCGAGTTTGTCGAGGTCGACGGTGAAGTAGATCGCCATCAGCGGGTTGACGAACAGGTCGCCGCCGCTGGTGCGCGGGGTGAACCGGACGTCTCCGAACACGCCGCTGGTGGCGGCGATCTGTCCTTGGACGATGCTCGGCCGGTCCGGGGTGGCAGCCTGGGCGTCGGCGACAGCATCGCGGTACAGTGCCGCCTCCCGGCTCGATCCGGGGATGGACAGGGCACCGAGGTAGCCGCCGTCGCGGTCGAGTGCGGCGAGGTTCTCCAGCACTTGGACGTGGTTGACGCCGTCGTAGGCGTCGATGCCGAAGCCGAGACTGGTCACTAGCTTGACCGGTACGTCCAGCGCGGCCACGGCGGCCAGGCTGGTGATGTCCTCCACCGGGGTGCCGAGATCGCTTTCGTCGCCGCGCAGCAGGACATCGGTGCCGCCATCGACCAGCACCACCGCATCGATGTTGAGTTGTTCGACCAGGTGCCGGTACGCCGCCCGTAACGGCTGGACACCGAGCGGCGGAAAGGCGTACACGGTCGACGGCAGCTCCTGAGCCGCCAGCCACCGGGCGAGCGTCCGTTCAGGGAAGTACCAGTCCGGGCTGGTGGTGTCCGGCTGCACCGCCGCGACGTGCTCCGCTACCCACGCGTCCCGGCCGATCAATTCGAGCTGGGAGAAGGACAGGCTGGCCAGGTGCACCTGTGCGCCGCCGCGCCACAGGGCGAACGCCAAGGGCAGGCCGGCATACACGTCGAACCCCCCGCCCGCTCCGGCGATGAGGATGCTCCGCGCCGGAGCCAGCGCGGCAAACAGCGGCGGAACGGCCAACGAGAACGCACCGGGGTCGGCCGGAAGCGCGGCAGGGTTCATCACCGCTCAATGATCAGCCACGCCCCTCCCTTCCAAGCCCTCGTGGCCCACCGCGACCGGAACAGCGATCGGGTGTACGCACATGCCGCGAAGTGTTCGTGCCATGGACCTACGTCAGAGGCGAGTGGCCGGCGCCCGATTGTCCGCTGGCCGTCGCACCTGGTCGACGATGCCGCCGCGGACACCGAGGCTGCCTCGCGCGGCACGGTAGAAGCCGTCACGAGTCTCATCGGCCCGCCGAACCAGACCCGCAAGATCGTCGGGCGGGTCCGGCAAGGAACGTGCCGCCTGCTCCAGAGCTCGTACGGCGTGACGCCATGCGGACGCCGCCCCTACGGTGACCTCATCACCGAGCAGCAGAACCGCCTCCCATGTCAGCGTGTGCCGCACATCCGCCTCAGCCAACCGGGCCAACCCCTCCTCGCGGCCAAGTGGCGGGGTACGGGCGCCGGGCCGGTGGGCGCTGAGCATTCCCAGCGCCAGCAGATGGATCTCCTTCACGGCACGCGTGAAATCGGCGTAGGCGTCCAGCCGCCGCTCGTCCCACCGCACCGTTTGACTGCGCCGCCACCGCGCCCGTTCGGCCACTGTCGTGGCAATGATCGTGCCGGCAGTGCCGACCGCCACGCCGATCAGCGTCGGCACCTGCGTAATCATCGTCTCCAGCAGACTCATCGACGTCCCCCTGATTGTTGTCACGATTGTCTCTATCGGAGGGGCCATCGTGATGGACTGGCTCCAGCGGCGCGCCGCTTTCGTTCAGGAGTGGCCGGGCCGATGACGAGTACCGCATGAAGGTCAAAGGCCGCCACTGCGACGAGGGCTTACTGGCCGGTGCGGCCATCTGTTTCGAAGAGAGACCATCGCACTTCATCTCGAAGGTCATCCGGTAGTGGTCGAGGTACTTTCGCAGAGTCGTCACCTCGCCCACTGGTGGTTCGCCGGTATTGCGCGGGTCCTTCTCCGAGTCGACCCAGAATGCGCGGCGGGTATGTGCAGAGTACGCGGGCATCCAGGCAGCCAAACAGATGCCTTACAAGCCTGGCAAGCACCACGGACCCGCACGGTAGAGCACCGGATCTGCCGCTGGTCGCCCGGCCGTGCCGGGACACACCGTTCGTTTAGCGCTCCCGACTTGGAGCCGCTACGAGACCAAGTCACCGAGTTCGGCGACGGGACGTCGCATGTCTTCGCCGGCGTCAAGGGTCACCACGACGGAGGCCTCCCACGCACTCGGGTCGTGGCCCCGAGGGCCCCGGATGACGAGACGGAGATTGACGTGGCCTCGTCGGTCATGCGTCGCGTTGATGCGGAGGTCGTGTTCTCGCGACTCCCAGGCCCGCACGCCGACCCATCCCTCGTACGACTCGGCGAGGTCGGCTGCCCACGACATGGTCCCGTCGCCGTTGACAGTCCGGACCCAGGTCACCGCACTGACGCCGTCATCGGCCAGCTCGCATCGCAAGTCAAGTACCTCGTCGTGCCACGGCCGCTCGGCGCTACGAAGACGGGCAGAACCACGCCCCGCCTCGGCGGTGATTTCGACCCCGTCGTCCAACTGCCTCAACACCGGGAAGAGCATGCCACTGGTGCCTGCCGGTGTCGCGACGTTTTGACGCCCACTCCCGCGTCGCGGCGGCTCACTCTGCCGTCGTCCGGGCGTCTGGCCCAAGCGCGACAGCCGCCAGGGAACCGCACGGCGTTGGGCCGGTGATCGTCGCCGGGGTGGCGCGCTGGGTAGCGGTGGTGTGCGCCTGCGCGACGATGCTTTCGATCAGCTATGTTCCCGGCGTGGAGATCCAGGTGCTGGAGGGGGCGCTCGTTGAGGTGCCGACGGCCGGTGTCACAGGCATGGACCGGCGCGTGTTCGGCGAGTTCGTGGGGCCGCGTGGTGAACTGGCCTCGTACGCGTTCGGCTGGACCACCGACTCGGACCCACACGTCGCCCGCCTATCCATCGGGATCGGTGCCGGCAATCCCGGCGGGGGCACTTTCCACGCTGTCATCTTCGCGAACGAGGACGGCCACGCGTTCTCGCTCACTGACGAGCCGTTCGAGCGGGTCCCGCAGGGCGGCCCGGACCTGACTGCGGACCAGTCGCGCGCCCACGAGGACCTGCCGTTCGTGTGGTGGGTCACCGACCACGTCCTGCAGCACGATCGGCGAGCATGGTGGATGCGGCACTGGCTGCTGGGCACCACCTGTATCCAGACTCCTGAGGTTTTCGAACGCCACGAGCCTGTTCTGATGATCAGTCACGGCCCGGACGACGGAGTCTGGCAGCTGGTCGGAGCTTCCGACGCGGCCGGCAGCATCGGCAAGCTCGGGCACCTGCACCATGCCGTAGACGAGGACCCCAGCTTGATCGACGTGCTTGACCTGCCGCCCGGGCGTAGCGCGGTACGCGCCGGCATCGGAAGACCCTGGACCGGCCGCGTCTAGGGCGCGTTTCGTAAGTGGGTGTTGGCCGGGTGGGGTCACGGCGTGGCGGTGATCGATAACTGAAGAGGTCTCCGGTAAGTGGGTTAGCGAC